>NZ_JBITRU010000001.1:275893-449649 GCF_044540255.1 Streptomyces sp. NPDC086080
CAGGGGCGCATGGAACACGCCGTGCGGCGCATGCCATGCGGCACGGGGTGGGCACGGCCGCCCCTCCGCCCGCCCGGGGTCCGGTGTCCGCGGCCGGACCGCGCGCCGATCCGCGGGCCCACCCGCACGCCCGCGCGGGGACCGGGGGCAGTCCGGGACCGAGGCAGGCCGGGGAAACACCCCATCCGGCTGACCCCCACCGGACGCCCGCATAAAATCCCCACGTCAGGCCCGCTCCAAAGCCGCAGCGTGCCCGCTGACCCACCGCTTGCCCGAGGAGCCCATCCTGATGGCCGAACACCCCGCCTACCCCGTAGGCCTCCGCCTCACCGGCCGCCGCGTGGTCGTCCTCGGCGCCGGCCAGGTCGCCCAGCGCCGCCTCCCCGCCCTCATCGCGGCGGGCGCCGACATCCACGTCGTGTCCCCCGAGGCCACTCCCTCGGTGGAGGCCATGGCGGACACCGGCGAGATCACCTGGCACCGGCGTCCCTACACCGAGGGCGACCTCGCCGACGCCTGGTACGCCCTCATCGCCACCAGCGACCCCGAGGCCAACACCGCGGCGTCCGCCGAAGCGGAGCGCCACCGCGTCTGGTGCGTCCGCTCCGACGACGCCGACGCGGCGACGGCCTGGACCCCCGCCACCGGCTCCAGCGAGGGCGTCACCGTCGCCGTGCTCACGACGCGGGCACGCGGCCGCGACCCCCGCCACACCGCCGCCATCCGCGACGCCGTCGTCGAGGGCCTGCGCGACGGCACCCTGGTCGCCCCGCACCACCGCACCCGCACCCCGGGCGTCGCCCTCGTCGGCGGCGGCCCAGGCGACCCGGACCTGATCACGGTGCGCGGGCGCCGCCTGCTCGCCGAGGCCGACGTCGTCATCGCCGACCGGCTCGGCCCGCGGGACCTGCTCGCCGAGCTCCCGCCGCATGTCGAGGTGATCGACGCGGCGAAGATCCCCTACGGCCGTTTCATGGCCCAGGAGGCCATCAACAACGCGCTCGTCGAGCATGCCCGGCAGGGCAGATCGGTGGTCCGGCTCAAGGGCGGCGATCCCTACGTCTTCGGCCGCGGCATGGAGGAGCTCCAGGCGCTCGCCGAGGCGGGCATCCCCTGCACCGTCGTCCCCGGCATCTCCAGCTCCATCTCCGTCCCGGGCGCGGCCGGCATCCCTGTCACCCACCGCGGTGTGGCGCACGAGTTCACCGTCGTCAGTGGCCATGTCGCCCCCGACGACGAACGCTCTCTCGTCGACTGGCCGTCCCTGGCCCGACTGACCGGCACCCTCGTCGTCCTCATGGGGGTCGACAAGATCGGCCGGATCGCCGCGACCCTCATGGAGCACGGCAAGTCCCCGGACACCCCCGTCGCCCTCGTCCAGGAGGGCACCACCGCCGCCCAGCGCCGCGTGGACGCCACTCTCGCCACCGTCGCCGAGACCGTCGTCGCACAGGACGTCAAGCCGCCGGCCGTCATCGTCATCGGTGAGGTCGTCGGTGTGGGCCCGCACGGGGCGGCCTGACATGGCCGACGTCATCACCGTCGAGGACCCGGGCGACCCGCGACTGCACGACTACACCGGCCTGACCGACGTCGAACTGCGCCGCCGGCGCGAACCCGCCGAGGGCCTGTTCATCGCCGAGGGCGAGAAGGTCATCAGGCGCGCCGGGGAAGCCGGCTACGCGATGCGGTCGATGCTGCTCTCCGCGAAGTGGGTCGACGTCATGCGGGACGTCATCGACCGCACCGACGCCCCGGTGTACGTCGTGGAACCCGCGCTCGCCGAAGAGGTCACCGGATACCACGTGCACCGCGGCGCGCTCGCCTCGATGCAGCGCCGGCCCCTGCCCACGACGGCCGACGTGCTCCGCACCGCCCGCCGGGTCGTCGTCATGGAGTCGGTCAACGACCACACCAACATCGGCGCCGTATTCCGCTCGGCCGCCGCCCTGGGGATGGACGCCGTCCTGCTCTCCCCGGACTGTGCCGACCCCTTGTACCGGCGCAGCGTGAAGGTCTCGATGGGGGCGGTCTTCTCGGTGCCGTACGCACGGGTGGACACCTGGCCCCAGGGGCTGGAGACGGTGCGCGCGGCAGGGTTCCGGCTGCTTGCCCTCACCCCCGGCGAACAGGCCCGGCCGCTGGACGACGTGGCACCGCACCGGATGCCGCGGGTGGGCCTGATGCTCGGCGCGGAAGGCAGCGGACTGTCCGGCCGGGCCCTGGCCGCCGCCGACGAGTGGGTCCGCATCCCGATGTCCCACGGCGTCGACTCCCTCAACGTGGGAGCGGCGGCCGCGGTCGCCTTCTACGCCGTGACCACCGGGCGTCCGCAGGAGTAGCGGCCCGGCCCTGGTTGTCGGGGTCTCACCCGGGACCCTGGCAGCCCTGTACCAGCGCGATACCCAGCGCGACCACCAGCGTCACCACGACGAACACGAAGAGGCGCTGTCTGAGCAGCCGCGGATTGGCCGGCCGCAGACCCGTCCCGGTCGTCCGGGGGCCCGGGCGGCGGGCACCGTTGCCGGACCGTGTGGTGCGGGACGACGTCCCGGTCCGGGACCCGGAGCGTGATCCGGACCGAGATCCGGACCGAGATCCGGACTGCGGCGCGGGCCGTGATCCCGACCGGGATCCGGAGTGGGGCTGAGTGCCGCCGCGCGAGGAACTGTCACGGGCGGGGACGCCCCGCGACGCGGGCACGCCCCGACCCTTCCGTCCGGGGGACGACCCCCCGCCGGCCCGTGGTGCGGCATCCCGTCCGGGAGCCGTACCGCGTTCCCGCGGTGGCGGGGTCCCCTGACCGTCCTGACCACCCCGCCGGCGCTGCGCACGCTCCGGGTACGTGTCCGCGAGGCGCCCCGTGGGCCGGTCCGACTCGGGGACCCGCGGCCCCGGCGGACGGACGTCCGCGAGGCCTTGGGACTCCCGCGCCGCGATCTCCTTGAGCCGCAGCGACAACTGCAGCGTGCTGGGCCGTTCCTCGGGGTCCTTCGCCAGACACGCGCGGACGAGTGGGGCCAGCGCGTCCGGGACGCCCACCAGTTGGGCCTCCTCGTGCACCACGCGGTACAGCATCACCTCCGAACTGCCGTGCCCGAAGGGGGAGTCGCCCATCGACGCGTACGCGAGCGTGGCGCCCAGCGAGAACACGTCCGTGGCCGGCGTGACGGCCGCCCCGCGCACCTGTTCCGGTGCGAGGAAGCCGGGCGAGCCGACCGCCGTGCCGACATGTGTGAGCGTCGAGGCGCCGGTGGCCCACGCGATGCCGAAGTCGATGATCCGCGGACCCTTCGGGGACAGCAGAATGTTGGACGGCTTGAGATCCCGGTGCACCACACCGGCCTCGTGCACGGCGACCAGCCCTTCGGACAGGGCGGCGCCGACGGCCGCGACCTCGGCCGCGCCGATCGGCCCCTCGTCGGCGACCCTGTCGTGCAGGGACGGGCCGGGTACGTACTGCGTGGCGAACCACGGGCGCTCCGCCTCGAGGTCGGCCGCCACCAGCCGGGCCGTGCAGCCACCGCGGATGCGCCGGGCCGCCGAGACCTCGCGCGCGAACCGTGAGCGGAACTCCTGGTCCTCCGCCAGATCGGGGCGGATGACCTTCAGCGCGACCCGCTGCCCCTTCTTGTCGGAGCCCAGGTAGACCACGCCCATCCCGCCCGCGCCGAGTCGTCGGTGGAGCTTGAAAGAGCCGACGACGCGCGGGTCCTCGCGCCTCAGGCGCATCATCGCCATGTTCATCCCCGCTGCCCGGTCCTGTGACGTGCCACAGCTTACGTTTCCACAGCGGCCCGTGCGCAGAGGCCGCGCCCTCTCGAACCGATGGATTGTCAGTGGTGGGTGGGAGACTTGAAGAGTGGTCAGGGAGTCTGCGCGCAGGACGGGTTCGGGCCGCGGGTGATCCCAACCACCCGACACCGAAGGGGGATTGATCGTGTGAAGGGTGACCGTGTGGAGATCGTCGTGGATGCGGGGGACACGACGCGTACGTACGAGATGGTGGCGAGCAGGGCGGGGCGCAGGGTGGAGACCGCGATGCGCCGGGGGGTGGTCGAAGTGAGCGAAGTCACCCGGACCGGGGCGGTCGTGCGGACCGCCCGGTTCATGGCGAACCGGGTGCTCGCCCTGGTGGAACAACCGGTACCGCGCGTGGACGGCTCGGAGAAACCGGGGCAGAGCGGGCGGCCCGTCGGGGATGTCCCTGAGGCCTAGGACCCCGTCTCCACCCAGGGGAGTACGGCGCGGGTCATGGCTCATCCTCCGGGAGGCCCGGCATTCGGTACGAGGGCATGACGTCCGCAGGGCGCCGGGCCCATAGATTTGAGGTCAAGCGGCGGGTGCAGCACTCGTCCCCCGAGGTCAGACGCCCGCCGCTGCCAGACACAACAGAAACGGCCAGGAGAGGGACCATGGCACACACGGCACCGCGGACAGTGGTCCGCAGACGGGATCGCGGCGAGGGCCGCCGGCACCCGGCGGTGGCGACGCTGATGGCCCTTCCCCTGGCGGTCCTGCTCCTTCTCGTCTTCGACGGGTGGGAGACAGTGGCCATACAGGCGTCGTCCGTGGGAGAGATGCTGGGGCGCTGAGCGGCGACCTCAGGCCCGGAAGAGCGGTCCGGGCGGGGACATCCACCCATGAAACCCCGTGGGGACGGGGGTGCGGCGGACGGCAAGAATGCCGGCGCAGCTGGGGAGCTGCGCCGGCATTGCTGTGCCCGGGCACCTGCCGGTGAGGGTGCCGTCCCGGTGAGGGCCGGGGTCGTAAGCCTGCGGTGTCTGTGCCGCCGTGACGCGTGCGGGCGCGGCGGCCGGCGCGCCACCAGGGCCGCCGTACCGCGCGGCGCGCACCACCGGCCGCCCTCCGCGGACAGTCGTGCCTCCCCGGAGGGGGTACCCCCAGGGCGATGGGGGAGGGTGGGCGCGACGGCACCCCGTGCGCAGCCCGGCCCACCCGCACCCTGGGTGCCTCACCGGCGCCCGGCTGCTCCGGCGACCCGGGCACGCACGAACCCCCCGTACCCTCACCCCGTGACCACGGACCTCCTCCCCGCCCTGACAGCCCACGTCATGGCGACAGCCCATGCCCGCGCCGGAGACCACACCCACACCCACCCCTGCCCCTGCCCCGCGGAAGCCCTCGCCACCGGCGAGAACGACACCACCGTCGTCCGCCATGCCGGCACCGTCGCCAAGGCCCACGCCCCCGGCACCGACCGCGCCCGGCTCATCCTCCGTGTCACCACCGCCGCCGCGCTCCCCGGCGTCCTCCTGCCTCCACTCGCCCCGACGCCCGTCGAGCTGCACGGACGGCTCGTCACCCACTGGCCCTACGGAGTCCCCGTCGACCCGGAGGACCCCGAAGCGGCCCCCTGGGAGGCCGCGGCCACGCTCCTCGCCCGCCTCCACCGCACCCCGCCCCCCGTCCCGGTACCGCCCATGCGCGGCCCCGCGCAGGCCGCCCACGCCGTCGCCCGGCTCCGCTCCGGCGCCGCAGGGCACCCCGCCACCGCGCCCGTGCTGGCTGCCTGGGCCGCCCTCCCGGCCTGGGCCCGCGGCGAGGCGCCCATGCCGGACCCGGTGACCCTCTGTCACGGCGACTTCCACCTCGGCCAGCTCATACGCCCCCCGGCACCCGATGACACCTGGCTGCTGATCGACGTCGACGACCTCGGCACCGGCGTCCCGGCGTGGGACCTGGCCCGCCCGGCGGCCTGGTACGCCTGCGGACTGCTCGCGCCCGACGAGTGGCACCGCTTCCTGACCGCCTACCGGGCGGCGGGCGGCCCGGCCGTACCCTCCGCCGGTGACCCCTGGACCGCGCTGGACGTCCCGGCCCGCGCGCTGACGGCACAGACCGCGGCACGGGCCGTCACCAAGGCGGTCGCGGCGGGCCGGGCGCTGGACGAGGTGGAGCGGTCGCTGGTCGACGCCTGCGCGCGCATGGACGCTGTCTCCCCTCACTCCCCAGGGACCTGAACCGACGTTCCAGGAAGTAGGGTGCAACCGACCCGCGGCCGGACGGAGTCTGTCCTGGCGATACAGGAAGCGGGAACGACCGGCGAGGAGTTGACCGATCATGCAGTGTCCGAAGTGCCGTGCCCCGATGCACACCTACAACCGCAACGGTGTCCAGATCGAGCAGTGCAGCGGGTGCCGAGGCATCTTCCTCGACTACGGCGAGCTGGAGTCACTGACCCGGCTGGAGTCCCAGTGGTCCCAGCCCGCCGCACCTCCTGTCGCCCCGCCGGCCCCGCAGGCGTACCCGGCGGCTCCGCAGGCTCCCGCGTGGGGTGCCCCGCACGGCGGCCACTACGGGCACCACCGGAAGAAGAGCTTCGGGCACATGCTCTTCTCCAGCTGACCCACGCCGAAGCCCCCGGTCGCTGACCGGGGGCTTCGGGCTGTGTGGACGATACTGGGATTGAACCAGTGACCTCTTCCGTGTCAGGGAAGCGCTCTCCCGCTGAGCTAATCGTCCTCGACCACGATCACTCCGAGGAGCGGATCATGGGCACTGCGTGCGCGATACTGGGATTGAACCAGTGACCTCTTCCGTGTCAGGGAAGCGCTCTCCCGCTGAGCTAATCGCGCGGGGATCCGGAGATCCAGTGGACGATACTGGGATTGAACCAGTGACCTCTTCCGTGTCAGGGAAGCGCTCTCCCGCTGAGCTAATCGTCCTTGGAGGTGGAGACGGGATTTGAACCCGTGTAGACGGCTTTGCAGGCCGTTGCCTCGCCTCTCGGCCACTCCACCAGGAGTGCAGGGGGCCGGGATGCCCCCTCTTCCTTCGAGCGGACGACGAGGCTCGAACTCGCGACCTCAACCTTGGCAAGGTTGCGCTCTACCAACTGAGCTACGTCCGCCTGTCGTTTCGGTCGGCTTCCGCTTCCCGGCGACGAGGTGAACTCTAGCGGATTCCGGGGCCAGCACAAAAACCCGTTTGTGCAGCGTGCTGCGGTGCGTCTGTTCACGGAGGCCCCCGGTGGCCCGCGACGGCCGTGACGGGACCACGCGTGACGCGCCCGCCATAGACTCGACACGTGCTCGACCTCCCACCTCTCGCCCGCTTCGGCGACCGCGTCGCGACCGGACTCCTCGACGTCACGGACGATCCGGCCGCCCTGGACTCCACCGGTTTCTGGGCCGTCGCCGCCGACTTCGAGGGCCGTCTGACGTGCGCCCGGTTCCGGGACGTCAGGCAGCAGTCGGTGCCGGCGCCCGTGCCGGGAGCCTGGCGTGGGCCCGCGGCCGGCGACTGGGCGTCCTCGCTCGACCGCGCCGCGTACACGGCGGGTGTCCGCCGCATCCGCGAGCACATCGCCGCCGGTGAGGTCTACCAGGCGAACCTCTGCCGCGTCCTGTCCGCCCCCGTGCCGGTGGACGCCGACGTGGACGCCCTCACCGCTCTCCTGGCCCGGGGCAACCCCGCACCCTATGCTGGAACGTTTCGGCTGCCGGAACACGGAGTGGAGATCGCCACCGCGTCGCCCGAGCTCTTCCTGCGCCGGGACGGCCGGACCGTGGAGTCCGGGCCGATCAAGGGGACCGGGCGGACCGAGGCCGACCTGCTGGAGAAGGACTACGCCGAGAACGTCATGATCGTCGACCTGGTCCGCAACGACATCGGACGTGTCTGCGCCACCGGCACGGTGACGGTGCCCGACCTGTGCGCCGTCGAGAAGCACCCCGGTCTGGTCCATCTGGTCTCGACGGTGCGCGGGGAACTGCGTACCGGCGCCGGCTGGCCCGGCCTGCTCGCGGCCGCCTTCCCGCCCGGCTCCGTCACCGGCGCGCCCAAGGCGAGCGCCCTGCGGATCATCGACGCGCTGGAGACGGTGCCCCGCGGACCGTACTGCGGCGGCATCGGCTGGGTCGACGCCGACCGCGGCACCGCTGAGCTGGCGGTCGGCATCCGTACCTTCTGGATCGACCGGGGCGCCGGCGGTGCCGTACTGCGCTTCGGCACCGGTGCCGGGATCACCTGGGGCTCCGACCCCGAGGGGGAGTGGCGGGAGACCGAACTGAAGGCCTCCCGGCTGCTCGCGGTAGCGTCGGAAACGTACAAGGTGAGTGAAGGGACCTGGACGTGAAGATCTGGCTCGACGGCGGGCTGCAGGACATCGAGTCCGCCCGCGTCTCCGTCTTCGATCACGGACTGACCGTGGGCGACGGCATCTTCGAGACGGTGAAGGCCGTGGACGGACGTCCGTTCGCGCTCACCCGGCATCTCGACCGGCTGACCCGGTCGGCGAGGGGGCTCGGGCTGCCCGATCCCGATCTCGACGAGGTCCGCCGTGCCTGTGCCGCCGTCCTCGAGGCCAATCCCATGCCGCTCGGCCGGCTGCGGCTCACCTACACCGGCGGCCACGGCCCGCTCGGCTCCGACCGCGGCGACCACGGCCCGACCCTCGTGGTCGCCCTCGGCGAGACCAGCCGCCGCCCGGACTCCACCGCCGTCGTCACCGTCCCCTGGACGCGCAACGAGCGGGGTGCGCTCACCGGCCTGAAGACCACCTCGTACGCCGAGAACGTCGTCGCCCTCGCCAGGGCCAGGGAACGGGGCGCCTCCGAGGCACTGTTCGGCAACACCGTGGGCCGGCTCTGCGAGGGCACCGGGTCGAACGTCTTCGTCGTGCTCGACGGCGAGCTCCACACCCCGCCGCTCTCCTCCGGCTGTCTCGCGGGCATCACCCGGGACCTCACCGCCGAGTGGACCGGCGCCAAGGAGACCGACCTGCCGCTCGACGTGCTGGAGCGGGCGGAGGAGATCTTCCTGACCTCCACCCTGCGCGACGTCCAGGCCGTGCACCGTGTCGACGACCGTGAACTCCCCGGTGCCCCCGGCCCGGTGACCGCCAAGGCCATGCGGATCTTCGACGAGCTCTCCGGGGCCGACCTCGACCCGTGACGGTCCGGAAATCCGGCTGATCCCCGGACGCGGCACCAGGTAGAACTGGCGTGATGACCACCACCCTGCGGCCGACCGAGCCGCTTCAGAGAAATCCTGACGGCACGCGTTCGCGCCGCTACCAGGTGTGTGTGAACGGCCGTCCGGTCGGGGACGTGCACCTCGACACGCACCCGGTGTTCGGTGATGCCGTGGCCCGGATCGCACTCTTGCGCATAGAGGAACCGGACCGCCGCCGTGGCCGGGGCACGGTGGCCGCCCTCGCGGCGGAGGAGGTGGCCCGCGGCTGGGGGTGCCACCGCATCGAGGCCGCCGTCCCCGCCGACTCCGGCACCGCCCTCGGCCTCGCGACGGCCCTCGGTTACGTCGTACGCAACCGGAACATGGACAAGCCCCTCGGGGACACCCCGCCCGCCCTGCCGGAGGGCAGCGTGGCCCGCCCCATGACCGAGGCCGAGTTCGGGCCCTGGTCGGCCAGGAACCAGGAGGAGTACGCGCGGAACTGGATCGAGCGCGGAGTGCCGGAGACCGAGGCGCGGGTTAAGGCGGTCAACGACAACGCCGTGCTCCTGCCCGCGGGCCGCGCCACCGCGGGCATGCTCTTCAGCGTCCTGGAACACCGGGGCACCCCCGTGGGCACCCTGTGGCTGTCGGTGACAGGGGAGCAGGCCTTCGTCTTCGACGTCGAGGCCGACGCCGCCCACCGCGGCCGGGGGCACGGACGCACCCTCATGCTGCTCGCCGAGGCCCAGGCGGTCGCCGCGGGCCAACGGGTCGTCGGCCTCAATGTGTTCGCCGGCAACACGGCGGCCGAGCGGCTCTACGACTCGCTCGGCTACGGCACGACGCGGTACTTCATGTACAAGACGCTGGTGTAGCCCGGCCGCGGCGGGATCGCCGCGGGGTCAGCCCCGCGAGTCCGCCAGCAGCCGGTCCGCGATCTCCTCGACGCGCTCGCGCAGGCCCTCCTGGCTCTTCCCGCCGTCGAGGCGCTCGCCGCCGATCACATAGGTCGGTGTGCCGGTCACCCCGATCGCCTTGCCCTCGGCCTGGTCCGCGTCCACGATGAGGATGTGCCGTCCGTCGATCAACGCGGTGTCGAACTCCTCGGCGTCCAGACCGAGTTCCCGCGCGACCTCGACGAGGAGGGCCTCCCCCCGTCGGTCCAGCTCCTCGACCCGCCCCAGCACGGCCTCGACGTACGCCCAGCCCTGCCCCTGCTCGAACGCCTCCTCGACGGCCTGGGCGGCGGCGAACGCGTGCTTGTGCTTCTCCAGCGGGAAGTGCCGCAGCCGCAGCTCCAGGCGGTCGCCGTAGCGGGCCCGCAGGGCACGGAGATCATCGAGGGCGCCCCGGCAGTCCGGGCACTGCAGTTCGCACCAGACGTCGAGGACGGGGGCACCGGCGGGACGGACGGGGGAGGAGTCGCTCATGGGCCACAGTCTTCCAGCCGGGCCAGCGACCGCCCAAGTCGGCCCGTCCCGCCCCGCCCGGACCGGGACCAGGGGAGGACCCGACCCGGAGATGTCCCTGATGTGCGGCCGGAACGTGGCCCCGCAGGGTCCGGCAGGTGCAGGATGGAGAGGAAGGAAGCACCGCTGCGACCCTACGCCGCCTGGAGGACCGGATGATTGCCGAGACAGTCTGCTCCGCCGTCTCCGCGGCAGGCCTGGGCATCGCGGTGGTCACGGCCTACCGCAAACGCTTCCTCGCCGCGGTCCGTATCGCCGCCTACTCGCTCGTGCCCGTCGCCCTGGTGATGACCGGCGTCGTCGAATGGCTGGCCGACACGGCGTTCAGCCCGACGGCCTGGGCGGGCTTCGGCCTGCTGGGTCTGTCCTGGGTGCTGTTCGCGACCACCCGCATGGTGGAGCGCCGCCGCGGCGGCACCCGCAAGGAGCGCAGAGCCGCCCGCGCGGCGGAGGCTTCCGGCGCGGTGGCCCCGGGTGCCTCGGCGCCTGCCCTGGGCCAGGGGTCCCGCCCGGCGGCCAAGCCGGCGAACCAGGCGCCGGCGTCCCGGGGCGACGACGACTTCAGTGACATCGAGGCCATCCTCAACAAGCACGGCATCTGACGTCGCGGAACCGTGCGGAAACGTCACTCGGCAGTCCCGGAGCGCCCGGAAATGATCACAACCCGGACGGGAGATCGCGGATTCGGCGAACTCGCATTCTTTCCGAGAGTGTTGATCGCGTCGGGTGCTTCCGATGCGTCATCATCGCGGCGAGATGCTGGACACCACACAGAGCGATGCCGCGCCGCAGCAGGACGAGCCGCGCGGATGCCTCTTCGCCCTATCCCAGCCACCGCTGATGATCTTCCTTGCGGTGATCGGGTGTCTGCTGCTCACGGCTGCCCTGCACGACCTGCTGTGGCTGTGAGCCGTACCCGCGGTACCCGACGTCACCCGTCGGGACCGCGTCGGCACGGCATCGACAGCCCTGCCGCGGGCACCCGGGCGGCTTGATCCCCCCGGGGAGGCCACCCGGCCGCTTCCGCCGGGCCACCCGCGAAGACCTCCCCCGAGCCACCTCCACGGGTCGTGCCCCCCGTCGTGGTGCAGCCGATCACGGTCTGCCGCCTCCGCTTCGGAGCCGTCCGATGAGTGCCGCTGCGGTCCGCCCGCACGATCGCCGCCCGTCCCGGCTCCGCGAGCCGTAACAGGACCTCCGGCGAGCGACGGCTCGGGCCGCGACCAACGGATTCAGTCGGCTTGATCGGCTGCACCACGCGGCGGCACGCGGCGGGACGCCATTCGTCCACGTCGGCTGCACTGTCACCGGGGACGAGCCGCTGACGGGCCTCCCTTCGCCTCGGCCCGGCTCACCGCGGAGTTCAGGGCAGCCGGGCGCTCCGGCTCCGCCGCGCAAACCCCCCCGCCGGCTTGCCCGGGCCGCGGGCGTTCCAGCGGAGTACCCGACGGTCGTCGGCTCGGCGGAACCGGCTCGGCTGTCACCACGGACACCCCCGACAGTCCGGGGGACCGACCTCTTCGACCGGTGCGTCCCAGGTGATGTGGCCCATCGGCGACCGCCCACGAGCGGTGGCCGGTCACACCGTTCCCGCGACCCTGGATCCAACCCGGGTGGTGCCACGGGCGTAGGCGCCGGAGGTGCGGGGGAGTGTCCGGGGCCGCGGGCGCCGCGTGCCGGCGGGCAGTGGGTTCCGGCGGATCAGCCCGCCGCCTCCGCCTCCTTGCGGCGTGCCCGGTACGCGGCGACGTGCAGGCGGTTGCCGCAGGTGCGGCTGTCGCAGTAGCGGCGTGAGCGGTTGCGGGAGAGGTCGACGAAGGCGTGCCGGCAGTCCGGCGCCTCGCAGCGCCGCAGCCGCTCCTGCTCCCCGGCGACCACGAAGAACGCCAGCGCCATTCCGCAGTCGGCGGCGAGATGGTCGGCCACCGAGGCGCCGGGCGCGAAGTAGTGCACGTGCCAGTCGTAGCCGTCGTGGTCGGTGAGCCGGGGGGTGGTGCCCGCGGCCGCGATCAGTTCGTTGATCAGCCCGGCCGCACCGCGGGCGTCGGGCGCGGCGAAGACCGCCGCGAACCGTGCGCGGATCCTGCGCACGGCGGCCAGGTCCACCTCCGTGAGCGCCCCGACCTCACTGACCTGGTGCTCCCGCACGAAAACCCGGAGGGCCGCCACGTCGGGCAGCCCGTCCGGCGTCGTGTCGCTCTCCGGCGCGGTGTTCACCAGATCCACCACGGTGTCGAGTGCGCACCGGGTGTCGTGGGTGATCAGCACGATTCGCTCCCTGGCCTGGGGGTCGGGCGGGCGCCCGCCGATGCTGGCCGATCGTAGTGGCTCCGGCGAGCACCGTGCCTCTCCGCTCCGCACATGGCTTCGAATACAACGCCGGAACCCCCGCAGCCGTTCCCGACCGCACCACACCCTGTACGCCCCCACGGCACCGCTGTACGCCCACACGGCGCCCTTCCGCCCGTAGTGCTCTGCCGCCCGCACGGCGCCCTTCCCGGCCGCACGGCCCTCTGCCGCCCCTACCGCGCTTCCGGCCGTACGGTGCTCTGCCGCCCCTACCGCGCTTCCGGCCGTACGGCGCTTTGCCGCCGGCCCGGCCCTCTGCCGCCTCACCGCGCCCTTCCCGGCCGCACGGCTGCGCCGACCCCTGCCTGGCCGCAGGGCCCTTCCGGCCGTACCGCGCCCTACCCGGGTCGCATCGGGCTCGCTGCCCAGGAGGCACGGGTGCCCGCTCCCCGTTGGCCCGGTCGCACCGCGTCCTCTCCGGCAACACCATGACCGTGTCCGCGGTCGGCCGCACCGTCCCGGCCCAGGCGCCGCACGGCCCAGGCGCCGCACGGCCCAGGCACGTGCACAGCACAACGGCGCCGGTCGCGGAGAACCCGCGGCGTCGGCGCCGTTGTGCTGTGAGCCGTATGCGGTTGCCCGTATGCGGCTGTTCGGGCCCGAGCCGTCACCCCGAGTCGACGGCGCCGGGCGGCTTGGTGAGCCTCGCCTAGCTTTCCGCCAGGATGTGCGAGAGCTCCTGATCGAGGTCGAAATGCCGGTGTTCCGTGCCGGGCGGCACGGCGGCGTCTGTGCGCTTCAGGAAGGACTCCAGAGCCCGTGCCGGGGCCTCGAGCAGGGCCTCCCCCTCCGGTGAGCTCAGGGCGATGCACACGACGCCCTGACCGTGACTGCGTGACGGCCAGACGCGGACGTCGCCGGTGCCCGTGGGGCGGTGAAGTCCCTCGGCGAGGAGGTCGCGGGCGAACACCCACTCGACGGTCTCCTCGGCTCCGGTGTGGAAGGTGGCGTGCACGGCGTAGGGGTCGGCCGTGTCGTACCGCAGGCCTGCGGGGACAGGCAGGGAGGACTCGCTCGACACAACGAGGCGCAGGTGCAGCTCGCAGCTGACCGTGGTGTTCATAAGCGCCAGGGCCTTTCGCTCAGTGTGCGCTCGGGGATTCGCACGTCGGCGAAATCGACATGCCACCTACGGTGCCGTTGTAAACCCCTCTGAGTGTTTTGCGTGTGTTTACGTAACTCTTCCGGCCGAGAGATCGTTCGCGGCGTGCGCCCATTCCGGTGAGGTGTTTCGCTCGGGTAGTGTTTGGGTGCATGAACACGGGGAGTAACAAGTCTGTCGAGGCCACGGTGGCGGCTCACGGGGTGACGGTGGACGAGAGCGAGAGCCGGGACGAGCGGGCGCTCGGGTCGAGGGCTCCGGCATTCATCAAAGCGAGCCGCGCGCTGCACCTCAGCTGGCAGGTGGGGGTCTTCGTCGTCGGTCTCGCGGTGGTGGCGGCCGGTGCCGCGATGCTGGTGCTGCCCGGACCGGGCTGGGTCGTGATCTTCGGGGGGATGGCGATCTGGGCGACCGAGTTCGCCTGGGCCCAGCTGGTGCTGCGCTGGACCAAGCGCAAGGTCACCGAGGCGGCCCAGCGGGCTCTCGACCCGAAGGTGCGGCGCCGGAACATCATTCTGACCTCGGTCGGACTGGTGATCGTGGCCGGGGTGACCAGCTTCTACCTGTGGAAGTTCGGTCTCGAGCTGCCCTGGAGGATCAAGGACCAGTGATCCGCGCCGGGAGGTCGGGCCGCCCGGCCTCCCGCTGGTCGGGCGCACCCCCTGACATGGGGTAATGTTCTCTCTGCGTCCGGGCGATTAGCTCAGTGGGAGAGCGCTTCGTTCACACCGAAGAGGTCACTGGTTCGAACCCAGTATCGCCCACCGGATCATCGGAAGTCCCGGCTCACGATTCGTGAGCCGGGACTTCCGTGGTCGAGGGCCGAGGCTGCTGCCGTCTCCCCGCTCGCTCGCCGGCCCGCCCGTTCCGCTTCCGGCGCCTTCATTCAACCGTGACCTTTCCGCGTGTCCCGCCCGGCCGGTCCCTCCGTGTTCGGCCCGTCGGCCGTGCGTCGCCGACCTGGGGGTTTCGGTCGGCTCCCGGGCGCGCGGCCGGCGCTTTCGTCTCCGGCCCGGAACCGGGGCGCCCATGAATTCCTGTCCGAATCATTGACGTGCTCGAAAGCCCTCCGTAACTTGTGCCAGCAAGCGCTTACTTGAAACGATTCATGAGGCGGACGCGAACGTCGCGGGGAGGCTCGTATGCAGCAGGGCAGGGACGCGGGGAAGCGGACCGGGAGGCGGACGATCCTCAAAGCGGCGGGGGCCTCGCTGGCCGTCGCGGGCCTGGGTGCGACGGCCACCGCCTGTGGTGGCGGCAGCGGCTCGGGAGACGGGACGGTGACGATCCGTTACGCGTGGTGGGGCGGCGAGCCCCGCACCATCGCCATCCGGAAGACGATCGAGCTCTTCGAGAAGAAGTACCCGAAGATAAAGATCAAGCCAGAATTCACCGACTACGAGGCGTTCTGGGAGAAGTTCCAGACCCAGGCCTCCGGCGGGAATCCACCGGACGTATTCCAGAATGCGGTCGGATTCCTGCGCAAGTACGACAAGCGCGGTGTTCTGCTGGACCTCAAGGCGCAGGCGGACGCCGGGAATCTGAGCCTGGACAACTTCCGCAACGGTGTTCTGGCGAACGGTCAGGTCGACGGCAAGCAGATCGCCGTCCCCGTGGGGGCCAACACCATGGCGCTCGTCATCGACCTCAAGGCCTTCCGGAAGGCAGGCGTGGAGGCCGAATTCGGCTGGACCTGGGACGAGTACTTCGACGCCCTGCAGAAGATCCAGGACAAGCTGAAGATCGCCGGTGACACCGGCTATTTCAGCATCATGTACCTCTACGACCTCTACCTCCGTCAGAACGGCAAGGCCTTCTTCACGGACACCGATCTCGGTTTCACCGAGGACGATCTGACGCAGTGGTGGGAGGACGGCTACAAGCGGGTGAGGTCCGGGCTTGTCGCCGACCCGAAGAAGGTCGAGCAGGTCAAGCCCAAGTCGGCGCTCTCGGCGGGACTCGCGGCGTCCGAGTTCACCTGGGACAACTTCTCCATCCGTTATGAGGGCGAGGGCGAATCGGACTACGGGCTCGCGCCGATCCCCACCACGGACGGCAGGAACACCGGCCAGTACCTCGGTTCACTGATGCTGAGCGCCTTCTCCGGGACCAAGCACCCCAAGGAGGTCGCCCAGTTCATCGATTTCATGGTCCACGACCCCGAGGTCGGCACGATCATGGGCTACGACCGCGGCATCCTCGCCACCACCGAGCAGTACGAGGCCTTCACACCCGCCGACGCCAACAACAAGGGCGTCGCGGCCTATGAGGAAGAGGTCGCGGAGGCCGGCGTCCTCGGCAGGATCACCCCGCACCCGTCGGGCGCCGACGTCATCGAGGCGGCGTTCCTGCGCATCGGCGGCGAAGTCGCCCAGGGCAGGACCAAGCCGGCCGACGCCGCCAAGGCACTGTTCAGCGAGGCCAAGGCCGCGTTCGCCGGCTGAGGGGACGTACCACCATGACGCTCCTCAAGGAAGCTCCCGCGCGCCCGGCCGGGAAGGGGCCTGCCGCTCCCGCCGCCGGGCGGCGCTCCCGCCGCCGCGAGCACCTCGCCGGCTATCTCTTCATGTCGCCGTGGATCGCGGGGTTCCTGCTGCTCACGGCGGGGCCGATGATCGCGTCGCTGTACTACGCGTTCACCAGCTACAACCTGTTCACACCACCCCAGTGGATCGGGCTGGACAACTTCACGACGATGTTCCAGGACCCGCGCTGGCAGAAGTCGGTGGAGGTCACGCTCAAGTACGTCGTCGTGGCGACTCCGCTGAAGCTGCTGCTGGCGCTCGGCGTCGCGCTGCTGCTCGCGCAGCAGCGGCGCGGACAGGGCCTGTACCGGGCCGCGTTCTACCTGCCCTCGCTCATCGGGGCCAGCGTCTCCGTCGGGTTCGTGTGGCGGGCGCTGTTCTCCGACGACGCGGTCGTGGACCGCACGCAGAAGGTCTTCGGCCTCGACGTGGGCGGCTGGATCGGCAACCCGGACTATGTCATCTACGCCCTGGTGACCCTGAGCATCTGGCAGTTCGGCGCGCCCATGGTCATCTTCCTGGCCGGCCTCAAGCAGGTCCCGCAGGAGCTGTACGAGGCCGCGGAGGTGGACGGGGCCGGTCCGCTGCGGCGGTTCTGGAACATCACCCTGCCGATGATCTCACCGGTGCTGTTCTTCAACGTGCTGCTGGAGTCCATTCACGCGTTCCAGGTGTTCGGCTCCGCC
This sequence comes from Streptomyces sp. NPDC086080, assembly GCF_044540255.1. Classification (NCBI taxonomy): domain Bacteria; kingdom Bacillati; phylum Actinomycetota; class Actinomycetes; order Kitasatosporales; family Streptomycetaceae; genus Streptomyces; species Streptomyces sp. NPDC086080. Next base: position 292,947 of record NZ_JBITRU010000001.1, read on the forward strand.
TACGTGGTCTCCGACACCCGGTGCGGACCGGCCGACGCCACGCTCGTCTACACCTGTTACCTCTACCAGAAGGGCTTCAAGGAGGCCCAGATGGGCTTCGCCTCCGCGATGGCCTGGACCCTGGTGATCGCGGTGGCGCTCGTCACGGCGGTCCTGTTCTGGTCGCAGAAGAAGTGGGTGCACTACGAGGAGGCCGCCACATGACCAGTGCCACAAGACCCGCCCCGCCCGCCGCGAACGAGCGTCGGCGCCTCGGATCGATCGCCTGGCACGTGGGCGCGCTCGCCGTCCTCGCGGTCGTCCTCTATCCCGTGATCTGGGTGGTCGGCGCCTCGTTCAAACCGAGCAAGGACATCATCGCCGGCCTCGACCTGCTGCCGGCCAGGCCGGTCTGGGTGAACTTCTCCGGCCTCGCCGACGGCATCTCCGGCATCTCCATCGGCAGCTTCTTCTGGAACTCGCTGATGTACGCGCTCCTCGCCGTGGCCGGTGTCGTGCTGTCCAGCTCGCTGACCGCGTACGCCTTCGCCAAGATCCGGTTCGCCGGGCGGAACCTGCTCTTCACGCTGATGATCGGCACGCTGCTGCTGCCGTACCACGTGCTGCTCATTCCGCAGTACGTCCTCTTCCGCAACCTCGAACTCACCGACACCCTGGTGCCGCTCGTCGCGGGCAAGTTCCTGGCCACGGAGGCCTTCTTCGTCTTCCTGATGGTCCAGTTCATGCGCGGACTCCCCAGGGAGCTGGACGAGGCGGCCAGGCTCGACGGCTGCGGGCATCTGCGCACCTACTGGTCGATCGTGCTGCCGCTCAGCCGGCCCGCGATCATCACCAGCGCGATCTTCACCTTCATCAACGCCTGGAACGACTTCATGGGACCGCTGATCTATCTGAACACCCCGGAGAAGTACACCGTCTCGCTCGGTCTGATGATGTTCCGGGACCAGGAGGGCGTCTCCAACTACGGCAGCATGATCGCGATGTCGCTGGTGGCACTGGTGCCGGTCGTGGCCTTCTTCATGGCCTTCCAGCGCTATCTCATCGACGGTATGGCGACCTCCGGACTGAAGGGCTGAGGCGGTCGTCATGGCGCAAGCGCGCGTGAAGGCCCGCGCCCCGCGCGGGGAGTCCGTGTTCCGCGAGCGTTTCTCGGTCTTCGCCGAGTGCCTGCTCACCGGTGTGTGGATCGCGGTGGCCTGTCTCGGGGTCGTCACCTACCCCGCGGCCTTCGCCGCCGGAGCCCGGCACCTGCGACGTCGCACGGGTCACCGGGCCGGTGGACTGCGGGAGTTCGTCGTGGACTTCCGTACGGCCGTGCGCGGCGGCTGGCTCGTCGGGCTCGCGGGGTGGGCGGTGGCCGGCGCGGTGTGGGTGGACGTCCTGGCGGCGCGGGCCGGGCTGCCCGGTGGGCCGTTCGCCGGGGCCGTCGGCCTCTTCGCGCTGATCGGGGCCGTCGTGGCCCTGCTGCGGGCGTCCGCCGTCTGGGCGCCCGGCGCGACCTGGCGGGCGTTGCTCGCGACGGCGGGGCGGCGGACCGTGCTCGATCCCGCCGGGTCCTTTCTGGTCGTCTGCGGTCTGGTTGTCGTGGCACTGTCCGCCTGGTTCGTCCCACCGCTGGCGGTCCCCGTGCTGGGGGCCGTCGCGGCGGCGGCCGTCGCCGTGGAGGAACGGTACGGGCACCGCTGACGGGCGGTGTCCCTCTCCGGAGGCCGGCGCTTCGGCACCCCATCCCGATCTGTCATGCCCTTGACATCACCTTGCTCATCGCAACGGAAAGGAAAGGCCATGTCCCCCATCCCCCGCAGACACCTGCTCAAGGCGGCCGCCGTCGCCGGAGCCGCCACCCAGTTCAGCTGGGCCCTGGGAACCCGGAACTCCGCCGCCGCGCCCCACGCGGAAGCGGCCGGCGCCGATCCGGTGACCCTCGACTGGCTGGAGGACGGCGGCCTCGGCGCGGCCCCCGGCTCCACCGTAGGCGTCCCCTGGCCCAGGGGTGCCCATCGGGAGGACCAGACCTTCGCGCTGACGGACGCCGACGGACAACCCGTCCCCGTCCAGTCCTGGCCCCTCGCTTATTGGCCCGACGGCTCCCTCAAGTGGACCGCGCACGCCGTGAGTTCGGGATCCGGCAAGCTCACCCTGACCGCCGGTGCGCCCGCCGCACCCGAGAAGAAGGTGACCGTCCGCAGACGTGGCGGCACCGTCGACGTCTCCACCGGAGTCGTCACCACCCGGATCGCGACATCCGGCGCCACCCTCGTCAAGTCCGTCGTCCGCGGCACCACCGAGATCGCCCGCGAGGGGCGCCTCGTCCTGCTGCGCCAGCCCGAGATCGAGGACGGGGACCGGACCACCGTGCGGACCGAGCGCTTCGACGGCACCGTCGCCGACGTCACCGTCGAGCAGGAAGGACCCGTGCGCGCGGTCGTCCGCATCGACGGAAAACACCGCAAGGGCCGCCGCGACCTGCTGCCCTTCTCGATCCGCCTCTACTTCTACGCCGGCGCCGACTCCTTCCGCATGGTGCACACCATCACCTACGACGGGAAGCAGGAACCGGGCCGGGCGAGCGGCGACTTCATCCGCGGCCTCGGCGTCCGCTTCACCGTGCCCCTGCGCGACGAGTCCTACGACCGTCACATCCGCCTCGGCGGCGAGGGCACCGGCCTGCTCCGCGAAGCGGTCAAGGGCATCACCGGACTGCGCCGCGACCCGGGAGCGGCCGTCCAGGCCGCCCAGTTCGCCGGCGAGAAGCTGCCCGACCCCGCCACCTGGGACCAGCGGGTCACCACCCGCCTGCAGTACATCCCCGAGTGGGGCGACTACACCCTCTCCCAGCTCTCCGCCGACGGTTTCACCGTGCGCAAGCGCACCGGGAAGGGCCACGGCTGGATCGGCGCGGGCGGCGGGCGGCGCGCCTCCGGCTTCGGCTACGTCGGCGGGGTCAGCGGCGGCCTCTCCTTCGGCCTGCGCGACTTCTGGGAGAAATACCCCGCCCAGCTCGACATCCGCGACGCCCGAACCGACGAGGCCGAAGTCACCCTCTGGCTCTGGTCACCCGAGGCCCAGCCCATGGACCTGCGCTTCTACCACGACGGCATGGGCCAGGACACCTTCCCCGAACAGCTCGAAGGCCTCAACATCACCTACGAGGACTACGAACCCGGATTCGGCACCCCCTACGGCATCGCCCGTACCTCCGAACTCCTCTTCTGGGCCAACGCGTCCACCCCGGCCGCCGAGACGCTCGCCGAACAGATCGAAGCCGTACGCGTCCTCCCGCAACTCGCCGCCCCGCCCCGGCAACTGATCGGCGCCGGCGTCTTCGGCAAGGGCCTGTACGCCGAACCCGACCGCTCCACCCCGGCCAAGGCGAAGATCGAGGACCACCTCGACTTCCTCTTCACCTACTACAAGGACCAGGTGGAACAGCGCCGCTGGTACGGCTTCTGGGACTACGGCGACATCATGCACACCTACGACACCGCCCGGCACCAGTGGCGCTACGACATCGGCGGCTACGCCTGGGACAACTCCGAACTCTCGCCCGACCTGTGGCTCTGGTACGCCTATCTGCGCTCCGGCCGCGCCGACATCTTCCGCTTCGCCGAGGCGATGACCCGCCACACCGGCGAGGTCGACGTCTACCACCTCGGCACCTGGGCCGGCCTCGGCACCCGGCACGGCGTCCAGCACTACGCCGACAGCGCCAAACAGCAGCGCATCGCCAACACCACCTACCGCCGCTACTACTACTTCCTCACCGCCGACGAACGCGTCGGCGACCTCATGCACGCGAACGTCGACTCCGACGAGACCTTCCTCGCCCTCGACCCGCTGCGCAAGATCCGCACCGAGCCGTACACACCCGACCGCAATGCCCTGTCGATCGGCTTCGGCACCGACTGGAGCGGCCTGGTCTCCGCCTGGCTCACCGAGTGGGAACGCAAGGGCCCGAAGTGGCAGAAGGCCAGGGCCCGCGTGCTCTCCACCATGGAGACCATCGCAGCCCAGCCCAACGGCTTCGTCCAGGGCAGCGGCCTGTACGACCTCGACACCGGCAGGTTCGCCGTCGCCGACACCCCGAAGGTCGAGGTCTCCCACCTGTCGGCCGTCTTCGGCCTGAACGAACTGTGCGCCGAACTCATCGACCTCGTCGACATGCCCGAGTTCCACGAGGCCTACTACGACTACTGCCGCTACTTCAACGCGAGCAGGACCGAACAGGCCGCGCGGTACGGCGCCCACTTCGGCAGCCTCATCCTCTTCCAGGGCCACTCCCGCCTCGACGCCTACGCCGCCGTACGGACCGGCGACGACGGACTCGCCGAGCGGGCCTGGCAGAAGTTCTACGACTCCGACGGCTACAAGGAGTCGGCACCCTGGAGGACCGAGAAGGTGAGCGGCCCCACGGCCCTCGTCGCGGGCGGTGAGGCCCCCTGGGTCTCCACCAACGACACCGCCCTCTACGGCCTCGCCGCCATCGAGAACCTGGCGCTGCTGGGGGACCGGATGCCGTAACCGCACATCCCGGGCGCGGGCGGGCACACTCCGTACATGGACTGGAACCATTACCGCTTCCGCAGTCTGTGGACCCTGTCCGCGCCCGCCGCGACGGTGTACAGCGCACTGGAGCGCATCGAGGACTACCCCCTGTGGTGGTCCCAGGTGCGCGAGGTCACCCGCCTCGACGACACCACCGGGATCGTCACCCTCCGCTCCCTCCTGCCGTTCGACCTGACCTCGACCGTGCGGGAGGGACGGCGCGACCGGGAGACCGGCGTCCTGGAGGCGGGCCTCTCCGGCGACATCGACGGCTGGGCCCGCTGGACCGTCACCGACCTGGGGGCCCACGGCTGTCTCGTCCACTACGAGCAGGAGGCCGACGTCCGCAAACCACTGCTGCGCCTGCTCGCCGTACCCGCCCGGCCCCTCCTTCGCCTCAACCACGCGGCGATGATGCGGGCCGGGCGGCGCGGACTGGCCGCACACCTGCAAGCGGTTTGAAGGAAGCCTCCCCGGACCTGTATGGTTCAGTGCGTTCCCGGGCGATTAGCTCAGTGGGAGAGCGCTTCGTTCACACCGAAGAGGTCACTGGTTCGAACCCAGTATCGCCCACCGGGAAGGCCGGTCCGTCCCCGACGGACCGGCTTTCGCATGCCCCGGCGGCCAGCCGCCTCATGCCGCCGCCGGCAGGTCCGGACGCAGCGGCCAGGCCGGGTCCACCACCTCTTCCGTGCCGCTGCGCGCGAACCACGCCTGGAGCCCGCGTGCCTGCGCCGCGTGCCACACCGCCTGCAAGGTGTGCAACTCACCGGGTGACAGCCCTTCAAGACGGGCCGCGAAACGACGCCCCACCGCCCGGGCGACCTCCAGCGCGGCCACCGCGTCCGCGGCCGCGTCGTGCGCCGCGTCGAGCGGCACCTGGTACTGCGCGCACAGGTCGGTCAGCGTGCGCCCGCCCTTGCGATAGCGATCCAGATGCTTGTCCAGCACCCAAGGGTCCAGCACCAGCAGCGGAGTCCGCTCGAACCAGCGGGCCAGCGACGACGCCCGGTGCCGGCGCAACTCCCGGTCCAGCAGAGTGAGATCGAACGGCGCGTTCATCACCACCAGCGGCCGGCCCACCCGGGCCTGCTCCGCCAGCGCCTGCGCGACCTCGTACATCACCGGAGCCGGCCAGCGGCCGTTGCGCTGCAGATACTCGTCCGTCAGCCCGTGCACCAGCGTCGCCCCGGCCGGCACCGGCACCCCCGGATTCACCAGCCAACGGGTCTCCCGGGGCCGGGACCCCGGTGCGTCCTGGACGACGAGAGCGGCCGACACGATCCGGTCGGTCTCGACGTCCACACCCGTCGTCTCCGTGTCGAAAGCGGCCAACGGCCCTTCGTACCAGCACGCCATACCCAACAACCCCTCACTCACCATCGGCAGTTGACGCAGAGTCCACTGCCCGATCCGGTGATACCCGGGCTGTTTGCGCCGTACGCCGGAAGGAGACAACAGGAGTACGGATCCCTGCAGTTCAGTGACCCGCACGGGGAAGACACTGTTCTGGAAGGCTGTTGGCCATGGCCGTCGCGCAGCCCGAAAGGGGCGGGCTGCTGCCCGAGCGCACGCCGGCCTCTCGCGGGACCCTCGCCACCACCGCCTGCATGGAGACGCTGCAGGTCGGCTATCTGCACGCCGTCGCGGCCGCCGCGGGCTGTTAACTCCCAGCCCTTCCCGGACAACGGCATCGACTGGCACGTCAGCCACAGCGCCGCCGGACACACCGTCGACGACGAGGTCACCGTCAGGGTGCAGCTGAAGGCGACCTACCACATCGCCCCCGGCCCGCCGGGCCGCTTCTTCTCCTTCACGCTCGACAACGCCCACCTCGCCAAGCTCGCCCGCACCCCGGTCACGGTGCACAAGATCCTCGTCGTGATGATCGTGCCGCCGCGCTCCCAGGACGACTGGCTGCGCGCCGGCCACGACCGCCTCGATCTGCGGCACTGCTGCTACTGGATCAACCTGGCGGGACACCCGGTCACCGGCCGGCACCGCACCACCGTGCGGATCCCCACCGCACGCATCTTCGACGACCGGGCGCTGTGCGGATCATGACGCGGGTCGGGACGGGAGGAAAACCGTGACGCACCGCCCGACCGGAGAACCCCTGCGGTCCGTACGCCCCCACCCCGCCGACCCGGCCCACGACCGCCGCCCGCCCGAGCCCGCCGAGATCGACCCCGCCGTGCTCACCGCCCTCCTGCCCCGGCACGGCTGGCAGCGGCGCGGTGGCGCCACCGGACGCTACGGCCGCTGGACCCCGCCCGGACCGGGCACCGGGACCAGCCTGCTCGTGCCGGTGAGCCGCACCTTCCCCGACAGCGAGGACCTGCTCACCGAGGCTCTCCTCGCCCTGTCCCGCAGCGGCACGGCCTCCGCCCGCGAGATCCTGCTCTCCCTCACCGTGCCCAGCGACGAGATCCACTGGCGCCGCGACCTGCCGGCCCCGGCGGCCGGTGTGCCCGGGGCTGCGCGGCCGCCGGGGAACCCGTCGAGTTCTCCCCCGACGACCTGCCCGCCCTGCGCGAGGCCGGCCTGCGCCACCGGCGCGCGGAGCCGTCCGTCACCGTACGGATCACCGGCACCGTCGTACGGCTGCACCGGTCCGCGCCTCGCGGCGAGGGCGTGGTCCGGCTGCGGGTGCTCGCCGGGGCGGAGACCGGTCACGTCCGGGTCACGCTCGGCGAGGAGGACTACCGCACCGCCGGACCCGCCCACCTCCTCGGACTGCCGGTGCGGCTGCGGGGGCGGCTGGAGAGCCGGGGCGGCTTCCGTCGGCTCACCGACCCCACGGGACTGGTCCCGGTGCAGGTGGACGAGGCCGAGAAGGACCGCCTGCTCAAGGCGCTCCAGGCGAACGCCGGGACCGCGGCCTTCTTCGGCGAGGCCCGCGGGCCCGACGACGGCCCCTGACGACGACCCCTGAGGAAGCCCGCTGCCGCCCCCGCGACGGAATGATTTCGCGGAGCACACGCCCGGGTCGGTACGATCGCACCCATGCGTGCGCTCCGGTATGGCGCCGCGACCACAGCCTTCAGTCAGGAGAGACCGGTGTCAGACGTCCGTGTGATCATCCAACGCGATTCCGAGCGGGAAGAGCGCGTGGTGACGACGGGCACTACGGCCGCCGAGCTCTTCGCCGGCGAGCGCTCGGTCATCGCCGCGCGCGTGGCCGGCGAGCTCAAGGACCTCGCCCACGAGGTCAAGGACGGCGAGACCGTCGAGGCGGTGGAGATCTCCTCCGAGGACGGCCTGAACATCCTGCGTCACTCCACGGCCCATGTCATGGCCCAGGCCGTGCAGGAGCTGTTCCCCGAGGCCAAGCTGGGCATCGGCCCGCCGGTCAAGGACGGCTTCTACTACGACTTCGACGTGGACAAGCCCTTCCACCCCGATGACCTCAAGGCCATCGAGAAGCGTATGCAGGAGATCCAGAAGCGCGGTCAGCGCTTCTCCCGCCGCGTGGTGACCGACGAGGCCGCCCGTGCGGAGCTCGCTGACGAGCCGTACAAGCTGGAGCTGATCGGCCTCAAGGGCTCCGCCTCGCACGACGACGGCGCGGACGTCGAGGTCGGCGCCGGCGAGCTGACGATCTACGACAACCTGGACGCCAAGACCGGCGAGCTGTGCTGGAAGGACCTCTGCCGCGGTCCCCACCTGCCCACCACCCGCAACATCCCGGCGTTCAAGCTGATGCGCAACGCCTCGGCCTACTGGCGCGGCAGCGAGAAGAACAAGCAGCTCCAGCGCATCTACGGCACCGCCTGGCCCACCAAGGACGAGCTGAAGGCCCACCTGGAGTTCCTCGCCGAGGCCGAGAAGCGCGACCACCGCAAGCTCGGCAGCGAGCTGGACCTGTTCTCCATCCCGGAGCAGATCGGCTCCGGCCTCGCCGTCTTCCACCCCAAGGGCGGCATCGTCCGCCGGGTCATGGAGGACTACTCGCGGCGCCGCCACGAGGAGGAGGGCTACGAGTTCGTCTACACCCCGCACGCGACGAAGGGGAAGCTCTTCGAGACCTCGGGCCACCTGGACTGGTACGCCGACGGCATGTACCCGCCCATGCAGCTCGACGAGGGCGTGGACTACTACCTCAAGCCCATGAACTGCCCGATGCACAACCTGATCTTCGACGCGCGCGGGCGGTCCTATCGTGAACTGCCGCTGCGCCTGTTCGAGTTCGGCACCGTGTACCGGTACGAGAAGTCGGGTGTAGTGCACGGCCTGACCCGCGCCCGCGGCTTCACCCAGGACGACGCGCACATCTACTGCACCCGTGAGCAGATGTCGGAAGAGCTCGACAAGACGCTCACCTTCGTCCTCAACCTGCTGCGCGACTACGGTCTGACCGACTTCTACCTGGAGCTGTCCACCAAGGATCCGGAGAAGTTCGTCGGCTCCGACGAGGCCTGGGAAGAGGCAACCGAGACGCTGCGCCAGGTCGCCGAGAAGCAGAACCTGGAGCTTGTGGCGGACCCGGGCGGTGCCGCCTTCTACGGCCCGAAGATCTCCGTCCAGGCGCGCGACGCCATCGGCCGCACCTGGCAGATGTCGACCATCCAGCTCGACTTCAACCTGCCGGAGCGCTTCGACCTCGAGTACACGGCCGCGGACGGCGCCAAGACCCGCCCGGTGATGATCCACCGCGCGCTGTTCGGCTCGATCGAGCGCTTCTTCGCGGTGCTCCTGGAGCACTACGCGGGCGCGTTCCCGGCGTGGCTGGCGCCGGTGCAGGCCGTGGGCATCCCGGTGGGTGACGCTCATGTGCAGTACTTGGAGGAGTTCGCGGGCGAGGCACGGCGCAAGGGGCTGCGCGTCGAGGTGGACTCCTCCTCGGACCGGATGCAGAAGAAGATCCGCACGCAGCAGAAGCAGAAGGTCCCGTTCATGATCATCGTCGGTGACGAGGACATGCACGCGGGCACGGTGTCGTTCCGCTACCGCGACGGCTCGCAGGAGAACGGCATTCCGCGTGACCAGGCGCTGGCGAAGCTCGTTGACGTGGTGGAGCGCCGGATTCAGGTGTGACCCCCACCCCGCGTGAGCGGGGGTGGACCGGACGCGATCGGTCGGACGTGGCACATGTCGGCCTGCGCCCGCCGACTTGGGGCTCGGCCCCCGGGAGTGATCCCGGGGGCCTTTTCCGTGCTCCCGTGGTGACGCCATATGCTGCACGCATGACGAGTGAGCCGGAGCAGCAGCTGGGGGTGGGCACGCAGGACGCGTTCCAGCGTCTGTGGACGCCCCACCGGATGGCGTACATCCAGGGCGAGAACAAGCCGAGCGGTCCCGGCGCCGACGACGGCTGCCCCTTCTGCTCCCTCCCGGCCAAGTCCGACGAGGACGGGCTGATTCTGCGGCGTGGTGAGCGGGTGTACGCGGTGCTCAATCTGTACCCGTACACCGGTGGCCATCTGATGACCGTGCCGTACCGGCATGTGGCCGACTACACGGACCTCACCGCGGAGGAGACCGTGGAGCTCGCCGAGCTCACCAAGCAGGCGATGACGGCACTGCGTACGGCGTCGGGCGCGCACGGCTTCAATGTGGGCATGAACCAGGGCACGGTCGCCGGCGCGGGCATCGCGGCCCACCTGCACCAGCACATCGTCCCGCGCTGGGGCGGCGACACGAACTTCATGCCCGTGGTGAGCCACACAAAGGTACTGCCCCAGCTCCTCGCGGACACGAGGAAGATGCTCGCGGAGGCGTGGCCGGTGGCTCCCTAGCTGCGGGCAGTCGTGCCGCAGGGGCGATGGGGGAGGGTGGGCGGTGGGGGCACCTCCCGCTCGAGCGGAGCCGAGAGTGGGGGAGGCACCCCGCAAACGCGGGTGAGCAGACCCACCCCCGCCCCCCTACGCGTCGTACAGGTCGGCCTTCCTGGGCGAAGCGTCCTGCACCGCCGTGCTGAGGAACGACGAGCGGGACCCGAACTTCTCCGTGTCCACGCCGTTCTCCTCCAGTACCTTGATCGCCGCCGAGTGCACCGCCCGCAGCACCGGCGCCGCGGCCCGCAGCGCGTCGTCCGCCATGAACCGGTGCCGCCACGGCTGGTCCGCCCACGCGTGCCGCAGACCGAACGGCTCCGGCAGGGTCAGCTTCCCGCCCAGCCAGTACAGCAGCGGCGGATACCAGGTCAGCGGCGCCCGGGCGGCCAGGCGTACCACCTCGTCCGAGTCGACCAGCGGGAGCTTCACCTTCCGGGTCTCCCAGAACTTGATCGACTTCTGGACCTCCTTCTCCTTGGCCGCGGGCCCGCTGGTGAACAGCGAGTGCACCGGCCCCAGGGCGTGCCCGGTGACCTCGATGCGCAGCGTCTCGTGCAGCACGGTCACGGTGATCAGCATGGTGATCACCAGCTGGCCGTCCCACAGCGTCCACTGCACGCCCAGGTAGTGCCGGTCGCCGGCACCGAACTGCTGCTTGTTGCAGATCTCCTGTATGGCGTGGGACTTGATCTGGTACGCCTCGACGTCCGTACCCTCCGGCCGGGACACCGCCGTGGCGTTCTCCCCGATCGGGGTGACGATCCAGTGCCGTACCGAGGGCTTGGTGAAGCCTCCGGTGTGCAGCGGCCCGCGCTCCAGCATCCGCAGCCGGTCGTGGATGGCCCTGATGACGTCCCAGCTGCGGAACGGGTTGATCTCCCGGTCCTTGTCGGCCGGGACCAGTTCCTCGGCGAGCTGCCAGCTGCCCCAGCGGGTGCCCATGCCGAGTATGCCCTTGGGCCCGGCGTAGAACACGGAGTTGGACTGCTGCTCGGCGCTGAGCCGGGCCAGGGACTGCCGCAGTTGCTCGGCCGCGGTCTCGTTGGGGCTGGAGGGGACCGCCTCGGGCACCTTGGCACCGACGCTGCTGCCGGAGAGCAGGCTGCTCCACCGGGCGCGCAGATCCGTCGCCGTGCGCTCGCAGATCCGCTTGGCCCAGAACCAGCCCACCACCGGTGCGATCACGGCAGCGCGCGCGTACCAGCCCCAGAAACCGTCGAACGGCACGCGGAGCAGGAACAGCACGGCGAGGGCGCCCACCGCGACCAGCAGGGTGGTGGCGAGCGCGCCGGCCCGTTTGTCCTCGCGCCGGGACATCGTCGTACGGATCTGGAAGACCAGCAGCCAGACGAGCAGACCGGGCAGGAAGAGCAGCCCGCACAGGACCATGACGGCGCTGAGCCAGTTGTCCCGTTCGCGGCGGATGCGGTGCGCCGCCAGCGCGTGCTCGACCACCGCCTGCGGCTGGGTGCCGAAGGACTGGATGAGCGGTGCGCGGCCGGAGCCCAGCATCCGGTCGATGACGGCCCTGGAGAACGCCTCGCCCAGATTGGGCCGGAACAGCTTGATCCGTGGCTTGCCGACCTCCGACTTGTGCCACTCGTTGTTGGCCTTGAGTATCTCCTCGGCCTCGTTGTCCCGGTAGGCCGCCGAGGCCAGTGCGAGTGTCGGCGTCTGCCCCTCGTCGCCCGTGCGCGGCACCTGCGGACCGAAGAAGTCCGCGTAACCGCTCTCAACGGTCATTCCCGCCCCCGATCGCCGCGACTGTCGTCTTGCGGCCTTCCCGACTTCCGTGCCGCGCACACCTGTTGATCAGGTCCTCAGCGTATCCCCAGCCACGGACATCCGTCGGTGGACCGCCCAAGCGGCCCACCGGTACGGAGTGAAGCGTGGTGAAGCACGTCCGCGACGAGAGGCGTACGCGGGCGCCCGCGAGATCCTCCGGCGGGCGCCCGGCGCGGGCTATGAGGCCTTGCGCGCCTCCTCCTTGACCCGTTCCGCGACCTGCGGCGGCATGGGTTCGTGCCGCGCGTACCGACGGTTGAAACGGGCGGTGCCGTGCGACAGGGAACGCAGGTCGACGGCGTAGCGGCCGATCTCGATCTCCGGGACCTCGGCCTTGATGAGGGTGCGCCCGCCGGCCGACTGCTCGGTGCCGAGCACCCGGCCGCGCCGGCCGGACAGGTCACTCATCACGGGGCCGACGTAGTCGTCTCCGACCAGGACGCTCACCTCGGCGACCGGTTCCAGCAGATGGATCCTGGCGTCCGAGGCGGCCTCGCGCAGTGCCAGAGCACCCGCCGTCTGGAACGCGGCGTCGGAGGAGTCCACCGAGTGCGCCTTGCCGTCCAGCAGGGTCACCCGCACGTCGATGAGCGGATGCCCCGCGGCGACTCCCTTGACGGCCTGGGCCCTGACGCCCTTCTCGACCGAGGGGATGAACTGCCGCGGCACCGCGCCGCCCACCACCTTGTCCACGAACTCGATGCCCGAGCCGTTCGGCAGTGGCTCCACCTCGATCTCGCAGATCGCGAACTGCCCGTGTCCGCCGGACTGTTTGACGTGCCGGCCGCGCCCGGCCGCCTTGCCTCCGAAGGTCTCCCTGAGCGACACCCGGTGGGGTACGACGTCGACCTGGACGCCGTAGCGGTTGCGCAGCCGTTCCAGGGCCACGTCCGCGTGTGCCTCGCCCAGGCACCACAGCACCACCTGGTGGGTGTCCTGGTTCTGTTCCAGGCGCATCGTCGGGTCCTCGGCGACCAGCCGGGCCAGGCCCTGGGAGAGCTTGTCCTCGTCCGGTTTGCTGTGGGCCTCGATGGCGAGCGGCAGCAGCGGATCGGGCATCTGCCAGGGTTCCATGAGCAGCGGGTCGTCCTTGGCGGACAGGGTGTCGCCGGTCTCCGCGCGGCTCAGTTTCGCCACGCACGCGAGATCGCCCGCGATGACATGGGACACCGGGCGCTGCTGTTTGCCGAACGGCGTGGACAGGACGCCGATCCGCTCGTCGACGTCATGGTCCTCGTGGCCCCGGTCGGCCAGCCCGTGCCCGGAGACATGGACGGTCTGGTCGGCGCGCAGGGTGCCGGAGAAGACCCGGATCAGGGAGATCCGGCCGACGTAGGGGTCGGAGGAGGTCTTGACGACCTCCGCGGCCAGGGGAGCGTCGGGGTCGCACGGCTTGAGTTCGCGCGGCCTGCCGTCGACCGTGGTCACGTTCGGGGTGCCGTGCTCCAGTGGGGTGGGGAAGCCGCCGGTGATCAAGTCCAGCAGTTCGACCGTGCCGAGTCCCTGGCGGGCGCCCTCGGCGGCGGGTGCGGCGGCGAGGACGGGGAAGAACACGCCGCGCGCGACCGCCCGTTCCAGGTCCTCGACCAGGGTTCCGACGTCGACCTGTTCACCGCCGAGATAGCGGTCCATGAGGGTCTCGTCCTCGCTCTCGGCGATGATGCCCTCGATCAGCCGGCCGCGGGCCTCCTCGATGAGGGGCAACAGTTCCTCGCCGGGTTCGGACTCCTTGCGCTCGCCGCCGGAGTAGTCGAACAGCTTCTGCGACAGCAGTCCGATCAGACCGTGCACGGGCGCGTGCCCGTCGGGCGCCTCGGGGCCGCGCAGCGGCAGGTACAGCGGGAGCACGGCGTCGGGGTCGTCCCCGCCGAAGGCCTCCGCGCAGACGCGGGTCATCTCCTCGAAGTCCGCCCGGGCCGCCTCCAGGTGCGTGACGACGATGGCGCGCGGCATGCCGACCGCCGCGCACTCGTCCCAGACCATGCGGGTCGAGCCGTCCACGCCGTCCGAGGCCGAGACGACGAAGAGGGCCGCGTCCGCCGCTCGCAGACCGGCCCTGAGCTCCCCGACGAAGTCGGCGTATCCGGGGGTGTCCAGTACGTTGATCTTGATGCCGTCCCATTCGAGCGGCACCAGGGAGAGCTGTACCGAGCGCTGCTGCCGGTGCTCGATGTCGTCGTAGTCGGAGACGGTGCCGCCGTCCTCCACGCGGCCCGCCCGGTTCAGGGCCCCCGCGGTCAGCGCGAGAGCCTCCACCAGGGTCGTCTTGCCCGATCCGGAGTGGCCGACCAGCACCACGTTCCGTATGGACGCGGGGTGGTCGGCCGCCTGTGCCCTGCCGGCGGCCCCGGGGTGTGTGTGCGCCTTGTCGCCCATGATCCTGCCTCCCGTGCACGGTGAGGTCACTGTGGGCGCGGACCCGCGGAATCCGCGTGCGGTGCGGCTCCGGCGACGCCCGCGGTCATTCGAGCTTTCCACTCCCGTCACGGCGCGTCCATACGAACGACGCGATCCCCGGCGTTCCGCCCGGCTCACGGTGGTGCGGACCGGAGGCCCCGGGCCGTCCCGCGCGTGTGCCCGGGCGCCGCCCTCGCGTGTTCGGCCACTGTCCCCGCGTGGCACCGCCGGTCCCACGCGCACCGGTGCCGCCGGGCAGGCCGTCGCCCGCGTGCCGTCACGAAGCGGAGCGGCGGGGTACCGCGATGCGCCGGGGAGAGGCCGTTGCCGCGCGTGGGCCGCCCCGGCGCGGCCTCGCCGGACCGCGTCCGGACCGTCGTCCCGCGTGTGGCCGGGACCGGGACACCACGCACGCTCTCACGCGGGGCGGCGGGGCGGTTCCAGGCCCGTGCGCCGCGTCTGCGGGAGCCGCGGCCAGGTGCGCGGGGCGACGGGCTCGGCGGCGATGGGCCACCGTTCGCCTCCGGGGTCGCGGCCACGGGCGGGCCGGCGCGAGACAGCGGCCAGGCGCGGGGCGGCGCGAGCGGTGCGTGCCGGCGGCCGGTGGACCGGATCAGCGCTCGCCCCGGCGAGGGGCCGTCGGTGTGCGTGCGGCCGCTGCGGACGTGGGAACCGCTCCGTCCGGTGGCTCGGTTCTCTCACCCGTGCGTGGCGTGACCTGGCCGGTGACGCGGGAGATGCGGGCGTCGGAGGTCGGGCGTCGCCCGCGCGTGCGTGGGCGTGGCGCGACCGGCGCCGGTGGGCGAGCTGCTGGAGCCGCTTCGCCCGCGCGTGCGTGGGCGTGGCGTTCCGGCACGGCATCCCCCGGGTGGCAGGTGGCCACCGTGCGCGTGGCCGTGGTGCGGGGTGGTGGCGTCCCGCCTCCGGGGGTACGGCCGTCGCCCACCCGTGCGCGTGGCTACGATTGGGCCCGCCGGTGGCCAGCAGGGGCCGCGCGGCCACACCGACCGTCGGGAAGGCCATGCTGAACAAGTACGCGCGTGCATTTTTCACGCGTGTCCTCACACCGTTCGCCGCGTTTCTCATCCGGCGGGGGGTCAGCCCGGACACGGTCACGCTCATCGGCACCGCCGGTGTCGTCGCGGGTGCGCTGGTCTTCTACCCCATGGGGGAGTTCTTCTGGGGCACGGTCGTGATCACGCTGTTCGTGTTCTCCGACCTCGTCGACGGGAACATGGCCCGCCAGCTCGGCCGGTCCAGCCGCTGGGGTGCCTTTCTCGACTCCACGCTCGACCGGGTCGCCGACGGAGCGGTCTTCGGCGGCTTCGCCCTGTGGTACGCGGGCGGTGGCGACGACATCGCGCTCTGTGCGGTGTCGATCTTCTGTCTGGCCAGCGGCCAGGTGGTGTCGTACACCAAGGCGCGCGGCGAGTCGATCGGACTGCCGGTCGCCGTCAACGGTCTGGTCGAGCGGGCCGAGCGCCTGGTGATCTCGCTGGTCGCGGCGGGGCTCGCCGGCCTGCACGCCTTCGGTGTGCCCGGTATCCAGTACCTGCTGCCGGTCGCCCTGTGGATCGTCGCCGTGGGCAGCCTGGTCACGCTGATCCAGCGAGTCGTCACGGTGCGCCGGGAGTCCGCCGAGGCGGAGGCCGCCGAGGCGCAGGAGACCCGCGGGAGCGAGGCCGCGAAGTGAGTGCCCAGGAGCGGCTCACCGACGCCCTGTACGGCGCGGGCTGGGGCACCGTCAAGTCACTTCCGGAGCCGGTCGCCGTGGGCCTGGGGAGGACCATCGCCGACCTCGCGTGGAAGCGGCGCGGCAAAGGAGTGCTCCGGCTGGAGAGCAACTACGCGCGTGTCGTGCCCGACGCGGGGCCCGAGCGGCTCGCCGAACTCTCCCGCGCGGGCATGCGGTCGTACCTGCGCTACTGGATGGAGTCCTTCCGGCTGCCCGCCTGGAGCGCCGAGCGCGTCGCGTCCGGCCTCGACGTCAAGGACCTGCACCATCTGACCGACGGCATGGCGGCCGGCAAGGGCGTCGTCCTCGCACTGCCGCATCTCGCCAACTGGGACCTCGCCGGGGCCTGGGTCACCACGAAGCTCGGCATACCGTTCACCACCGTCGCCGAGCGCCTGAAGCCGGAGACGCTGTACGACCGGTTCGTCGCCTACCGCGAGGGTCTCGGCATGGAGGTCCTTCCGCACAGCGGCGGCTCGGCGTTCGGCACCCTCGCCCGGCGGCTGCGCGACGGCGGACTGGTCTGCCTGGTCGCCGACCGCGACCTGTCCTCCTCCGGCGTCGAGGTCGACTTCTTCGGCGAGACCGCCCGCATGCCGGCCGGCCCCGCCCTGCTGGCCCAGCAGACCGGGGCCCGGCTGCTGCCGGTGACGCTCTGGTACGACGACTCGCCGGTGATGCGGGGCCGGGTCCATCCGCCGGTCGAGGTCCCCGGGTCAGGTACGCGGCCCGAGAAGACGTCCGTCATGACACAGGCGCTGGCCGATGCCTTCGCCACGGGCATCGCCGAACATCCGGAGGACTGGCACATGCTGCAGCGTTTGTGGCTGAGGGACCTCGACCCCGTGCGGGAACCCGTCACGGCCCCCGAGAAGGACCAGAAGGGGACCTCGTGAGGATCGGCATCGTCTGCCCGTACTCCTGGGACGTGCCGGGCGGCGTCCAGTTCCACATCCGTGACCTGGCCGAGTACTTCATCCGCCTCGGCCACGACGTGTCCGTGCTGGCCCCGGCCGACGACGACACGCCGCTGCCGCCCTATGTCGTCTCGGCCGGCCGCGCCGTGCCCGTGCCGTACAACGGCTCGGTGGCCCGGCTCAACTTCGGCTTCCTGTCCGCCGCGCGGGTGCGGCGCTGGCTGCACGAGGGCGCTTTCGACGTGGTCCACATCCACGAACCGACCTCGCCCTCTCTCGGCCTGCTCACCTGCTGGGCGGCCGAGGGACCGATCGTCGCGACCTTCCACACCTCCAACCCGCGCTCCCGCGCGATGATCGCCGCGTACGCGATCCTCCAGGCGGCCCTGGAGAAGATCAGCGCGCGGATCGCCGTGAGCGAGTACGCGCGCCGCACCCTCGTCGAGCACCTGGGGGGCGACGCGGTGGTCATCCCCAACGGCGTCGACGTCGACTTCTTCGCCAAGGCCGAACCCAGACCGGAGTGGCAGGGCGACACCATCGGCTTCATCGGCCGCATCGACGAGCCCCGCAAGGGCCTGCCGGTGCTGATGAAGGCCCTGCCGAAGATCCTCGCCGCCCGCCCGCAGACGCGGCTGCTGGTCGCGGGCCGCGGCGACGAGAAGGAGGCCGTCGAGTCGCTGCCCAGGGAACTGCGCCCGCGCGTGGAGTTCCTCGGCATGATCAGCGACGAGGACAAGGCCCGCTTCCTGCGCAGCGTCGACCTGTACGTGGCGCCCAACACCGGCGGCGAGAGCTTCGGCATCATCCTGGTCGAGGCGATGTCCGCGGGAGCGCCGGTACTCGCCTCCGACCTGGACGCGTTCGCCCAGGTCCTCGACCGGGGCGCGGCGGGTGAGCTGTTCGCGAACGAGGACGCCGACGCGCTCGCCGAGGCCGCGGTGAGGCTCCTCCAGGACCCGGAGCGCCGCGCGGAACTCCGCGAACGCGGCAGCGCCCACGTCCGTCGTTTCGACTGGTCGACGGTCGGCGCGGACATCCTGTCGGTCTACGAGACGGTGACGGCGGGTGCGGCGGCGGTCGCGGCGGACGACCGCGCGACGGGCCTGAGGGCCCGTCTGGGCCTGGCCAGGGACTGAGGCCGGGGCGGCACTCCCGTCCCGCGCGCGTGTCTCAAGGGTGCCGATGAGGAACCCGTCGCCCGGCGGCCCGGGCCATGCGGCCAGGATCTTGACGGGACCGGTTCGCCCCACCGCCCCGAGCGCCGTCCGGTGAGGCGCACGCTCCCGTTGCCCGCCGTGAGCTGTTCCCGAGGGCTTCGGGGGCGGGGCCGGTCCGGCCCGGTTGAGTCCGTGCGGCGGGGCGCGTGCTCGCCTTCCTGCCGGCTGCCGGCTGCGGGGTCCGGGCCGGGGCGGGGTCCGGCTCGACAGGCAGGCTGGAAGTCGCGCGCTGGGGCGCGTGCTCCCGTAGACGGCGGCGTGGTGGGACCGCCCGGCCTTGAGGCCCGGCACCAGCCGGACCTGGCCGGGGGAACCTGGAAGCGGCCCATCATGATCCTGAACCTTGATGCCCGGCGCACCTCGGTCGTACGGCGGCCGCGGGTGCGTCGTGGTCGCCCGCGCAGTTCCCCGCGCCCCTGGGGGTGAAGCCCTCACGGACGGAGATGGGCCAGGTTCAATGGGCGGCCGTTGGGCCTGGCGTACGCCTCCCTCTCCGCCTTGCGCGGGGTGTCCGCGACGGTGGCCGGGGCGAGGCGGTGCCGGCCGGGCCGGGAGCGGGAACGGCGGACGGCCCCCAGGTGGCCCTGGCCACGGCCGGTGGTACTAGCCTTGCCGCCCGTGACCGCAACCCTCATCTGGATCCTTGTCGCGCTCGTCGCCATCGGCCTCTATCTGAGCTGGACGGCGGGGCGGCTGGACCGGCTGCACGCCCGTATCGACGCCGCCCGCGCCGCGCTCGACGCGCAGTTGCTGCGCCGTGCCTCCGTGGCCCAGGAACTGGCCACCTCGGGGGTGCTCGATCCCGCCGCCTCGATCGTGCTCTACGAGGCGGCGCACGCCGCGCGGCAGGCGGTCGAGGAGCAGCGTGAGGTCGCCGAGAGCGAACTGTCCCAGGCGCTGCGCGCGGTCTTCGCGGACGCGCACCAGGTGGAGGCGGTCAGGGAGGTCCCAGGGGGAGAGGAAGCGACCCTGGAGCTCGCCGAGGCGGTCCGCAGGGCACCGATGGCCCGCCGCTTCCACAACGATGCCGTGCGGGCCGCCCGCGCCCTGCGACGGCACCGCAAGGTGCGCTGGTTCCGGCTGGCCGGGCACGCTCCCTTCCCGATGGCCTTCGAGATGGACGACGAGCCTCCCGCCGCGCTGATCGAACGGGCGGCCTGACGGCGGTTCCGGCCACACGCCGGACCCTCGCCGCCCCGGCCGGGACGGATGTCGCCCCGGCCCGGATCACCGTCGCCCGGGCGTGGACCGCCGCTGCCCCGACAAGGACGGCAGGTGCCCCGGAGCAGATCACCGCCGCTCGGCGGGGCCGACCGCCGGCCTCACGCGGACGACCGCCGCCCGAAAACGATCCACCGGCTTCCCATTGGCCCTTGCTGTGGCCTGCTCCGTTCACGTTTCCTCAGTGCTGCAGAAACCCCCTTTCCCCTCAGCGAGGTCACACGTGTCCAGCACGCTCTCCGAAAACCAGGGTCCCGAGACCGGCACCGCCCGCGTGAAGCGCGGCATGGCCGAGCAGCTCAAGGGCGGCGTGATCATGGACGTCGTCACTCCGGAGCAGGCGAAGATCGCCGAGGACGCCGGAGCCGTCGCCGTCATGGCCCTGGAACGGGTTCCGGCCGACATCCGCAAGGACGGCGGCGTGGCCCGTATGTCCGACCCGGACATGATCGAGGGCATCATCGGCGCGGTGTCGATCCCGGTGATGGCCAAGTCCCGCATCGGCCACTTCGTCGAGGCCCAGGTGCTGCAGTCGCTCGGCGTCGACTACATCGACGAGTCCGAGGTCCTCACCCCGGCCGACGAGGTCAACCACTCCGACAAGTGGGCCTTCACCACCCCCTTCGTCTGCGGTGCCACCAATCTCGGCGAGGCCCTGCGCCGCATCGCCGAGGGCGCCGCCATGATCCGCTCCAAGGGCGAGGCCGGCACCGGCAACGTCGTCGAGGCCGTCCGGCACCTGCGCCAGATCAAGAACGAGATCGCCAGGCTCCGCGGCTACGACAACAACGAGCTGTATGCCGCCGCCAAGGAGCTGCGCGCCCCGTACGAGCTGGTCAAGGAGGTCGCCGAGCTGGGCAAGCTCCCCGTCGTGCTGTTCTCCGCCGGTGGTGTGGCCACCCCGGCCGACGCCGCGCTGATGCGCCAGCTCGGCGCCGAGGGCGTCTTCGTGGGCTCCGGCATCTTCAAGTCCGGCGACCCGGCCAAGCGTGCCGCGGCCATCGTCAAGGCGACCACCTTCTACGACGACCCGAAGATCATCGCGGAGGCGTCCCGCAACCTCGGCGAGGCCATGGTCGGCATCAATTGCGACACCCTCCCCGAGGCCGAGCGCTACGCCAACCGCGGCTGGTAGTCCGCTGATGAGCGACGCACCTGTCATCGGCGTCCTGGCCCTCCAGGGCGACGTACGGGAGCATCTCGTCGCCCTGGCCGCGGCCGACGCCGTGGCCAGGCCGGTCAGGCGCCCCGAGGAACTCTCCGAGGTCGACGGCCTGGTCGTCCCCGGTGGCGAGTCGACCACGATCTCCAAGCTCGCCGTCCTGTTCGGCCTGATGGAGCCCCTCCGCGCGCGTGTGCGGGACGGCATGCCGGTCTACGGCACCTGCGCGGGAATGATCATGCTGGCCGACAAGATCCTCGATCCCCGCTCCGGCCAGGAGACCGTCGGCGGCATCGACATGATCGTGCGCCGCAACGCGTTCGGACGGCAGAACGAGTCCTTCGAGGCCGCGGTCGACGTCAAGGGCGTCACCGGCGACCCGGTCGAGGGCGTCTTCATCCGCGCGCCCTGGGTGGAGTCCGTCGGCGCCGGGGCCGAGGTGCTCGCCGAGCACGGCGGACACATCGTCGCGGTGCGCCAGGGCAACGCTCTGGCCACGTCGTTCCACCCGGAACTGACCGGTGACCACCGCGTGCACGCCCTGTTCGTCGACATGACACGCGCGAAGCGGACGGCCGAGTCCTAGTAGGATTCCTGCGTTCGTTGCAGGGATGGGTTACGCGAAGGAGACAGGCAGATGTCCGGCCACTCTAAATGGGCCACGACGAAGCACAAGAAGGCCGTGATCGACGCCAAGCGCGGCAAACTCTTCGCGAAGCTGATCAAGAACATCGAGGTCGCCGCGCGTATGGGCGGCGTCGACCTGGACGGCAACCCCACGCTGTACGACGCCGTCCAGAAGGCCAAGAAGCAGTCGGTACCGAACAAGAACATCGACTCCGCCATCAAGCGCGGGGGCGGTCTCGAGGCCGGTGGCGCCGAATACGAGACGATCATGTACGAGGGCTACGGGCCGAACGGTGTCGCGGTGCTCATCGAGTGCCTCACCGACAACCGCAACCGTGCCGCCTCGGACGTGCGCGTCGCGATGACCCGCAACGGCGGTTCCATGGCCGACCCGGGCTCGGTGTCCTACCTGTTCAACCGCAAGGGTGTGGTGATCGTCCCCAAGGGCGGGCTGAGCGAGGACGACGTCCTCACCGCCGTCCTGGACGCGGGCGCCGAGGAGGTCAACGACCTCGGTGAGTCCTTCGAGGTGCTCAGCGAGGCCACCGACCTCGTCGCGGTGCGCACCGCCCTGCAGGAGGCCGGGATCGACTACGACTCCGCCGAGGCCAACTTTGTCCCGACCATGCAGGTCGAGCTGGACGAGGAGGGCGCCAAGAAGATCTTCAGGCTCATCGACGCCCTGGAGGACAGCGACGATGTGCAGAACGTCTTCGCCAACTTCGACGTGAGCGACGAGATCATGGAGAAGGTCGACGCGTAACGCCGTCGATCGCGCGACGGTTCCGGCGGGCTCGGGGGACATCTCCCCATGGGCCCGCCGCTTCTGTCAGTGGCGGCCGATAGCCTGGCTCGCGGCAGAAGATCACCGCCCAGGGGCCGCCGGCCACGAACCGGGGGACCCTAGGGCGCTCGACCAGGTCGCGAGAGCGGCGGCGGTTCAGCCGCGAAGAGGGGAAAGGGGCCGGCGCGTGCGGGTACTGGGGGTGGACCCGGGACTGACCCGGTGCGGTGTGGGCGTCGTGGAGGGCGTCGCCGGCCGGCCGCTCACCATGCTCGGCGTGGGAGTGGTCCGCACCGCTGCGGACCACGACCTCGGACACCGCCTCGTCGCCGTCGAGCGGGGCCTCGAACAGTGGCTGGACGAGCACCGGCCCGACTGCGTCGCCGTGGAGCGCGTCTTCAGCCAGCACAACGTGCGTACGGTGATGGGCACCGCGCAGGCCAGCGCGGTGGCGATCCTGTGCGCCTCCCGCCGCGGCATCCCCGTGGCCCTGCACACGCCCAGCGAGGTCAAGGCCGCCGTCACCGGCTCGGGCCGCGCCGACAAGGCCCAGGTCGGTGCCATGGTCACCCGGCTGCTGCGGCTCGCCGCACCTCCGAAGCCCGCCGACGCCGCGGACGCCCTCGCCCTCGCCATCTGCCACATCTGGCGCGCTCCCGCCCAGAACCGGCTCCAGCGGGCCGCCGCCCTGCACGCCTCGAAAGCCACCCGCGCGGCACAAGCCCCGCACGCATCGAAAGGCCGTACGACATGATCGCCTTCGTCAGCGGCACGGTCGCCGCCCTCGCCCCCAACGCCGCGGTGGTCGAGGTCGGCGGCGTCGGCATGGCCGTCCAGTGCACGCCGAACACCCTGTCCACGCTCCGCGTCGGCGAGCCGGCCAAACTCGCCACCTCCCTCGTCGTCCGCGAGGACTCGCTGACCCTGTACGGCTTCGCCGACGACGACGAGCGCCAGGTCTTCGAGTTGCTCCAGACCGCCAGCGGCGTCGGACCCCGGCTGGCCCAGGCGATGCTCGCCGTGCACGCCCCCGACGCGCTGCGCGGAGCCGTCGCCACGGGCGACGAGAAGGCGCTGACCGCCGTCCCCGGCATCGGCAAGAAGGGCGCCCAGAAGCTGCTCCTGGAGCTGAAGGACCGCCTCGGCGCGCCGGTCGGCGCCCCCGCCGTCGGCGCACCGGCCGGCACCGGCTGGCGCGACCAGTTGCACGCCGCACTCATCGGCCTCGGGTACGCGACCCGCGAGGCCGACGAGGCCGTGTCCGCGGTGGCGCCCCAGGCGGAGGCCGCCGGGGGCACCCCGCAGGTGGGGCAGCTGCTGAAAGCCGCCCTGCAGACACTGAACCGCGCCCGATAGCCCGCGGGCCGGGCCCCCGCCCGGCACGCCGCGCCCGAGAGCCCGTACGGAGAGCTGAGGCACACGCACATGAACTGGGACGACACGACCGACACCTCCGAAGGGGAGCGGCTCGTCGGTGCGTCCGCCGACGGTGAGGACCAGGCCGTCGAGGCCGCCCTGCGTCCCAAGGACCTGGGCGAGTTCATCGGCCAGGAGAAGGTCCGTGAGCAACTGGACCTCGTCCTGCGCGCCGCCCGCGCGCGCGGTGCCACCGCCGACCACGTACTGCTCTCCGGCGCCCCCGGCCTCGGCAAGACCACCCTGTCGATGATCATCGCCGCCGAGATGGAAGCGCCCATCCGCATCACCTCGGGCCCGGCCATCCAGCACGCCGGCGACCTCGCCGCGATCCTCTCCTCCCTGCAGGAGGGCGAGGTCCTCTTCCTCGACGAGATCCACCGCATGTCGAGGCCCGCCGAGGAGATGCTCTACATGGCGATGGAGGACTTCCGCGTCGACGTCATCGTCGGCAAGGGCCCCGGCGCCACCGCCATCCCCCTCGAGCTGCCCCCCTTCACCCTGGTCGGCGCCACCACCCGGGCCGGTCTGCTGCCGCCCCCGCTGCGCGACCGCTTCGGCTTCACCGCGCACATGGAGTTCTACGAGCCGGCCGAGCTGGAGCGGGTCGTGCACCGCTCGGCGAGCCTGCTCGACGTGGAGATCGAGGCGGACGGCGCCGCGGAGATCGCCGGCCGGTCCCGCGGCACGCCCCGTATCGCCAACCGTCTCCTGCGCCGCGTCCGGGACTACGCGCAGGTCAAGGCCGACGGACTGATCACCAAGGACATCGCCGCGGCCGCCCTCGCCGTCTACGAGGTCGACGCCCGGGGCCTCGACCGACTGGACCGGGGGGTGCTCGAGGCCCTGCTCAAGCTGTTCGGCGGCGGACCGGTCGGCCTCTCCACGCTCGCTGTCGCGGTGGGGGAGGAACGTGAGACCGTGGAGGAGGTGGCGGAGCCCTTCCTGGTACGCGAGGGACTGCTCGCCCGCACTCCGCGCGGACGGGTCGCCACCCCGGCGGCGTGGGCGCACCTCGGTCTCACACCGCCCCACTCCCAGGCCGCCGGAAACGGACAAGGGAACCTGTTCGGGGCGTGAGCGCGGGTGCGCTGGCCCGGGCAGGAACCCGGGTGCGATGCTGAGCGTTGTTCCCTTGGTGCGGACTCGCTTAGACTCCGCCGATGCCACCGTTGCCGGCGGCATCACATACCCCCAACCATCAGGCCGTTCACCATCGCGGTCGTGTGAAGGAAGTTCCGACCCGTGAGTCTCCTGACCCTCCTCCCGTTCATTGTGCTCATCGGGGCCATGTTCCTGATGACCCGGTCGGCCAAGAAGAAGCAGCAGCAGGCCATCGACATGCGGAACCAGATGCAGCCCGGTTCCGGCGTCCGCACCATCGGGGGCATGTATGCCACGGTCAAGGAGGTCAGCGAGGACACGGTCCTGCTCGACGCCGGCCCGGGTGTGGAGCTGCTGTTCGCGAAGAACTCGATCGGTGCCGTCCTGACCGACGACGAGTACAACCGCATCGTCCACGGCATCGAGCACGATCTGAAGTCCGATGCCGACGTCGTCCCCGACGACGCCTCCTCCCTCACCGAGACCGACGACTCCTCCGACGTTGCCGCCTCCGACGACACGCCTGTTGACCTCGGCAAGAAGGACGCGGCCGACGAGCAGGCCGACACCGCCGACGAGGCGAAGGCGGACGCGCAGCCGAAGAAGTCCGAGGGCGACTCCGAAGCGAAGTAGTCATGTCCCGGGGCGCGCGGGTAGCACCCGCGCGCCCCGGGACATGCCCAGCTCGCACGGAATCCCGACACCATGTCATGGCCGCCCGCGCCCCGACCCGGCGCGCGGCGGCCCGAGAGGGAGTACGAGAAGGTGGCAGCACTCAAAAAGGGAAAGAACGCGAGCGCCACAAGTAAGCCGTGGCGCTCGCTGGCTCTCATCCTGATCGCCATCGTGGCGCTCACCGGGGGAATGTTCGCCTCAGGGCACACCACTCCGCGTCTCGGCATCGACCTGGCCGGTGGTACGAGTATCACCCTGGCGGCCGTCCCCGAGGCCGGCCAGGAGTCCGCGATCAACAAGACCAACATGGACACCGCGGTCTCCATCATGGAGCGGCGTGTCAACGGTCTCGGTGTCTCCGAGGCCGAGGTCCAGACGCAGGGCACCCGCAACATCATCGTCAACATTCCCAAGGGCACGAATTCCAAGCAGGCCCGGGAACAGGTCGGCACCACCGCCAAGCTCTACTTCCGCCCGGTCCTGACCAGGGACCTGGCCGGCCCCGCCGCAACGCCCGAGCCCAGCGCGTCCCCGAGTGCCACGTCGAGTGGGGGTGCCGACAAGGACGGGGACAAGGCGACTTCGTCCACACCGTCTCCCACCGCCACGTCCCAGGGCCGCGCGGTCACCGATGCGTTGAAGGCCGACCCGACGCCGAGCGGCTCAGCCTCCGCAAGTGCCTCTGCCTCCACGGGCGCGAACAGCGACTCCAAAGAGAACAGCGAGCTCCAGGCCAAGTACGCCGTGCTGGACTGCGCCAAGCCCGCAGAGCGGGTCAAGGCAGGCAAGGATGTCAAGCCCACCGAGCCCACTGTGGCGTGCGGCCAGGTCTCAGAAGGGCAGTGGCAGAAGTATCTGCTCGGCCCGGCCGAGGTCGACGGCGGAGACATCGATGAGGCAGATGCCGTCTTCGACACGCAGGGCGGCGCAGGGTGGAAGGTTACTCTGGACTTCACTGGCGGTGGCTCCAAGAAGTTCGCGAGTATCACCGGCAAACTGGCACAGAACCAGTCCCCGCAGAATGAGTTCGCCATCGTCCTGGACGGAGACGTCGTCTCCAATCCCTATGTCAGTCAATCCCTGAGTGGCAAAGCCGAGATCTCCGGCAGTTTTCAGCAGGAAGAGGCCAAGAACCTGGCCAATATCCTGTCCTATGGTTCCCTGCCCATCACCTTCCGCGAGGACAGTGTCACCACCGTCACCGCCGCGCTCGGCGGTGAGCAGCTCAGGGCCGGTCTGATCGCGGGCGCCATCGGCCTCGCCCTGGTCGTGCTCTACCTGCTGCTCTACTACCGCGGCCTGTCGTTCATCGCCATCGCCTCCCTGCTGGTCTCCGCGGCCCTCACCTACGTGATCATGTCGCTGCTCGGCCCGGCCATCGGCTTCGCGCTGAACCTGCCGGCCGTGTGTGGTGCCATCGTCGCGATCGGCATCACGGCCGACTCGTTCATCGTGTTCTTCGAACGGGTCCGGGACGAGATCCGGGAGGGCCGCACGCTGCGCCCCGCCGTGGAGCGGGCCTGGCCGCGCGCCCGGCGCACCATCCTGGTCTCCGACTTCGTGTCGTTCCTCGCCGCCGCGGTGCTCTTCGTCGTCACCGTCGGCAAGGTGCAGGGCTTCGCGTTCACGCTCGGCCTGACCACCGTGCTCGACGTCGTCGTGGTCTTCTTCTTCACCAAGCCCCTGCTCACACTGATGGCCCGCCGGAAGTTCTTCGCGAGCGGCCACAAGTGGTCCGGACTCGACCCGAAGGCGCTGGGCGCGAAACCGCCCCTGCGCCGCACCCGTCGTCCCTCCGCTCCCGTCCAGACGAAGGAGGCGTGAGATGTCGAGACTCGGCACCCTCGGGGCCCGGCTGCACCACGGCGAGGTCGGCTACGACTTCATCAAGAACCGCAAGATCTGGTACGGCGTCTCCATCCTGATCACCATCCTGGCCATCGCCGGCCTGGCGGTGCGCGGCCTGCACATGGGCATCGAGTTCCAGGGCGGAGCGGTCTTCACCACCCCGAAGAACATGAGCGTCTCGGTCGCCACGGCCGAGAGGTACGCGGAGGAAGCCTCCGGTCACGACGCCATCGTTCAGCAGCTCGGCGACGGCAGCATGCGCATCCAGGTCGCCGGTATCGACACCGGCACCTCGGACAAGATCAAGGACACCCTCGCCGAGGACCTCAAGGTCGACGCCGAGCAGATCAACGCCGAGCTGGTCGGTCCCAGCTGGGGTGAACAGATCGCCAACAAGGCCTGGCAGGGCCTCGGCATCTTCATGGTCCTCGTCGTGATCTATCTGGCGATCGCCTTCGAGTGGCGCATGGCGGTCGCCGCGTTCGTGGCGCTGATCCA
The DNA here is from genome assembly GCF_044540255.1 of Streptomyces sp. NPDC086080. Classification (NCBI taxonomy): domain Bacteria; kingdom Bacillati; phylum Actinomycetota; class Actinomycetes; order Kitasatosporales; family Streptomycetaceae; genus Streptomyces; species Streptomyces sp. NPDC086080. The sequence continues at coordinate 320,658 of NZ_JBITRU010000001.1, forward strand.
CGACATCACGATCACCGTCGGCATCTACGCACTCGTCGGTTTCGAGGTCACACCGGGCACGGTGATCGGTCTGCTGACCATCCTCGGCTACTCGCTGTACGACACGGTCGTCGTGTTCGACAGCCTCAAGGAGCAGACGAGGGACATCACCAAACAGACCCGCTGGACCTACAGCGAGATCGCCAACCGCTCCATCAACAGCACCCTGGTCCGCTCCGTCAACACCACGGTGGTCGCGCTGCTGCCGGTGGGAGGCCTGCTGTTCATCGGTGGCGGTGTCCTCGGCGCGGGCATGCTCAACGACATCTCGCTGTCGCTGTTCGTCGGCCTCGCCGCCGGCGCGTACTCGTCCATCTTCATCGCCACCCCGCTCGTCGCCGACCTCAAGGAGCTCGAGCCGGGCATGAAGTCCCTGAAGAAGCGGGTCATGGCCAAGCGCGCCCACGGCGCGGACGGGGACGAGGGCCCGCAGATGGCCACCGTCACCGGCGGGGACCACGGCGACGACGCCGAGGACGCCACGCCGGCGGTCGTCGGACCGCGCGGCCGGCCCGCCTCCCGTGCCCGTGGCCGGGGACGTCCTTCGGGGAAGCGCCGATGACCGAGCTCACCGACATCCCGGCTCTGCTGCTCAGCCGCATCCGGGACGTGGCGGACTACCCGGAACCGGGTGTGATGTTCAAGGACATCACCCCGCTCCTGGCGGATCCGGAAGCGTTCTCCGCGCTCAGCGACGCCTTCGCCGGTATCGCCCGGAGCACCGGTGCCACCAAGGTCGTCGGTCTGGAGGCCCGGGGCTTCATCCTCGGCGCCCCGGTCGCCGTCCGCGCGGGCCTCGGCTTCATCCCCGTACGCAAGGCGGGCAAGCTCCCCGGAGCGACCCTCAGCCAGGCGTACGACCTGGAGTACGGCTCCGCCGAGATCGAGGTGCACGCGGAGGATCTGAACTCCGGCGACCGGATCCTGGTGGTCGACGACGTCCTCGCCACGGGCGGCACGGCCGAGGCGTCGATCGAGCTCATCCGCAGGGCGGGCGCCGAGGTCGCGGGCCTCGCCGTGCTGATGGAACTCGGTTTCCTCGGCGGCCGGGCCCGGGTGGAGCCGGCCCTGGCGGGCGCCCCGCTGGAGGCGCTGCTCACGGTCTGACCGGCTACGGAACAGTCACATCTGCCTCTGTCGCAGCACGCGGGCGGACACCGGAGGAATCCGGTGTCCGCCTCGTGCGTTTCCCGGGTAGACGGTCCTCACACCGCTCCGAAGGCGAACCGCGGGCAAGGGATCGCTACCATGGGGTCTCCGGAGCCTGACCGGGGGACCCGGATCGTGCACGAGGAGTCCTCTTGCCAGACGAGGCCCAGCATCTGACCGCGGCCAAGCCCGAGTCCGCCTCGGCGGCCGCGGCGAAGCCCGCGCCGAGCGCGCCCCACGCGAAGAACGACGCGCGTGGGCCGGTCCAGCACGTCCCGTCCACCCCGGTCGACAAGCCGGAGCAGCCGCACCCCAAGCCCTCCCCTCCCGAGCGCTCGGCCGCCGTGGCCCGCCCCAACACCGGCCAGCCCGCCCGCTCCGGCTCCTCCAACCGCGTCCGCGCCCGCCTCGCCCGGCTCGGTGTCCAGCGCGCCAACCCGTACAACCCGGTGCTGGAGCCGCTGCTGCGCATCGTCCGGGGCAACGACCCCAAGATCGAGAACGCCACGCTGCGCCAGATCGAGCGCGCCTACCAGGTCGCCGAGCGCTGGCACCGCGGCCAGAAGCGCAAGAGCGGTGACCCGTACATCACGCACCCGCTCGCCGTCACCACCATCCTCGCCGAGCTGGGCATGGACCCGGCCACGCTGATGGCCGGCCTGTTGCACGACACCGTGGAGGACACCGAGTACGGGCTGGAGGACTTGCGCCGGGACTTCGGCGACGTGGTCACCCTGCTCGTCGACGGCGTCACCAAGCTGGACAAGGTCAAGTTCGGCGAGGCCGCGCAGGCCGAGACCGTGCGCAAGATGGTCGTCGCCATGGCCAAGGACCCCCGTGTCCTGGTCATCAAGCTCGCCGACCGCCTGCACAACATGCGCACCATGCGCTACCTCAAGCGCGAGAAGCAGGAGAAGAAGGCGCGCGAGACCCTGGAGATCTACGCGCCGCTGGCCCACCGCCTGGGCATGAACACCATCAAGTGGGAGCTGGAGGACCTCGCCTTCGCGATCCTCTATCCCAAGATGTACGACGAGATCGTCCGCCTGGTCGCCGAGCGTGCCCCCAAGCGGGACGAGTACCTCGCCATCGTCACCGACGAGGTGCAGCAGGACCTCAGGGCGGCCCGTATCAAGGCCACCGTCACCGGCCGCCCCAAGCACTACTACAGCGTCTACCAGAAGATGATCGTCCGCGGCCGTGACTTCGCGGAGATCTACGACCTGGTGGGCATCCGCGTGCTCGTGGACACCGTCCGCGACTGCTACGCGGCCCTCGGCACGGTGCACGCGCGATGGAACCCGGTCCCCGGCCGGTTCAAGGACTACATCGCGATGCCCAAGTTCAACATGTACCAGTCGCTGCACACCACGGTCATCGGCCCCGGCGGCAAGCCCGTCGAGCTGCAGATCCGCACCTTCGACATGCACCGCCGCGCGGAGTACGGCATCGCCGCGCACTGGAAGTACAAGCAGGAGGCCGTCGCCGGCGCCTCCAAGGTCCGCACCGACGTGCCCAAGAGCTCCGGCAAGGACAAGGACGCCATCAACGACATGGCGTGGCTGCGGCAGCTCCTGGACTGGCAGAAGGAGACCGAGGACCCGGGCGAGTTCCTGGAGTCCCTGCGCTTCGACCTGTCCCGCAACGAGGTCTTCGTCTTCACCCCCAAGGGTGACGTCATAGCACTGCCCGCCGGTGCCACCCCCGTGGACTTCGCGTACGCGGTCCACACCGAGGTCGGCCACCGCACCATAGGGGCCCGGGTCAACGGGCGTCTCGTCCCGCTGGAGTCGACCCTCGACAACGGCGACCTGGTGGAGGTCTTCACCTCCAAGGCGGCCGGCGCCGGCCCCTCCCGCGACTGGCTCGGCTTCGTCAAGTCGCCGCGCGCCCGCAACAAGATCCGCGCCTGGTTCTCCAAGGAACGCCGCGACGAGGCCATCGAGCACGGCAAGGACTCGATCGTCCGCGCGATGCGCAAGCAGAACCTGCCCATCCAGCGCATCCTCACCGGCGACTCCCTGGTCACCCTGGCGCACGAGATGCGCTACTCGGACATCTCCGCGCTGTACGCGGCGATCGGCGAGGGCCATGTCTCCGCACAGAACATCGTGCAGAAGCTCGTCCAGGCCCTCGGCGGCGAGGAGGCGGCCACCGAGGAGATCGACGAGTCGGTCCCGCCGGCCCGCAGCCGCAAGCGCCGCTCCAGTACCGACCCCGGCGTCGTCGTCAAGGGGGTCGAGGACGTCTGGGTCAAGCTGGCCCGCTGCTGCACGCCGGTGCCCGGAGACCCGATCATCGGCTTCGTGACCCGGGGCAGCGGAGTCTCGGTGCACCGCAGCGACTGCGTCAACGTCGACTCGCTGTCCCGTGAGCCGGAGCGGATCCTCGCGGTCGAGTGGGCCCCCACCCAGTCCTCGGTCTTCCTGGTGGCCATCCAGGTCGAGGCCCTGGACCGCTCCCGGCTGCTGTCGGACGTCACCCGCGTCCTGTCCGACCAGCACGTCAACATCCTGTCCGCGGCCGTCCAGACCTCCCGCGACCGGGTGGCCACCTCCCGCTTCACCTTCGAGATGGGCGACCCCAAGCACTTGGGCCACGTCCTGAAGGCCGTACGGGGCGTGGAGGGCGTCTACGACGTCTACCGCGTGACCTCGGCCCGCAACCGCACCTAGCGCCTCTCCGGCGGGGGCAGGCGGAGGGGTCGTGCCCCACGACGTGGTGCAGGGGATCACGCATGGCGCGTTCCGGTTCGAGGCCCGTGGCGATCTCCGTGGAGACGGCAGCCCGGGAAGCGTCCCGTTGAGGCGCGTGGAACGTCGGACGGCGCGCGGGCACCGCCCCTGGCCTGCGGATTCCGGCGCCTTGATTCGCTGCACCACCGGGCGGGACGCCATCGGCGGAGGTGGCTCCCACACGTGCCGGCGAGCCGGGGCCGGTGCGGTCGGCCGCACGGCGGAGGAGGGCGTCGACGCGATCGGAGTCCCTGCGCCCGGGTCCCTCCCGCGTCGGCCGAGCCGAGTGGCGGGGGAGTGCGGCAAACCGTCGACGGAGCCACGGGGGATCGGTCGGGAAGGGCGGCGGCGTCCGCGTCGGCGCCGGGCGGTGGAGCTGCCGGAGAGCCCGTTGCCGGTGTACACGTCGGGCCGGACGGCGGAGCGGTACCGGTCGTGGGTGAGTGAGCGGTGCCAGGTGCGCTACGACGGCCCGGCGGCTCGCGCTCTGGCTGAGGAGACGATGCGCGTCGAGGCGGCGTCGAAGAACAATCCCGCACGAGGGATGCGACCCGCCCCGGTCACACGGAGGGGGCTGCCGTACCCCAGGTACGGCAGCCCCCTGTCGCGCGCGCGGATCCCGAAGGCTCAGCCGCCGAACTCCTGCAGACCCTTCAGCGCCTGGTCCAGCAGGGCCTGGCGGCCCTCCAGCTCACGCTCGAGCTTCTCCGCCTTGGCGGTGTTGCCCTGCGCGCGGGCCTGCTCCGCCTGGCCCTTCAGCTTGTCCACGGCGGCCTGCAGCTGACCGGTCAGACCCGCGGCACGCGCGCGTGCCTCCGGGTTCGTCCGGCGCCACTCGGCCTCCTCGGCCTCCTGCAGGGCCCGCTCCACGGTGTGCATCCGGCCCTCGACCTTCGGGCGGGCGTCCCGCGGCACATGGCCGATGGCCTCCCAGCGCTCGTTGATCGCGCGGAACGCGGCCCGTGAGGCCTTCAGATCCGAGATCGGCAGCAGCTTCTCGGCCTCCCCGGCCAGTTCCTCCTTCAGCTTGAGGTTCTCCGCCTGCTCGGCGTCCCGCTCGGCGAACACCGAGCTGCGGGCGGCGAAGAAGACGTCCTGGGCACCGCGGAAGCGGTTCCACAGGTCCTCCTCGTGCTCGCGCTGGGCGCGGCCCGCGGCCTTCCACTCCGTCATCAGATCGCGGTAGCGGGCGGCCGTCGGCCCCCAGTCCGTCGAGCTCGACAGCGACTCGGCCTCGGCGACCAGCCGTTCCTTGGTCCTGCGGGCCTCTTCGCGCTGCGCGTCCAGCTGCGCGAAGTGCTGCTTGCGCCGCTTGGAGAACGCCGACCGCGCGTGCGAGAACCGGTGCCACAGCTCGTCGTCGGACTTGCGGTCCAGCCGCGGCAGGCCCTTCCAGGTGTCCACCAGGGACCGCAGCCGCTCACCGGCCACCCGCCACTGATCGGACCGGGCCAGCTCCTCCGCCTCGACGACCAGCGCCTCCTTGGCATGGCGCGCTTCGTCCGACTGCTTGGCACGCTGCGCCTTGCGCTCCTCGCGGCGCGCTTCCACCAGCTCCACGAGCTTGTCCAGCCGGGCCCTGAGGGCGTCCAGGTCACCGACCGCGTGATGGGCGTCGACCTGTCCGCGCAGGTGCCCGATTGCGGTCTGGGCGTCCTTGGACGACAGGTCGGTGGTCTTCACTCGCTTCTCGAGGAGGCCGATCTCGACAACCAGGCCCTCGTACTTGCGCTCGAAGTAGGCCAGAGCCTCCTCGGGGGAGCCGGCCTGCCAGGAACCGACGACCTGCTCGCCGTCGGCCGTACGCACGTACACGGTCCCCGTCTCGTCGACGCGGCCCCACGGGTCGCTGCTCACAGCGCCTCCTCCACATGATGCCGTCGAGGGGGCCTGTGAGCTCCCCCGGGCATCGTCCACAGTTTCGTCACGGCCAACATAGGCGACCGACGGGATGCCTGTCCGCATCCCGCGCGACCGAAATTCCGCAGTTGGGGATCAGGATTTCGTGACCGTCGCCTTGTTGATGACGACCGTCGCGTTGGGTGCGGTATTCCCGGTCGCGGGGTCCATGGGCTGGGCACCGGCGTCCGCGATCTTCTTCAGCACCTTCATCCCCGCCTCGGACACCGTGCCGAACGGTGTGTAGTCGGGCGGCAGCTGACTGTCCTGGTAGACCAGGAAGAACTGACTGCCCCCGCTGTCGCGCCCCTGCTGCGTCTGCGCGTTGTACTGGTTGGCCATCGCGACCGTGCCGGCCGGGTACACATTGCCCTTCAGGCTCGGGTCCTTCAGATTCTCGTCGGGAATCGTGTAGCCGGGTCCGCCCGCTCCGGTGCCCTGCGGATCGCCGCACTGCAGCACGAAGATGCCCGTGTCGGTCAGCCGGTGGCACTTGGTGTGGTCGAAGTAGCCCTTGTTCGCGAGGAAGTCGAAGGAGTTGACGGTGTGCGGCGCCGCCGACGCCTTCAGCGCCACGTCTATCTCACCGCAGGTCGTGTCCAGCTTCATGGTGTACTTCGCCGACTCGTCGATGGACATCGCCGGCTCCTTCTTCCACGTCTGCGACGCGACCTTGCCCTCGGCGGGCTTGTCGCACGGGTCCGGAGCCTTGCTGGTCGGCGCGGCGCTCGGGGTCGCCTCCGCGCTCGCGTTGGTCTTGTCGTCGTCCTGATCCAGGGCCCCGGTCGTGTACAGCGCGAGGCTGCCGATCAGGACCACACCGAGCGCGGACGCGATCACCGAGTTGCGGATCCGCGACTTGCGGCGCGCGTCGGTGCGCCGCTGCTGCTGCCGCAAGAACTTCTCCCGGGCGAGCTGACGCCGCCGCTGTTCCTGGCTGACCACCGGGTTCTCTCCTCATGCGTCTCGTGTGCCGGCCGGTACGCGTGCGTGCGTGCGGTGAGCCGACCGCCTGCGTTGCCCCGTACCGTATATGGGTTCGCTGAGGAATCGGCAGCGCCGGTAGGCTCTGACCACGGGCGCAGCCCGGTCGCAAGCCTCCCTTACCGACACAACGAAGGACGATCGTGCTCATTGCCGGGTTCCCCGCCGGGGCCTGGGGGACGAACTGTTATCTCGTCGCCCCCGCCGCCGGTGAGGAGTGCGTGATCATCGACCCCGGCCACCAGGCCGCCGACGGCGTCGCGGAGGCGGTCCGCAAGCACCGCCTCAAGCCCGTCGCCGTCGTCCTCACCCACGGCCACATCGACCATGTCGCCTCGGTCGTCCCGGTGTGCGGGGCGCACGACGTACCCGCCTGGATCCACCCCGAGGACCGCTACATGATGAGCGACCCCGAGAAGGGCCTCGGCCGCTCCATCGGCATGCCGCTGATGGGCGAGCTGACGATGGGGGAACCGGACGACGTCAAGGAACTGACCGACGGCGCGCGGCTGGCACTGGCGGGCCTGGAGTTCTCCGTCGCGCACGCGCCGGGCCATACCAAGGGGTCGGTGACCTTCGGCCTGCCCGAGGCGGCGGACATCCCGCCGGTCATGTTCTCGGGCGACCTGCTGTTCGCCGGCTCCATCGGACGCACCGACCTGCCCGGCGGTGACATGGCCGAGATGCTCGACTCGCTGGCCCGCGTGTGCCTGCCGCTCGACGACTCGACCGTGGTGCTGTCCGGCCACGGCCCCCAGACGACCATCGGCCAGGAGCGCGCCACCAACCCCTACCTGCGGCAGGTGGCGGGCGGCCAGGGAGCCGGCGAGGCTCCCCGACGAGGAATGTGACGAGAGACTTCCGTGAGCACCTTCAAGGCCCCCAAGGGCACGTACGACCTGATCCCCCCGGACAGCGCCAAGTACCTCGCCGTCCGCGAGGCCATCGCGGCCCCGCTGCGGGGCTCCGGATACGGCTACATCGAGACGCCCGGCTTCGAGAACGTCGAGCTGTTCGCGCGCGGCGTCGGTGAGTCCACCGACATCGTGACCAAGGAGATGTACGTCTTCGAGACCAAGGGCGGCGACCGGCTCGCCCTGCGCCCCGAGGGCACCGCCTCCGTGCTGCGCGCCGCACTGGAGGCCAACCTGCACAAGGCCGGCAACCTCCCGGTCAAGCTCTGGTACTCCGGCTCGTACTACCGCTACGAGCGCCCCCAGAAGGGCCGCTACCGCCACTTCTCCCAGGTCGGCGCCGAGGCGATCGGCGCGGAGGACCCGGCCCTGGACGCCGAGCTGATCATCCTCGCCGACCAGGCGTACCGCTCGCTGGGCCTGCGCGACTTCCGCATCCTGCTGAACAGCCTGGGCGACAAGGAGTGCCGCCCCGTGTACCGGGCCGCGCTCCAGGACTTCCTGCGCGGCCTGGACCTGGACGAGGACACGCTGCGCCGCGCGGAGATCAACCCGCTGCGCGTCCTGGACGACAAGCGGGAGTCGGTGCAGAAGCAGCTCACCGGCGCGCCGCTGCTCCGGGACTACCTCTGCGACGCCTGCAAGGCGTACCACGAGGAGGTCCGTGAGCTGGTCACGGCGGCGGGCGTGGCCTTCGAGGACGATCCCAAGCTGGTGCGCGGCCTGGACTACTACACGCGCACCACCTTCGAGTTCGTCCACGACGGCCTGGGATCGCAGTCCGCGGTGGGCGGCGGCGGCCGCTACGACGGACTGTCCGAGATGATCGGCGGCCCCGCGCTGCCGTCCGTCGGCTGGGCGCTCGGCGTCGACCGCACCGTGCTGGCCCTGGAGGCGGAAGGCGTCGAACTCGAACTCCCCGCCACCACCAGCGTGTTCGCCGTGCCGCTCGGCGAGGAGGCGCGCCGGGTGCTGTTCGCGAAGGTCACCGAGCTGCGCAAGAACGGCGTGGCGGCGGACTTCTCCTACGGCGACAAGGGCCTCAAGGCGGCGATGAAGGCCGCCAACCGCTCGGGCGCCCGCTACGCCCTGGTGCTGGGCGAACGCGACATCGCCGAAGGCGTCGTCCAGCTCAAGGACATGGAGTCCGGCGAGCAGACGGCGGTCGGCGTGAACGAGATCGTGGCCGAGCTGGAGTCACGGCTCGGCTGATCGCGAGCGGCAGGCGCGGGTGCCCGTCACGGGCACCCGGCGCCCGCCGTCAACCGCGCCGGTCCGTGCGACACCCCGGCGGGGGACACGGGATGGATCGTGTGTGCGGCCGCACCACACGCGTCGGCCGTCACCGCACGCCCACGGGCGAACGCCGGTATGTCCTTATGCCCGCTCAACGGCGGACCCACAGCCCCGTACGGCACAATGGCACCTGCCCGAAGCAGGTCCACACTTCTCAGTGACGGAATCGGCGTGATGAGCAAGACGACAGTCAGGGACGTCGACATGGAGTCCGAACCCCCGGCCTCGCCGGAGCACCCGGCACAGGCGTCGCGCGCGGAAAGCGCGAGCCGGGCGTTCGCCCTGCTCCTGGTGATCACCGGAGCCGCCGGCGTGCTGGCCGCGTGGGTGATCACTCTCGACAAGTTCAAGCTGCTCGAGGCCAAGGTCAGAGGCGAGACCTTCGTCCCCGGGTGCAGCCTGAACCCCGTCGTCTCCTGCGGCAGCGTGATGGAGAGCGACCAGGCCTCCGTCTTCGGCTTCCCCAACCCGATGCTGGGTCTCGTCACCTACGGCATCGTCGTCTGCGTCGGTATGAGCCTGCTCGCCGGGGCCCGCTTCCCGCGCTGGTACTGGCTCACCTTCAACGCGGGCACGCTCTTCGGCGTCGTCTTCTGCGCCTGGCTGATGTTCCAGTCCCTGTACCGGATCAACGCCCTGTGCCTGTGGTGCTCCCTGGCCTGGGTCGCCACGATCATCATGTTCTGGTACGTGACGTCGTTCAACGTCCGTAAGGGTTTCCTGCCCGCCCCGGGCTGGCTGAAGAGCTTCTTCGGCGAGTTCACCTGGGTCCTGCCGGTCCTGCACATCGGCGTCATCGGGATGCTGATCCTGACGCGCTGGTGGGACTTCTGGACCAGCTGACCGCCCGCCCCGGGGTTGTCGGTGCGGTGCTTTAGGGTTTCAGCGTGGAGCCCGACCTGTTCACCGCCGCGGCGGAAGACCGCCAGGAGAAGGACCCGACCGGCAGCCCCTTGGCGGTCCGGATGCGCCCGCGCACCCTCGACGAGGTGGTGGGCCAGCAGCACCTGCTGAAGCCTGGCTCCCCGCTGCGCAGACTGGTCGGCGAAGGCGCCTCGGGCCCCGCGGGACCCTCTTCGGTGATCCTCTGGGGCCCGCCCGGCACGGGCAAGACGACCCTGGCCTACGTCGTCTCCAAGGCCACCAACAAGCGCTTCGTGGAGCTGTCGGCGATCACCGCGGGCGTCAAGGAGGTCCGCGCGGTCATCGACGGAGCCCGCCGCGCCTCCGGCGGGTACGGCCAGGAGACCGTCCTCTTCCTCGACGAGATCCACCGCTTCAGCAAGGCCCAGCAGGACTCCCTGCTCCCGGCGGTGGAGAACCGCTGGGTCACCCTGATCGCCGCGACCACCGAGAACCCCTACTTCTCGGTCATCTCCCCGCTGCTCTCGCGGTCCCTGCTGCTCACCCTCGAACCGCTCACCGACGACGACATCCGGGACCTGCTCCACCGCGCCCTCACCGACGAGCGGGGCCTGAAGAGCGCCCTCACCCTCCCCGAGGACACCGCGAACCACCTCCAGCGCATCGCCGGCGGCGACGCCCGCCGTGCGCTCACCGCCCTGGAGGCCGCCGCCGGCGCCGCGCTCGACAAGGGCGAGACGGAGGTGACGCTGGCCACCCTGGAGGAGACGGTCGACCGGGCCGCGGTGAAGTACGACCGCGACGGCGACCAGCACTACGACATCGCCAGCGCCCTGATCAAGTCCATCCGCGGCTCCGACGTGGACGCCGCCCTGCACTACCTGGCCCGCATGATCGAGGCCGGCGAGGACCCCCGTTTCATCGCCCGCCGGCTGATGATCTCCGCCAGTGAGGACATCGGCCTCGCCGACCCGACCGCGCTGCCCGTCGCGGTCGCCGCCGCCCAGGCCGTCGCCATGATCGGCTTTCCCGAGGCCGCCCTCACCCTCAGCCACGCCACCATCGCGCTCGCCCTCGCCCCGAAGTCCAACGCGGCGACCACCGCGATCGGCGCCGCCCTGGACGATGTCCGCAAGGGACTGTCCGGGCCTGTCCCGCCGCATCTGCGGGACAGCCACTACAAGGGCGCGAACAAGCTCGGGCACGGGAAGGGCTACACCTACCCGCACGACCTGCCCGAGGGCATCGCCGAACAGCAGTACGCGCCGGACGCGCTGAAGGACCGCGCGTACTACGAGCCCACCCGGCACGGCGCGGAGGCGAGGTACGCCGACGCGGTGGAGTGGACCAGGAAGCACCTCGGTCGGAAGCGGTCCTGACCACCCTGTAGACTTTCCGGCAGTGCTGCGTCCCGTGTCCGGCTCCGGTCGGCGCCTCAGGCGGGACATCCAGCCGGATCTTCGATCCAGGAGCGTCGCGCACCGTCGTAGGTGTCGCGGGCAGCCCACTACCACCCGTAAGTCCCGGGACCGGTCGGTGGGCCGTTCGTGTGCTGCACGTATGTGCCCAGACCAGGGGAGCGGCTGCCCACCAGGTCCCAGCGGACCCGATGGGAATCCCCGGCTGCGGATGCGACCTCCCGTAACCCTGAGGCAGCCGAAAAGGAAAAGGAAGAGAAGTGGCGAACCAGTCCCGCCCCAAGGTCAAGAAGTCGCGTGCCCTCGGCATCGCGCTGACCCCGAAGGCCGTCAAGTACTTCGAGGCCCGTCCCTACCCCCCGGGTGAGCACGGCCGCGGCCGCAAGCAGAACTCGGACTACAAGGTCCGTCTGCTGGAGAAGCAGCGTCTGCGCGCGCAGTACGACCTCTCCGAGCGCCAGCTGGTCCGCGCCTACGAGCGTGCCTCCAAGACCTCGATGAAGACCGGTGAGGCCCTGGTCATCGAGCTCGAGCGCCGTCTCGACGCGCTGGTCCTGCGTTCGGGTATCGCCCGCACGATCTACCAGGCCCGTCAGATGGTCGTCCACGGCCACATCGCGGTCAACGGCAAGAAGGTCGACAAGCCCTCCTTCCGTGTCCGTCCGGACGACGTCGTGCAGGTGCGCGAGCGCAGCAAGGAGAAGACCCTCTTCACGATCGCCCGTGAAGGCGGCTTCGCCCCCGACGGTGAGATCCCGCGCTACCTCCAGGTGAACCTCAAGGCCCTGGCGTTCCGCCTGGACCGTGAGCCGAACCGCAAGGAGATCCCGGTGATCTGCGACGAGCAGCTCGTCGTCGAGTACTACGCCCGCTGATCCCAGCAGGCACGCGGTGTTCCGAGCCCGCCGTCTCCCCGCCCCTGTGGGCGGACGAGGCGGCGGGCTCGTCTTCGCCCGACCCGTCCGCTCCCGCGACTTCGCCGGTGGCGCCCGGTAATCCGGTACGGAGCGACGTCACCGGCGCGATAGGCTCGGGCACACGACTTGTCCGTTGTTCAGGCGCGTTTCAAGGGAGCGGGTGCACACAGTGTCCGGTGGCGAGGTGGCCGGAATCCTGGTGGCCGTGTTCTGGGCGATCCTGGTCTCCTTCCTCGCCGTCGCGCTGGCGAGGCTGGCCCAGACGCTCCGGGCGACCACCAGGCTCGTGGCGGAGGTGACCGATCAGGCGGTCCCGCTGCTGGCCGACGCCTCCACGGCGGTGCGCTCCGCGCAGACCCAGATCGAGCGGGTCGACGCGATCGCCTCCGACGTCCAGGAGGTCACCTCCAATGCCTCCGCGCTGTCGACGACCGTGGCCTCCACCTTCGGCGGCCCCCTGGTCAAGGTCGCAGCCTTCGGCTACGGCGTACGCCGGGCCGTCAGCGGCCGCAAGGACGACGCCCCGGCCAAGTCGTCGAGGCGTCCCGTGATCGTGGGCCGTACCGTCCCGGGGGCGCGGCGGGAAAAGCGGACCCGGGGAAAGAGGGACTGACCCAGCGATGTTCCGCCGAACGTTCTGGTTCACCACCGGCGTCGCCGCCGGCGTGTGGGCCACCACCAAGGTCAACCGCAAGCTGAAGCAGCTGACACCCGAAAGCCTCGCCGTCACCGCGGCGAACAAGGCGATCGACGCCGGCGGCCGGCTCAAGGACCGCGCGGTGGACTTCGCCCTCGAGGTCCGCGACAACATGGCCCGACGCGAGGCGGAACTGGGCGACGCGCTCGGGCTGGGCGCCCCCGTCGACCGCGAACTCCCCCCGCCCCGGGGCTACGCCGTCATCGAGAACCGCAACAGCAGCAAGTACGTCGAGGGCCCGGCGCGCGCGTCGACGTACACGACGAACCCGTACAACCGGAATGAGGACCACTGATGGAGTCGGCCGAGATCCGCCGCCGCTGGCTGAGCTTCTTCGAGGAGCGCGGGCACACCGTCGTCCCTTCGGCGTCGCTCATCGCGGACGACCCGACTCTGCTGCTCGTGCCGGCCGGCATGGTGCCCTTCAAGCCCTACTTCCTGGGCGAGGTCAAGCCGCCCTTCGACCGCGCCACCAGCGTGCAGAAGTGCGTGCGTACGCCGGACATCGAAGAGGTCGGCAAGACCACGCGCCACGGCACGTTCTTCCAGATGTGCGGCAACTTCGCCTTCGGCGACTACTTCAAGGAAGGCGCCATCACGTACGCCTGGGAGCTGCTCACCAGCCCTCAGGACAAGGGCGGTTACGGCCTCGACCCCGAGCGGCTGTGGATCACCGTCTATCAGGACGACGACGAGGCCGAGCGCATCTGGCACGACGTCGTGGGTGTCCCCTCCGAGCGCATCCAGCGCCTCGGCAAGAAGGACAACTACTGGTCCATGGGCGTCCCCGGTCCCTGTGGCCCCTGCTCCGAGATCAACTACGACCGCGGCCCCGAGTTCGGCGCCGAGGGCGGCCCCGCCGTCAACGACGAGCGGTACGTGGAGATCTGGAACCTCGTCTTCATGCAGTACGAGCGGGGCGAGGGCACCGGCAAGGAGGAGTTCGAGATCCTCGGCGAACTGCCGAGCAAGAACATCGACACGGGTCTCGGCCTGGAACGCCTCGCCATGATTCTGCAGGGCGTGCAGAACATGTACGAGATCGACACCTCCATGGCCGTGATCAAGAGGGCCACCGAGCTGACCGGCGTGGCCTACGGCGACGCCCAGGCCTCGGACGTCTCGCTGCGCGTGGTCACCGACCACATGCGCACCTCCGTGATGCTCATCGGTGACGGCGTCACCCCCGGCAACGAGGGCCGCGGCTATGTGCTGCGCCGCATCATGCGCCGCGCCATCCGCAACATGCGCCTGCTCGGCGCCACCGGTCCGGTCGTCAAGGACCTGATCGATGTGGTGATCGAGATGATGGGACAGCAGTACCCCGAGCTGGTCACCGACCGCGAGCGCATCGAGAAGGTCGCCCTTGCCGAGGAGAACGCCTTCCTCAAGACGCTGAAGGCCGGCACCAACATCCTCGACGCCGCCGTGAGCGACACCAAGTCCGCCGGCGGTACCGTCCTGGCCGGCGACAAGGCGTTCCTGCTCCACGACACCTGGGGCTTCCCGATCGACCTCACCCTGGAGATGGCCGCCGAGCAGGGTCTCTCCGTGGACGAGGACGGGTTCCGCCGGCTGATGAAGGAGCAGCGGGAGCGCGCCAAGGCCGACGCCCAGGCCAAGAAGACCGGCCACGCGGGCGCCGGTGCCTACCGCGAGATCGCCGACCAGTCCGGTGCCACCGACTTCGTCGGCTACAGCGACACCGAGAGCGAGTCCACGATCGTCGGCATCCTCGTCGACGGCGCCTCCTCCCCGGCCGCCACCGAGGGCGACGAGGTCGAGATCGTCCTGGACCGCACCCCCTTCTACGCCGAGGGCGGCGGCCAGATCGGCGACACCGGCCGCATCAAGGTCGACACCGGTGCCGTCATCGAGATCCGTGACTGTCAGAAGCCGGTCCCGGGTGTGTACGTCCACAAGGGTGTCGTCCAGGTCGGCGAGGTCACCGTCGGTGCCAAGGCCCACGCCGCCATCGACGGGCGCCGCCGTACGGCCATCGCCCGCGCCCACTCGGCCACCCACCTCACCCACCAGGCGCTGCGCGACGCCCTGGGCCCGACGGCCGCCCAGGCCGGCTCCGAGAACCAGCCCGGCCGCTTCCGCTTCGACTTCGGCTCGCCGTCCGCCGTACCGACGGCCGTGATGACCGACGTCGAGCAGAAGATCAACGAGGTGCTCGCCCGCGACCTCGACGTGCGCGCCGACGTCATGGGCATCGACGAGGCCAAGAAGCAGGGCGCCATCGCGGAGTTCGGTGAGAAGTACGGCGAGCGCGTGCGCGTCGTGACCATCGGCGACTTCTCCAAGGAGCTGTGCGGCGGCACCCATGTGCACAACACCGCCCAGCTGGGCCTGGTGAAGTTGCTGGGCGAGTCGTCCATCGGCTCCGGTGTGCGCCGTATCGAGGCCCTGGTGGGCGTGGACGCCTACAACTTCCTCGCCCGGGAGCACACGGTCGTCGCCCAGCTCCAGGAGTTGATCAAGGGCCGCCCGGAGGAGCTTCCGGAGAAGGTCTCCGCCATGCTCGGCAAGCTCAAGGACGCCGAGAAGGAGATCGAGAAGTTCCGCGCCGAGAAGGTACTCCAGGCGGCCGCCGGTCTCGCCGAGTCCGCCAAGGACGTCCGCGGTGTCGCCCTCGTCACCGGCCAGGTCCCCGACGGCACCACACCGGACGACCTGCGCAAGCTGGTCCTCGACGTGCGGGGCCGCATCCAGGGCGGCAGGGCTGTCGTCGTCGCCCTGTTCACCGTGAACAACGGCAAGCCGCTGACGGTCATCGCCACCAACGAGGCCGCACGCGAGCGCGGCCTCAAGGCCGGTGACCTGGTGCGCACCGCCGCCAAGACGCTCGGCGGCGGTGGCGGCGGCAAGCCGGACCTCGCCCAGGGCGGCGGCCAGAACCCGGCCGCCGTCGGCGAGGCCGTCGACGCCGTCGAGCGCCTCGTGGCGGACACCGCCAAGTGAACGGCCCCGCTCAGGAGCGGACGGACGGCCCGGCGATGCGCCGCGGCCGCCGTCTCGCGGTCGACGTCGGGGACGCCCGCATCGGGGTGGCCTCCTGTGACCCCGACGGGATCCTCGCCACGCCGGTCGAGACGGTCCCCGGCCGGGACGTCCCGGCAGCGCACCGCAGACTGAAGCAGCTCGTCGAGGAGTACGAGCCGATCGAGATCGTCGTCGGCCTCCCTCGCTCCCTCAAGGGGGGCGAGGGGCCGGCCGCGGCCAAGGTCCGCGGGTTCGCTCGCGAACTGGCCCGCCTGGTCATGCCCGTTCCGGTGCGGCTCATCGACGAGCGCATGACGACGGTGACGGCGAGTCAGGGACTGCGCGCCTCCGGGGTGAGGTCGAGGAAGGGGCGCTCCGTCATCGATCAGGCGGCCGCTGTGATCATCCTCCAGCAGGCCCTGGAATCCGAACGGGTGTCAGGCAGACCACCCGGTGAGGGCGTCGAAGTGGCCCTCTGATCGCGGTACGGTAACGTTCCGCGCGATGCGGACGGTGTTTCGAACAGCCGCCGCACAGAGAGAGGCGGGACGGAAGCCGTGGTCTTCAGGTGGCCGGGGTGACCGTCGCCTCGCGGCTCTAGGGGATCGATGACTGAGTATGGCCGGGGTCCAGGCTCCGAACCGTGGCATCCGGAGGACCCGTTGTACGGGGACGGCGGATGGGGAGGGCAGCAGGGCCCGCAGTCCCCCTACGGCGGTCAGCCGCAGTACTATCCGCAGCAGCCGCAGCAAGCGCAGGCGCAGGCGCAGTACGGAGACTGGGGCACCCCCGACCAGAACGGTTACGGGCAGCAGCAGTATCCGCAGTACGACCAGCAGCAGGGCTACGGGCAGCAGCAGTCGCCGTACGACCAGCAGTACGCCCCTCAGCAGCAGCACCAGCCGCAGTACGACCAGAACGGCTGGCCCAGCGGCGCGCAGCACCACCCGCAGGACCCGTATGCCGCCGACCCGACGAATCCGTACGGGCAGCAGCCCGGGGGGTACGGCGGGGAACAGGCCGACGCCTACGGCACCCCCGAGGCATACCCGCCGCCCGAGCCCCCCGGCCGCCGCCGCGCCGAGCCCGAGCCGGAGCCCGAGCCGGACTGGGATCCAGGTCCCGATCAGGGAGAACACGCCTTCTTCGCGGGCGGCGACGACGATGACGACCGCGACGACGAACCGGCCGAACGGCGCGGAAGCGGCGAGCGGCGCGGAAGCGGCGAGCGGCGGGGCGGCAAGGAGAAGAAGCGGCGCAGCGGCCTGGCCTGTCTCGTGGTGGTCGCGGTCTTCGGCGGCGGCCTGGCCGGCGTCACCTACTTCGGCTACCAGTTCTACCAGGATCGTTTCGGCAGCGCGCCGGACTTCGCGGGAACCGGCAACGGCGAGGAGGTGACCGTCACGATCCCCAAGGGCTCCGGCGGCTACGCCATCGGCCAGGAGCTCAAGAAGCAGGGCGTCGTCAAGAGCGTCGACGCCTTCGTCGCGGCCCAGGCCGCCAACGAACAGGGCAGAACCATCCAGGACGGCGTGTACACGCTGCAGAAGGAGATGTCGGCCGCCAGCGCGGTCGAGCTGATGCTCAGCCCGAAGAGCCGCAACAACCTGATCATCGCCGAGGGCAAACGCAACGCCGACATCTACAAGCTGATCGACACCCGCCTCGGGGTCGAGGCGGGTACGACCGCGAAAGTGGCCAAGGAGGACTGGGAGAAGCTCGGTCTGCCCGAGTGGGCCCAGAACCACAAGAACGTCAAGGACCCGCTGGAAGGATTCCTCTTCCCGTCCAGCTACGGAGTGTCCAAGGGGCAGACGCCCGAGGACGTTCTCACCCGCATGGTCGCGCAGGCCACCGAGGTCTACGACGAACTGAAGGTCGAGGAGAAGGCCGAGAGCCTCGGACTCGAGGATCCGTGGCAGCTGGTCACCGTCGCCAGCCTCGTCCAGGCGGAGGGCACCAGCCACAGCGACTTCCGCAAGATGGGGGAGGTCATCTACAACCGCCTGGAAGCCGGCAACACCGAGACCAACGGCATGCTGGAGTTCGACTCCACGTACAACTACATCAAGAACCAGAGCAAGATCGACCTGACCCTCGCGGAACTCAGGAACTACGACAACGCGTACAACACGTACTTCTACAAGGGGCTGCCGCCCGGACCGATCAGCAACCCCGGCAAGGACGCCGTCGAGGGGGCGCTCAACCCGACGGACGACGGCTGGTACTACTTCATCTCCCTCGACGGGAAGACCAGCAAGTTCACCAGGACCAATGCCGAACACGCGGAGCTGGTCAGGGAATTCAACGCTTCGAGGAACAACTGATGGCCGAGTTCCGCCGTGCCGCCGTACTCGGCTCCCCGATTGCCCACTCCCTCTCCCCGGTGCTGCACCGAGCCGCGTACGCGGAGCTGGGGCTCGAGGGCTGGACGTACGACCGGTTCGACGTGGACGAGAAGGCGCTACCGGGGTTCTTCGAGACGCTCGGCCCCGAGTGGGCGGGGCTCTCCCTGACCATGCCGCTCAAGCGGGCGGTCATCCCGCTGCTCGACGAGATCAGTGGGACGGCGGCCTCCGTGGACGCGGTGAACACGGTCGTCTTCCACGAGGACGGCCGCAGGACCGGTGACAACACCGACATCCCCGGCATGGCCGCCGCCCTGCGCGAGCACGGCATCGACACGGTGGAGCACGCGGCCGTCCTCGGCGCCGGCGCCACCGCCTCCTCCGCCCTGGCGGCCCTGGCCCGGATCTGCCGGGGCGAGATCACCGTCTATGTCCGCAGCGAGACCCGGGCGTCCGAGATGAGGCAGTGGGCCGAGCGGCTCGACGTCGCGGTGCGCATCGCCGCATGGGACGACGCCGAGCAGGCCCTGCGCGCACCGCTGGTCGTCAGCACCACCCCGGCCGGCGTCACCGACCTGTTCGCCCGGGCCGTCCCGGAACGCCCGGCGGCGCTGTTCGACGTGCTCTACGACCCCTGGCCGACCGTCCTCGCCGAGCGCTGGTCCGCGAACGGAGGTGCCGTGATCAGCGGGCTCGACCTGCTGGTGCACCAGGCGGTGCTCCAGGTGGAGCAGATGACGGGACGGTCGCCGGCCCCGCTGGACGCCGTCCGAAAAGCAGCGGAACGGGCCCTCGCCGCCCGCTAGGATCCACCTTCGGTTCCGCAGGGGGCGGAACACGGGAGGGGAACGCGATCCATGTCCGAGAGCACGCCGCTGGCGTCGTGGAAGACCCAGATATTCGAGTCCGTGCTGGGCTTCCTGCCCGACTGGCTGCAGATCACCGCGCTGGCCCTGGTCGTGCTCGCGGTCGTGGCCTCCTGGTCCGTCAGGATCAACCGCAGGATCGCTCACCGCAGTGCCGTCCGCTCGGGCCCGCCGGTCCGGACGGCTGCCCAGTACGGCGAGGACAGCGGCGCCCACTACCTGGGCGAGTACGCGCCGCAGCGGCAGAGCGGCGGGGCGGACCCCCTCGGCGCCCAGGCACCGGGGCCCACGACTCCGGCCGCGCGACAGCGGCCGAGCGGTGCGGACTTCCTCGGTGCCTACGCGCCCCCGCGGCGCCGGGGCGAGGGTACGGCCTGATCCTGTCTCCGCCCGGGTCCCGGCCGCGTCGTCCGTCTGATGGACCGGCGGCCGGTCGCCCCGCCCGGACGTGGGAGGATCGGAGGTGGCGGACCGGGGCCGCGCACCCCGTCACGCCACAGCGGTACGCGAACGGACGCGTACGCAGGGCATACCGGGGCGCGAAGCACGGAGGAGCACCGTTGAGCAGGTTGCGCTGGCTGACCGCGGGGGAGTCCCACGGTCCCGCACTCGTCGCGACGCTGGAGGGTCTTCCCGCCGGCGTACCGATCACCACGGAGATGGTGGCGGACCACCTCGCGAGGCGGCGGCTGGGCTACGGACGCGGTGCCCGGATGAAGTTCGAACGCGACGAGGTCACCTTCCTCGGTGGCGTCCGGCACGGTCTGACCCTCGGCTCCCCGGTCGCGGTCATGGTGGGCAACACCGAGTGGCCGAAATGGGAGCAGGTCATGGCGGCCGACCCGGTCGACCCCGAGGTTCTGGCCGGCCTGGCGCGCAACGCCCCGCTGACCCGTCCCCGCCCCGGCCACGCCGACCTGGCCGGAATGCAGAAGTACGGCTTCGACGAGGCTCGCCCGATCCTGGAGCGCGCGTCCGCCCGTGAGACCGCCGCCCGTGTGGCGCTGGGCGCGGTGGCCCGCTCGTACCTCAAGGAGACGGCCGGCATCGAGATCGTCAGCCATGTCGTCGAGCTGGCCGCGGCCAAGGCTCCGTACGGCGTGTACCCGACGCCCGCCGACGTGGAGCGGCTGGACGCGGACCCGGTGCGCTGCCTGGACGCGGACGCCTCGGAGGCGATGGTCGCGGAGATCGACCAGGCCCACAAGGACGGCGACACCCTCGGCGGCGTGGTGGAGGTCCTGGCGTACGGCGTTCCCGTCGGTCTCGGCTCCCACGTCCACTGGGACCGCCGACTGGACGCACGCCTGGCCGCCGCCCTCATGGGCATCCAGGCCATCAAGGGTGTGGAGGTCGGAGACGGCTTCGGCCTCGCCCGGGTACCCGGCTCGAAGGCCCACGACGAGATCCTCACCACCCCCGACGGCATCAAGCGCGCCTCCGGCCGTTCCGGCGGCACCGAGGGCGGGCTGACCACCGGTGAGCTGCTGCGCGTCCGCGCGGCGATGAAGCCGATCGCGACGGTGCCGCGCGCGCTGAGGACCGTCGACGTCGCCACCGGCGAGGAGGCGGCCGCCCATCACCAGCGCTCCGACGTCTGCGCGGTGCCGGCCGCCGGCATCGTCGCCGAGGCCATGGTGGCGCTGGTCCTCGCGGACGCGGTCGCGGAGAAGTTCGGCGGCGACAGCGTCACCGAGACCGCCCGCAACGTGCGGTCCTACCTCGACAACCTGGCCATCCGATGAGCCCGCGGATCGTGCTGGTCGGCCCGATGGGGGTGGGCAAGTCCACCGTCGGCCGTCTGCTGGCCGAGCGGCTGGGCGTCGGCTTCCGCGACACCGACGACGACATCGTCGGCGCCGAGGGCAGGACCATCGCCGACATCTTCGTCGACGAGGGCGAGGCCGCCTTCCGAGCCGTCGAGAAGCGAGCGGTGCAGACGGCGCTCACCGAGCACGAGGGTGTCCTGGCGCTGGGCGGCGGCTCGGTCCTCGACCCCGACACCCGCGCCCTGCTGGCCCCCCAGCAGGTCGTCTATCTGTCGATGGACGTGGAGGAGGCGGTCAGGCGCACCGGCCTCAACGTCGCGCGGCCGCTGCTCGCCGTCAACCCGCGCAAGCAGTGGCGCGAACTGATGGAGGCCCGTCGGCACCTGTACGAGGAGGTCGCCACGGCCGTGGTGGCGACCGACGGACGTGCGCCCGAGGAGGTCACCGAGGCCGTCCTGGACGCGCTGGAGCTGAAGACCGTATCTCCGGGGGCACGTCCCCCGGGCCCCCGGCCAAAGGACGCTGTGGTGAACGATGTGACGAGGATCCGGATCGGCGGTACCGCGGGGTCCGAGCCCTACGAGGTTCTGGTGGGCCGTCAGCTCCTCGGTGAGCTGGCCGGTTTGATCGGCGACCGGGCCAAGCGTGTCGCGGTCGTGCACCCCGAGGCTCTCGCCGAGACCGGCGACGCGCTCCGCGCGGACCTCGCCGGACAGGGCTACGAGGCGATCGCCGTCCAGGTGCCCAACGCGGAGGAGGCCAAGACCGCCGAGGTCGCCGCCTACTGCTGGAAGGCGCTCGGCCAGTCCGGTTTCACCCGCACCGACGTGATCGTCGGCGTCGGCGGTGGTGCCACCACCGACCTGGCCGGATTCGTCGCCGCCACGTGGCTGCGCGGGGTCCGCTGGATCGCCGTCCCGACCACCGTCCTGGCCATGGTCGACGCGGCCGTGGGCGGCAAGACGGGCATCAACACGGCCGAGGGCAAGAACCTCGTCGGGGCCTTCCACCCGCCCGCCGGCGTCCTCTGCGACCTGGCCGCGCTGGACTCCCTCCCCGTCAACGACTACGTGTCCGGCCTGGCGGAGGTCATCAAGGCCGGCTTCATCGCCGACCCGGTCATCCTGGACCTGATCGAGTCCGACCCCGAGGCCGCCCGTACCCCGGCCGGCCCGCACACCGCGGAACTGATCGAGCGCTCGATCCGGGTGAAGGCGGACGTGGTCTCCTCCGACCTGAAGGAAGCGGGTCTGCGCGAGATCCTCAACTACGGCCACACGCTCGGCCACGCCATCGAGAAGAACGAGCGCTACACGTGGCGGCACGGCGCGGCCGTCTCGGTCGGTATGCACTTCGCCGCCGAACTGGGCCGTCTCGCGGGCCGGTTGGACGACGCCACCGCGGACCGCCACCGCACGGTCCTCGCATCGGTCGGCCTGCCCCTGCACTACCGTCACGACCAGTGGCCGAAGCTTCTGGAGGCCATGAAGGTCGACAAGAAGTCCCGCGGCGACATGCTGCGCTTCATCGTCCTCGACGGTCTGGCCAAGCCCACGGTGCTCGAAGGACCCGACCCTGCCGTCCTGCTCGCCGCGTACGGCGAGGTGGGGGAGTAACGCGGGCACTCATCACTGCCCCCGGCCGTTCACACAACGACGGCAGGGGGCGGTACCGTTCGGTAGCACGCGGGACACCCCCGCGGTCAGCGCCCCATCGCCTGGACGAGACGGAGTGGCACCGGATGCAGCACGCAGGGGGTTCTCCGCTGCCGCCGCCCCATCAGCCGGGGCATGGACCGGCCGTCGGCTGGTCACCGGCCGCACACCATCCGGGCGGGCACCCGCTGCCCGTGCCTCCTCCGGCACCGGGTTATCCCGCCCCTCCGCCCGGCCCCGCCGCGGGTCCGCAGCACGCCTCGATGCCCCCGCCGCCGGACACCACCGGCCATGTGCCGCTGCCGCCCGGCGGCCCCGTCGCCATGCCCAGCCCGCCACAGTCCCCCGCGGCGCCCGATCCGGCCGGGACGATCATGGCGGTGCTGCTGATAGGGCCCGCGGGCGCGGGCAAGACGAGTGTGGCCAAGTACTGGGCGGATCATCGCCGGGTCCCGACCGCCCACATCAGCCTGGACGACGTACGCGAGTGGGTCCGCTCCGGCTTCGCCGACCCGCAGTCCGGATGGAACGACCACTCCGAAGCCCAGTACCGCCTGGCCCGGCGCACCTGCGGCTTCGCCGCACGCAACTTCCTCGCCAACGGCATCTCCTGCATCCTCGACGACGCCGTTTTCCCCGACCGCCCGGTCGTCGGGCTCGGCGGCTGGAAGCGGCACGTGGGCCCCGGTCTGCTGCCCGTCGTCCTGCTCCCCGGGCTGGACATCGTCCTGGAACGCAACGCGGAACGTACGGGCAATCGCCGCCTCGGCGACGAGGAGGTGGCCCGCATCCACGGCCGTATGGCCGGCTGGTACGGCTCCGGCCTGCCCATCATCGACAACTCCCAGCTGGACATACCGGAAACGGCCCGCATCCTGGACGACGTCCTGGCCCGCTCGATAGCCAGCCCTCCACAGTGGTAACCACCGCCGTGGAGGGACCGCCCTGAGGGGATGAGGGACCGTTCCGAGCGGGTGTGGGACTGCCCGCGCCCGCCCCCTCCCGCGCCCCGCCCGCCCCCCACTCGGCCCCACTCGACCGGCAACATCCAGCCACCGCTCCTACGCTCGAAGAATGTCAGAGGTCTACGCGATCCGCCGGGCGCGGCTACGGGAATGCTGCAACGCGGTCGGCAGCGCGGCGGCGCTGGTGTCCCGCCCCGCCAATGTGCGCTACCTCGCCGGCGCCGCCCCCGAGGGCGCCGTACTACTGCTCGGCAGGACCGAGGACGTCCTGGTGTGTGCCGGCCCGCCGGACGACCGGTCCCCGCAGAGCCGCCCCGACGAAGCACTGCGCCTGCACGTGACGAGCGGCATCGGCGGCGACCCCGCCGCCACCGCCGCCGACCTGGCCGTCGCCCAGGACGTCGACTCCCTCGCCGTGGAGGAGCACCATCTCACCGTGACCCGGCACCGCCGGATCCACTCCGTCGCCCCGAGACTGCGCCTCGCCGACATCGCCGGTGCCGTGGAACGGCTCCGGGTCGTCAAGGACGAGGAGGAGATCTCCTGCCTCCGTATCGGCGCGGAGATCGCCGACCAGGCCCTGGGCGAACTCCTGGAGTCGATCCTCGTGGGCCGCACCGAGCGCCACCTCGCCCTGGAACTGGAACGGCGTCTGGTCGATCACGGCGCCGACGGCCCCGCCTTCCCCACCTCCGTCGCCACCGGCCCGAACGCCGGCCGGCCCGGTCACCGCCCCACCGACCGCCGGGTGGAGGAGGGCGACTTCCTCTCCGTCTGCCTCGGCGCCACCTACCGCGGCTACCGCTGCGAGATCGGCCGTACGTTCGTCATCGGCACGGCTCCCGCGGACTGGCAGATCGAGCTCTACGACCTGGTCTTCTCGGCCCAGCGGGCCGGCCGCGAGTCCCTGGTGCCGGGCACCGCGTACCGCGACGTGGACCGTGCGGCGCGCCATGTGCTGGATTCCGCGGGGTACGCCGAGGCCCTTCCCGCGCTCACCGGTCACGGTGTGGGACTGGAAATCGACGAGGACCCTCAATTGACCCCCGCGGCCATGGGTAAACTGGACGCTTGTGTGCCGGTCACTGTCGAGCCGGGGGTCCATCTCCCCGGCCGGGGCGGAGTCCGGATCGATGACACGCTCGTCGTGCGCCCCGAGGCGGACGGCGGACCCGAGCTACTCACCATCACGACCAAGGAGCTGCTCGCGCTCTAGCCCCGTGCTGTGCGCCTGCCCCCGCCCCGGCCGTCGTCCACGTCAGTCCAGTCCAGGAGATTCCGCAACCGTGGCTTCCACGAACGACCTCAAGAACGGCATGGTACTCAAGCTCGAAGGCGGCCAGCTCTGGTCCGTCGTCGAGTTCCAGCACGTCAAGCCCGGTAAGGGTCCGGCCTTCGTGCGTACCAAGCTGAAGAACGTGCTGTCCGGCAAGACCGTCGACAAGACCTTCAACGCCGGCGTCAAGGTCGAAACGGCCACCGTCGACAAGCGCGACATGCAGTTCTCGTACATGGACGGCGAGTACTTCGTCTTCATGGACATGCAGACCTACGACCAGCTGCACATCGACCGCAAGACGGTCGCCGACGCCGCGAACTTCCTCGTCGAGGGCTTCGAGGCCACGGTCGCGCAGCACGAGGGCGAGGTGCTCTTCGTCGAGCTGCCCGCCGCGGTCGAGCTGACCATCCAGGAGACCGAGCCGGGCGTGCAGGGTGACCGTTCCACCGGCGGCACCAAGCCGGCGACCCTGGAGACCGGCCACCAGATCCAGGTTCCCCTCTTCATCACCACCGGTGAGAAGATCAAGGTCGACACCCGCACCAGCGACTACCTCGGCCGGGTGAACAGCTAACCGTGGCTGCCCGCAACACGGCCCGCAAACGTGCCTTCCAGATCCTCTTCGAGGGCGACCAGCGCGGCACCGAGGTCCTGACGGTCCTCGCCGACTGGATCCGGCACTCCCGGACCGACACCCGGCAGCCGCCGGTGAGCGAGTACACGATGCAGCTCGTGGAGGGCTACGCGGAACACGCGAAGCGCATCGACGAGCTGATCGCCCAGTACTCGGTCGGCTGGACCCTGGACCGGATGCCGGTCGTCGACCGCAACATCCTGCGTCTGGGCGCCTACGAGCTGATCTGGGTCGACGAGACCCCGGACGCGGTCGTCCTCGACGAGATGGTGCAGCTGGCGAAGGAGTTCTCGACGGACGAGTCGCCCTCCTTCGTGAACGGCCTGCTGGGCCGACTCAAGGAACTCAAGCCGTCTCTGCGCCGGGAGTAACCATCCCGCGAGGCCCGGAAAACCGCGCGCACCCCACCACGGCCCGCGGCCGGGCCGAGACCGCCGATTCGCGAAAACCGCCGGGGGGGGGGGGGGCCCCGGGGCGCCCCCCCCCCCCCGCGGGGGGGGGGGGGGCCCCCCGCGGGGGGGGGCGGGGGCGCCCCCCCCCCCCCGCCGCCCGCCCCCCCCCCCCCCCCCCCCCCCGGGGGGGGGCCCCCCCCCCCCCCCCCCCCCCCCCCCCGGCGGCACGTTTCTGCGCGACCCGCGGTGCTAGTCCTCGTGCGACGCCACCGCGCGGCGCGCGTCCGCGTCCAGGACGCCCCAGCTGATCAGCTGCTCGGTGAGGACCGAGGGCGACTGGTCGTAGATGACGGCGAGGGTGCGCAGGTCGTCCTGACGGATCGAGAGCACCTTGCCGTTGTAGTCCCCGCGCTGGGACTGGATCGTCGCCGCGTAGCGCTGCAGCGGGCCCGCCTTCTCGGCCGGCACCGTGGCCAGCCGCTCCAGGTCGAGGACCAGCTTCGGCGGGGGCTCGGCGGCGCCTCCCGGGGTCGTACCCGGCAGCAGCTCCTGCACCGGGACACCGTAGAAGTCCGCCAGCTCCGCGAGGCGCTGCACGGTCACGGCGCGGTCGCCGCGCTCGTACGAACCGACCACGACCGCCTTCCAGCGGCCCTGGGACTTCTCCTCGACACCGTGGAGGGAAAGGCCCTGCTGGGTGCGGATCGCCCGGAGCTTGGCCCCGAGCTGTTTGGCGTATTCGCTGGACATATAGCTCCCCGGCACTGTGTCTACGCGGCTCTGGCCGTTTTCCATGCCGCGCGGCTGGTAACTCACTGTGAGGTTACGCAGCGTTACTCTGGCTCGTCAAGCCGAATGGTCCACACCGACTCTTCCGTGGTAGCGAAGATCGGCTACGCCATTGGGGTGATAGGGGGTGTCGCTCCGTGCGGATCGCGACCTGATAGCGTGGGCTCGGCACATCCGACGTCCTTTAAGGTCCGTCCCGTGAGGCGGAGAAGGAGGTCCGTTTCGTATGGACAAGCAGAACCCGCAGGACACGCAGCAGGCACAGCCCGACGCCCGGCCCGTTCTCGAAGGCCCCGACATCGCGCGTGTGCTGACCCGCATCGCCCACGAGATCGTCGAACGCGCCAAGGGCGCCGACGACGTGGTGCTCCTCGGTATTCCGACCCGAGGCGTCTTCCTCGCCCAGCGGCTCGCCGCCAAGCTCGAGCAGATCACCGAGCGCAAGGTCCCGGTGGGCTCGCTCGACATCACGATGTACCGCGACGACCTGCGCATGCACCCACCGCGTGCGCTGGCCCGCACCGAGATCCCCGGTGACGGCATCGACGGCCGGCTGGTCGTCCTCGTCGACGACGTGCTCTTCTCCGGCCGTACCATCCGCGCCGCCCTCGACGCGCTGAACGACATCGGGCGCCCCCGCGCGGTGCAGCTCGCCGTCCTCGTCGACCGCGGCCACCGCGAACTGCCCATCCGCGCCGACTACGTCGGCAAGAACCTCCCCACGTCGCTGCGGGAGACGGTCAAGGTCCTGCTCGCCGAGGAGGACGGTCGCGACACCGTGCTGCTCGGCGCCAAGCGGACCGCCCAGTAGCACTTCGGGCGCACACCGACGGTGTGCGCCGGCTGGGCACGCCCGCGCGCGTACCCGTCTGCCCGATTTCGCCTCATGAACTGCCTTACGGAGCCTGACAGATGCAGCGTCATCTCATCTCGGCCGCCGACCTCACCCGCGACGACGCCGTCCTGATCCTCGACACCGCCGAGGAGATGGCCCGGGTCGCCGACCGGCCGATCAAGAAACTGCCGACCCTGCGCGGCCGCACGGTGGTGAACCTCTTCTTCGAGGACTCCACCCGCACCCGGATCTCCTTCGAGGCCGCGGAGAAGCGGCTGTCCGCGGACGTCATCAACTTCACCGCCAAGGGCTCCAGCGTCTCCAAGGGCGAGTCGCTGAAGGACACCGCCCAGACCCTGGAGGCCATGGGCGTGGACGCCGTGGTCATCCGGCACGGCGCCTCCGGAGCCCCGTACCGCCTGGCCACCTCCGGCTGGATCGACGCGCACGTCATCAACGCGGGCGACGGCACCCACCAGCACCCCACCCAGGCCCTGCTCGACGCCTTCACCATGCGGCGCCGGCTCGTCGGCCGGGACGCCGGGATCGGACAGGACCTCTCCGGCCGCCGCATCACGATCGTCGGCGACGTCCTGCACAGCCGGGTCGCCCGCTCCAACGTCGACCTGCTGCACACCCTCGGGGCCGAGGTCACCCTCGTCGCCCCGCCGACCCTGCTGCCGGTCGGCGTCGGCAGCTGGCCCTGCGAGGTGTCCTACGACCTCGACTCCACGCTGACCAAGTCCGACGCCGTGATGATGCTGCGCGTCCAGCGCGAGCGGATGAACGCCGCGTTCTTCCCCACGGAGCGGGAGTACTCGCGCCGCTACGGCCTCGACGGCGACCGTATGGCGCGGATGCCCGAGCACGCCATCGTGATGCACCCCGGCCCGATGGTCCGCGGAATGGAGATCACCGCCGACGTCGCGGACTCCGACCGCTGCACCGTGATCGAGCAGGTCACCAACGGCGTCTCCATCCGCATGGCCGTCCTCTACCTGCTGCTGGGCGGCAACGAACCCGCCGTGACCCACGCCCGTACCACCGAGGAGAAGTAGCCATCATGAGCAAGACCCTGATCCGCGGTGCGAAGGTCCTCGGCGGCGAGCCGCAGGACGTCCTGATCGACGGCGAGACCGTCGCGGACGTCGGCACCGGACTGTCCGCCGAGGGCGCCGAGGTCGTCGAGGCCGCCGGCCGGATCCTCCTGCCCGGCCTGGTCGACCTGCACACCCACCTCCGCGAGCCCGGCCGCGAGGACTCCGAGACCGTACTGACCGGCACCCGCGCGGCGGCGAGCGGGGGCTACACCGCCGTGTTCGCCATGGCCAACACCTTCCCGGTCGCCGACACCGCCGGTGTCGTCGAGCAGGTCTGGCGGCTCGGCAGGGAGCACGGCTACTGCGACGTACGGCCCATCGGCGCCGTCACCGTCGGCCTGGAGGGTCGCAAGCTCGCCGAACTGGGCGCGATGCACGAGTCCGCGGCCGGTGTCACCGTCTTCTCGGACGACGGCAAGTGCGTGCACGACGCCGTGATCATGCGCCGTGCGCTGGAGTACGTGAAGGCGTTCGGCGGGGTCGTCGCCCAGCACGCGCAGGAGCCGCGGCTGACCGAGGGCGCCGAGATGAACGAAGGCGTCGTCTCCGCCGAACTCGGTCTCGGCGGCTGGCCCGCCGTCGCCGAGGAGTCGATCATCGCGCGGGACGTCCTGCTCGCCGAGCACGTCGGCTCCCGCGTCCACATCTGCCACCTGTCGACCGCCGGGTCCGTCGAGATCGTCCGCTGGGCCAAATCCCGCGGCATCGACGTCACCGCCGAGGTCACCCCGCACCACCTCCTCCTCACCGACGAGCTGGTGCGGACGTACAACCCGGTCTACAAGGTCAACCCGCCGCTGCGCACCGAGCGGGACGTCATGGCCCTGCGTGAGGCGCTCGCCGACGGCACGATCGACATCGTCGCCACCGACCACGCCCCGCACCCGCACGAGGACAAGGACTGCGAGTGGGCCGCCGCCGCCATGGGCATGGTCGGTCTGGAGACCGCGCTGTCGGTGGTCCAGGAGACGATGGTCGACACGGGCCTGCTGGACTGGGCCGGCGTCGCCGACCGCATGTCCTCCACGCCCGCGCGCATCGGGCGGGCCGAGGGCCACGGACGTCCCGTCTCGGCAGGTGAGCCCGCCAACCTCACCCTCGTCGACACGGCATACCGTGGTCCCGTGGACCCCGCGGGCTTCGCCTCGCGCAGCCGCAACACCCCGTACGAGGGCCGTGAGCTGCCGGGCCGTGTCACGCACACCTGGCTACGGGGCAAGGCCACGCTCGTCGACGGGAAGCTCACGTGACACCTGTAATCCTGCTGGCCGCCGCGAAGGAATCGGCGGAAGTGACCGACTGGGCCGCCCGGATCGGCTGGGTCGTCGGACTCGGCCTCTTCGTCGCACTCGTCTACTGGCTGATGCGCGAGGGCTGGAAGTGGCGCGCCACCCTCCAGGGCGACCTGCCGGAGCTGCACGACGCGCCGGACGACCCCGGCCCGGCGAAACTGAGGCTGAGCGGCCGCTACCACGGTTCCACCACCGCCGGTCAGTGGCTCGACCGCATCGTGGCGCGCGGTCTGGGCACCCGCAGCCGGGCCGAGCTGACGCTCACCGAAGCGGGACTGGTCGTCGTACGGCCCGGCGCCGACGACTTCTTCGTCCCGGCGGACGCGCTGCGCGGGGCCCGGCTCGACAAGGGCATCGCCGGCAAGGTCCTCACCGAGGGCGGTCTGCTGGTCGTCACCTGGGCGCACGGCGAGCGGCTGATCGACTCCGGCTTCCGCTCCGACCACGCGGCCGAGCACAACGAGTGGGTGGAAACCCTCCACCACATGATCAACAAGACGGAAGGCGCACGATGACAACCTCCACCAGGGGAACCGGCAAGGTTCCTGCCGTACTCGTCCTGGAGGACGGCCGGATCTTCCGCGGCCGTGCCTACGGGGCGGTGGGGGAGACCTTCGGCGAAGCGGTGTTCTCCACCGGCATGACCGGTTACCAGGAGACCCTCACCGACCCGTCCTACCACCGCCAGGTCGTCGTGATGACCGCCCCGCACGTGGGGAACACCGGGGTCAACGACGAGGACATGGAGTCCCGGAAGATCTGGGTCTCCGGCTACGTCGTCCGCGACCCCGCGCGCGTGCCCTCCAACTGGCGCTCCACGCGCTCGCTGGACCAGGAGCTGGCCGCCCAGGGCGTCGTCGGCATCTGCGGCATCGACACCCGCGCGCTCACCCGCCATCTGCGCGAGCGGGGCGCGATGCGCGTCGGCATCTTCTCCGGCGACGCGGTCACCGACGAGGCCGCGATGCTCGCGGAGGTGCGCAAGGCCCCCGGGATGAGCGGCGCCGACCTGTCCGCCGAGGTCGCCACGACCGAGCCGTACGTCGTCCCGGCGGTCGGTGAGAAGCGCTTCACCGTCGCCGCCGTCGACCTCGGCATCAAGGGGATGACCCCGCAGCTCATGGCCGAGCGCGGCATCGAGGTGCACGTCCTGCCGGCCACGGCGACCGTGGACGACGTCTACGCCGTCGAACCGGACGGCGTGTTCTTCTCCAACGGCCCCGGCGACCCGTCCACCGCCGACCACGCGGTCTCGGTCATGCGGGCGGTCCTGGAACGCGGCACCCCGCTCTTCGGCATCTGCTTCGGCAACCAGATCCTGGGCAGGGCCCTCGGCTTCGGCACCTACAAGCTGAAGTACGGCCACCGCGGCATCAACCAGCCGGTGCAGGATCGTACGACCGGCAAGGTCGAGGTGACCGCGCACAACCACGGCTTCGCCGTCGACGCCCCGCTCGACAAGATCTCCGACACCCCGTACGGGCGCGCCGAGGTGTCCCACGTGTGCCTGAACGACAACGTGGTGGAAGGCCTCCGGCTGCTCGACAGGCCGGCCTTCAGCGTCCAGTACCACCCGGAAGCGGCAGCGGGCCCGCACGACGCCGCCTACCTGTTCGACCGCTTCACGTCTTTGATGAGCACAGTCCCGATGGAGGGCCAGCGTGCCTAAGCGCACCGATATCCAGTCCGTCCTGGTCATCGGCTCCGGCCCGATCGTCATCGGTCAGGCCGCCGAGTTCGACTACTCCGGCACCCAGGCGTGCCGCGTCCTGCGCGCCGAGGGCATGCGGGTGATCCTGGTCAACTCCAACCCGGCGACGATCATGACCGACCCGGAGATCGCCGACGCCACCTACGTCGAGCCGATCACCCCCGAGTTCGTCGAGAAGATCATCGCCAAGGAGCGGCCGGACGCGCTGCTGCCCACCCTGGGCGGCCAGACGGCTCTCAACACGGCGATCTCCCTGCACGAGGCCGGCACGCTCGAGCGGTACGGCGTCGAGCTGATCGGCGCCAACGTCGAGGCCATCAACAAGGGCGAGGACCGCGAGCTGTTCAAGGACGTCGTCGAGGCCGTGCGCGCCAAGATCGGCCACGGCGAGTCCGCCCGCTCGGTCATCTGCCACTCCATGGACGACGTCCTGGGGGGCGTCGACACCCTCGGTGGCTATCCGGTCGTCGTCCGGCCCTCCTTCACCATGGGCGGTGCCGGCTCCGGCTTCGCCCACGACGAGGACGAGCTGCGCCGCATCGCCGGACAGGGCCTGACCCTCTCGCCGACCACCGAGGTGCTCCTGGAGGAGTCCATCCTCGGCTGGAAGGAGTACGAGCTGGAGCTGATGCGCGACAAGCACGACAACGTGGTGGTCGTCTGCTCCATCGAGAACTTCGACCCCATGGGCGTGCACACCGGTGACTCCATCACCGTCGCCCCGGCGATGACGCTCACCGACCGCGAGTACCAGATCCTGCGCGACATCGGCATCGCGGTCATCCGCGAGGTCGGCGTCGACACCGGCGGCTGCAACATCCAGTTCGCGGTGAACCCCGAGGACGGCCGGGTCATCGTCATCGAGATGAACCCGCGTGTGTCGCGCTCCTCGGCGCTCGCGTCCAAGGCGACCGGTTTCCCGATCGCCAAGATCGCCGCCAAGCTGGCCGTCGGCTACACCCTCGACGAGATCCCCAACGACATCACGCGGGAGACCCCGGCCTCCTTCGAGCCGACCCTCGACTACGTGGTCGTCAAGGCCCCGAGGTTCGCCTTCGAGAAGTTCCCCAGCGCCGACTCCACCCTCACCACCACCATGAAGTCGGTCGGCGAGGCCATGGCCATCGGCCGCAACTTCACCGAGGCCTTCCAGAAGGCGCTGCGCTCGCTGGAGAAGAAGGGCAGCCAGTTCACCTTCGTCGGGGAGGCGGGCGACAAGGCCGAGCTGCTGCGCGAGGCGGTCCGCCCGACCGACGGCCGCATCAACGCCGTCATGGGCGCCATCCGCGCGGGTGCCACCGCGGAGGAGGTCTTCGACGCCACGAAGATCGACCCCTGGTTCGTCGACCAGCTCTTCCTCATCAAGGAGACCGCCGACGAGCTGGCCGCCGCACCCGAGCTGACCCGCGACCTGCTCACCGAGGCCAAGCGGCACGGCTTCTCCGACCAGCAGATCGGCGAGATCCGCGGCCTGCGCGAGGACGTCGTCCGCGAGGTCCGGCACGCGCTGGGCATCCGCCCGGTCTACAAGACCGTAGACACCTGCGCCGCCGAGTTCGCCGCGAGCACGCCGTACTTCTACTCCTCCTACGACGAGGAGACCGAGGTCGAGCCCCGCGAGAAGCCCGCGGTGATCATCCTGGGCTCGGGACCGAACCGCATCGGCCAGGGCATCGAGTTCGACTACTCCTGCGTCCACGCCTCCTTCGCACTGTCCGAAGCCGGCTACGAGACCGTGATGGTCAACTGCAACCCGGAGACCGTCTCCACCGACTACGACACCTCCGACCGGCTCTACTTCGAGCCGCTCACCCTGGAGGACGTGCTGGAGATCGTCCACGCCGAACGGCAGGCCGGACCGGTCGCGGGCGTCGTCGTCCAGCTCGGCGGCCAGACCCCGCTCGGCCTGTCGCAGGCGCTGAAGGACAACGGCGTGCCGATCGTCGGCACCTCCCCGGAGGCCATCCACGCCGCCGAGGACCGCGGGGCCTTCGGCCGGGTCCTCAAG
The DNA here is from genome assembly GCF_044540255.1 of Streptomyces sp. NPDC086080. Classification (NCBI taxonomy): domain Bacteria; kingdom Bacillati; phylum Actinomycetota; class Actinomycetes; order Kitasatosporales; family Streptomycetaceae; genus Streptomyces; species Streptomyces sp. NPDC086080. Next base: position 354,201 of record NZ_JBITRU010000001.1, read on the forward strand.
GAGGCCGGCCTGCCCGCCCCCAAGCACGGGACCGCCACCACCTTCGCCGAGGCCAAGGCCATCGCCGACGAGATCGGCTACCCGGTCCTCGTCCGGCCGTCCTACGTGCTCGGCGGCCGCGGCATGGAGATCGTCTACGACGAGACCCGGCTGGGGACGTACATCGCCGAGTCGACCGAGATCAGCCCTTCCCGGCCGGTGCTCGTCGACCGCTTCCTCGACGACGCCATAGAGATCGACGTCGACGCCCTCTACGACGGCGACGAGCTGTACCTCGGCGGCGTCATGGAGCACATCGAGGAGGCCGGCATCCACTCCGGCGACTCGGCGTGCGCCCTGCCGCCGATCACGCTCGGCGGGTACGACATCAAGCGGCTGCGTGCCTCCACGGAGGCCATCGCACGCGGCGTCGGGGTACGCGGCCTGATCAACATCCAGTTCGCGCTGTCCGGCGACATCCTCTACGTCCTCGAGGCCAACCCGCGCGCCTCGCGCACCGTGCCCTTCACCTCGAAGGCGACCGCGGTGCCGCTGGCGAAGGCCGCCGCGCGGATCTCGCTCGGCGCGACCGTCGCCGAACTGCGCGCCGAGGGCCTGCTCCCGGCGAAGGGCGACGGAGGCGAACTGCCGCTGGACGCACCGATCTCCGTCAAGGAGGCCGTGATGCCGTGGTCGCGCTTCCGCGACATCCACGGCCGCGGCGTCGACACCGTCCTCGGCCCTGAGATGCGCTCCACCGGCGAGGTCATGGGCATCGACTCGGTCTTCGGCACGGCGTACGCCAAGTCGCAGGCGGGTGCCTACGGACCGCTGCCGACCAAGGGACGCGCGTTCATCTCGGTCGCCAACCGGGACAAGCGTTCGATGATCTTCCCCGCGCGGGAGCTGGTGGCGCACGGGTTCGAGCTGCTCGCCACCTCCGGCACCGCCGAGGTCCTCAAGCGCAACGGCATCAACGCCACGGTGGTGCGCAAGCAGTCCGAGGGCACCGGCCCGAACGGCGAGCGGACCATCGTCCAGCTCATCCACGACGGCGAGGTCGACCTCATCGTCAACACCCCGTACGGCACCGGCGGCCGCCTCGACGGCTACGACATCCGTACGGCCGCCGTGGCCCGGTCCGTGCCCTGCCTGACGACGGTCCAGGCGCTCGCCGCGGCGGTCCAGGGCATCGACGCACTCAACCGCGGTGACGTGGGCGTCCGCTCGCTCCAGGAACACGCGCACCATCTGACCGCGGCCCGCGACTAGCGCTCCGCGGAGAGGCCGGTCGCGACGCTGCGGGCCGTCTGTGGCCGGTCGAGCCCGCGGGGCGGAGCCGCACCATCGACACAGCCCCGCGCCCCCTCGGGGCGCGGACCCCAGCCGCCGATGAGGGGGGACCCCGGAAACGGTGTCCCCCCTCGGTATGAGGACTCCTGATGTATCACCTCTTCTTCCGTCTGATCTTCCGCCGCATGGATCCCGAACAGGCCCACCACCTGGCCTTCCGCTGGATCCGTCTCGTCGCGCGCGTCCCCGTCCTGCGCACCTTCGTCGCCGCCGTGCTCGCCCCGCGCCACGAGGAGCTGCGCACCGAGGCGCTCGGGCTGCGGCTGCACAGCCCCTTCGGCCTCGCCGCCGGCTTCGACAAGAACGCGGTCGGTGTCGACGGCATGGCCATGCTCGGCTTCGACCACGTCGAGATCGGCACCGTGACCGGGGAACCGCAGCCCGGCAACCCCAGGAAGCGGCTGTTCCGCCTGGTCGCCGACCGGGCTCTGATCAACCGCATGGGCTTCAACAACGAGGGCTCGCTCGCCGTCGCGGCGCGACTGGCCTCCCGCAGGCCCGTCTTCCGGACGGTCGTCGGCGTCAACATCGGCAAGACCAAGGCCGTCCCCGAGGACGAGGCCGTCGCCGACTACGTGAAGTCCGCCGAGCGCCTCGCACCGTACGCCGACTACCTGGTCGTGAACGTCTCCTCCCCGAACACGCCCGGACTGCGCGACCTCCAGGCGGTGGACCATCTGCGCCCGCTGCTCACCGCCGTACGGGAGGCCGCAGACCGCAGCGTCCCGGCCCGCCGGGTGCCGCTGCTGGTGAAGATCGCTCCCGATCTCGCCGACGAGGACATCGACGCGGTCGCCGACCTCGCCGTGGAGCTCGGCCTGGACGGCATCATCGCCACCAACACCACCATCGCCCGCGAGGGACTCGGCCTGACCTCCTCGCCCGCCCTCGTCCAGGAGACCGGCGGTCTCTCCGGCGCCCCCCTCAAGGCACGCTCCCTGGACGTGCTGCGCCGCCTCTACGCGCGCGTCGGCGACCGGATCACGCTGGTCGGGGTGGGCGGCATCGAGAACGCCGAGGACGCCTGGCAGCGCATCCTGGCCGGCGCCACGCTGGTCCAGGGCTACAGCGCCCTTGTCTACGAGGGTCCCTTCTGGGGCCGCGCCATGCACAAGGGGCTCGCCGCGCGGCTGCGCACCAGCCCCTACACCACGCTCGCCGACGCGGTGGGCGCCGACGTGAGGACAACGGTATGACCGGCCTGGAACCCTTCGGTGCACGCCTGCGCCGCGCGATGGACGAGCGGGGCCCGCTGTGCGTGGGCATCGACCCGCACGCCTCCCTGCTCGCCGAGTGGGGCCTGAACGACGATGTGACGGGTCTGGAGTCGTTCAGCCGTACGGTCGTCGAGGCGCTGGCCGGCCGGGTCGCCGTGCTCAAGCCGCAGAGCGCCTTCTTCGAACGCTTCGGCTCGCGCGGCATCGCCGTTCTCGAGAAGACGGTGCAGGAGGCACGGGCGGCCGGCGCGCTGGTCGTCATGGACGCCAAGCGCGGGGACATCGGCTCCACCATGGCCGCCTACGCCGAGTCCTTCCTGCACAAGGACGCGCCCCTGTTCTCCGACGCGCTCACCGTCTCGCCGTACCTCGGATACGGCTCGCTGAGCCCGGCCGTCGCGCTGGCCCGCGAGACCGGCACCGGGCTGTTCGTCCTGGCGCTGACGTCCAATCCGGAGGGCGGCGAGGTACAGCACGCGGTCCGCGCCGACGGGCGCACCGTCGGCGCGACCGTGCTCGGGCACCTGGCCCTGGAGAACGCCGGCGAGGAGCCGCTCGGGTCCTTCGGCGCGGTGGTCGGCGCGACGCTCGGCGACCTGTCCTCGTACGACCTGCACACGGGAGGCCCGATCCTCGCCCCCGGCATCGGCGCGCAGGGTGCCACCGCGGCGGATCTCCCGGGGGTGTTCGGGAGCGCGGTGCGCAATGTCGTGCCCAACGTCAGCCGGGGAGTGTTGCGCCACGGTCCCGACGTGGTCGCTCTGCGTGACGCCGCGGAGCGGTTCGCGGAGGAGATCCGGGCCGCGCTGTCGGCAGTCTGAGAGCGGCCGACGAGGGAATCCGTGGTCGTCGCGCTGTGAAAACACCTTCAAATCCACAACCATTTGTCTTAAATGTCCGGCCTGGCGGAGGCTGACCAGGACTTTTCCGCAGTTCTCGCTGACTCAGGCGGACTTGGCCGCTAGTCTCCGACGGAGAGTGAACGGGCGACGGTGTCGCGCGTGACTCCCCAGGTGTGGGCCGACCAGGTTCCTCACCGGTCCGTATCCGACAGTTCGACATCCGAGGTGACGCAGGCGTGGCTCTTCCGCCCCTTACCCCTGAACAGCGCGCAGCCGCGCTCGAAAAGGCCGCCGCGGCTCGCCGGGAGCGGGCCGAGGTCAAGAATCGACTCAAGCACTCCGGCGCCTCCCTTCACGAGGTCATCAAGCAGGGCCAGGAGAACGACGTCATCGGCAAGATGAAGGTCTCCGCCCTGCTCGAGTCCCTGCCCGGCGTGGGCAAGGTCCGCGCCAAGCAGATCATGGAGCGTCTTGGCATCTCCGAGAGCCGCCGGGTTCGCGGTCTCGGTTCCAACCAGATCGCCTCCCTGGAGCGCGAGTTCGGCAGCACCGGCTCCTGAGTGCCCGGCAGCCCGGGACCGCCGTCCCGGGCACCCCGGGTTTGCTGGAATAATCGCCGCATGGCTGCAACACCCCGGGGGACGTCCCCCGTACCCCCGGACGTACGTCCGCGGCTGACCGTGCTCTCCGGCCCCTCCGGGGTCGGCAAGAGCACGGTCGTCGCTCATATGCGCAAGGAACACCCGGAGGTCTGGCTCTCCGTCTCGGCGACGACCCGGCAGCCCCGTCCCGGTGAGCAGCACGGAGTCCACTACTTCTTCGTCAGTGACGAGGAGATGGACAAGCTGATCGCCAACGGCGAGCTGCTGGAGTGGGCCGAGTTCGCCGGCAACCGCTACGGCACGCCCCGCGCGGCGGTGCTGGAGCACCTGGAGTCCGGGGTGCCGGTGCTGCTGGAGATCGACCTCCAGGGCGCGCGGCAGGTCCGCGAGTCCATGGCCGAGGCCCAGCTGGTGTTCCTGGCTCCCCCTTCCTGGGAGGAGCTCGTGCGCCGGCTCACGGGCCGGGGCACCGAGTCGGCCGAGGTCATCAGCCGTCGGCTGGCGGCGGCGAAGACGGAACTGGCCGCCGAGCCGGAGTTCGACACCACCCTGGTCAACACCTCCGTCCGGGACGTCGCCCGCGAGCTGCTAGCCTTGGTGAACGTCGTGTGATCGTGGGCAATCGTCCACCGGTCAGGTCGACTGAATCTTTCCCATCCATCGGAAGGTAGAGCGTGTCCTCTTCCATCTCCGCGCCCGAGGGCATCATCAACCCGCCGATCGACGAGCTCCTCGAGGCCACGGACTCGAAGTACAGCCTCGTGATCTACGCGGCCAAGCGGGCCCGCCAGATCAACGCGTACTACTCGCAGCTCGGCGAGGGCCTGCTCGAGTACGTCGGTCCCCTCGTCGACACCCATGTCCACGAGAAGCCGCTCTCGATCGCCCTGCGCGAGATCAACGCGGGACTGCTGACCTCCGAGGCCGTCGAAGGCCCCGGCCAGTAACCGGTCAACCGGTCAGTACGTCATATCAGCGGTTCGCAGCTGACCTTTCCACAGGCCCGGCAGCACGTCTGCCGGGCCTGTGGTGTCTCATGGGTGCTGGTCGCACATTTTCCGAGGTCCGGGGAGAAACGGTGGACAAGCCGAAGGTCGTTCTGGGGGTCAGCGGCGGCATCGCCGCGTACAAGGCCTGTGAGCTGCTCCGGCGGCTGACCGAGTCGGGGCACGAGGTGCGGGTCGTCCCCACCGCCTCCGCCCTGCACTTCGTTGGCGCCGCCACCTGGTCCGCCCTCTCCGGCCACCCGGTCTCCACCGAGGTCTGGGACGACGTCCACGAGGTGCCGCACGTCCGCATCGGCCAGCACGCCGACCTGGTGGTCGTCGCCCCTGCCACCGCCGACATGCTCGCCAAGGCGGCCCACGGCCTGGCCGACGACCTGCTCACCAACACCCTCCTCACCGCCCGCTGCCCGGTGGTCTTCGCGCCCGCCATGCACACCGAGATGTGGGAGCACCCGGCCACCCAGGACAATGTGGCGACCCTGCGCGCCCGGGGCGCCGTGGTCGTCGAACCGGCCGTGGGCCGCCTCACCGGCGTCGACACCGGCAAGGGCCGGCTGCCCGACCCGGGCGAGATCTTCGAGGTCTGTCGCCGGGTGCTCGCCCGCGGTGTCACCGAGCCCGACCTCAGGGGCCGGCATGTCGTCATCAGCGCCGGAGGCACCCGCGAGCCCCTCGACCCGGTCCGCTTCCTCGGCAACCGCTCCTCGGGCAAACAGGGCTACGCCCTCGCCCGCACCGCCGCCGCCCGGGGCGCCCGCGTCACACTGATCGCGGCCAACTCCGCGCTCCCCGACCCGGCGGGAGTCGACGTCGTGGCCGTCGGAACCGCCGTGGAGCTCCGTGAGGCCGTCCTGCGCGCCGCCGCCGACGCCGACGCGGTGGTCATGGCCGCGGCCGTCGCCGACTTCCGCCCGGCGGCCTACGCGACCGGGAAGATCAAGAAGAAGGACGGTCAGGAACCCGAGCCCATCACCCTGGTGCGGAATCCGGACATCCTTGCCGAGATCTCCGGCGACCGGGTGCGGTCCGGACAGGTGATCGTGGGCTTCGCCGCGGAGACCGACGACGTGCTCGCCAACGGCCGCGCCAAGCTGAAGCGCAAGGGCTGCGATCTGCTGGTGGTGAACGAGGTGGGGGAGCGCAAGACCTTCGGCCAGGACGAGAGCGAGGCCGTGGTGCTGGGCGCCGACGGCAGCGAGACCCCCGTCGCCCACGGCCCGAAGGAGATCTTGGCCGAAACCGTCTGGGACCTGGTGGTCAAACGCCTGGGATAAGTGAGCGATCCGCTCTCAGACCCTCTCAAACCGCATCCACCGGGGTGTGGCGCCTCTGGCGAACCTCGCCCGGCCCGGGGAGAATGCTCGTGCCGCAGGTCACAGCGCTCCCGGTGGGCGAGACAGGGGACCCGTGGCGGAGCCCGACCGATAAACTGTCCGACGGACGGCGTCAGGGTGCAGCCCCCGCCGTCCGCCAATGATCAGCCAGCAGCCGCTGCAACCCCAGGGAGCATTGTGTCCCGTCGTCTGTTCACCTCGGAGTCCGTGACCGAGGGCCACCCCGACAAGATCGCTGACCAGATCAGCGACACCATCCTCGACGCACTGCTGCGCGAGGACCCGGCCTCCCGGGTCGCCGTCGAGACCCTGATCACCACCGGCCTGGTGCACGTGGCCGGTGAGGTCACCACCAAGACGTACGCGGACATCGCGACGCTGGTGCGCAACAAGATCCTGGAGATCGGCTACGACTCCTCGAAGAAGGGCTTCGACGGCGCCTCCTGCGGCGTCTCGGTGTCCATCGGCGCGCAGTCCCCGGACATCGCGCAGGGTGTCGACGCCGCCTACGAGGCCCGCGTCGAGGGCGACGACGACGAACTGGACCGGCAGGGCGCCGGCGACCAGGGCCTGATGTTCGGCTACGCGACGGACGAGACGCCGACGCTGATGCCGCTGCCGGTCTTCCTCGCCCACCGTCTGTCCAAGCGCCTGTCCGACGTGCGCAAGAACGGGACCATCCCCTACCTGCGCCCCGACGGCAAGACCCAGGTGACCATCGAGTACGACGGCGACAAGGCGGTCCGCCTGGACACCGTGGTCGTCTCCTCCCAGCACGCCTCCGACATCGACCTGGAGTCGCTGCTCGCCCCCGACATCCGCGAGTTCGTCGTGGAGCCGGAGCTGAAGGCGCTCGTCGACGAGGGCATCAAGCTCGACACCGAGAAGTACCGGTTGCTGGTGAACCCCACCGGCCGGTTCGAGATCGGTGGCCCGATGGGTGACGCGGGCCTGACCGGCCGCAAGATCATCATCGACACGTACGGCGGCATGGCCCGCCACGGCGGCGGCGCCTTCTCCGGCAAGGACCCCTCCAAGGTGGACCGCTCGGCCGCGTACGCGATGCGCTGGGTGGCCAAGAACGTGGTGGCGGCCGGTCTGGCCACGCGCTGCGAGGTGCAGGTGGCGTACGCGATCGGCAAGGCCGAGCCGGTCGGCCTGTTCGTGGAGACCTTCGGCACCGCCACGCTCGACACGGAGAAGATCGAGAAGGCCATCGACGAGGTCTTCGACCTCCGCCCGGCCGCCATCATCCGCGACCTGGACCTGCTGCGCCCGATCTACGCCCAGACCGCCGCCTACGGTCACTTCGGACGTGAGCTGCCCGACTTCACCTGGGAGCGCACCGACCGCGTGGACGCCCTGCGCAAGGCGGCGGGACTGTAGGTCACACCGCCCCGCACGCCGAGGCCCGGCGGCCCCTTCCGAAGGGCCGCCGGGCCTCGGCGTGCGGCGAGCGCCGTCACAGCCGTGCACGCCGGCGCCCGGGAAGGCCGCGCTCGCGGCGCGGCGGCGTCCCGGCCCGGTACGAAGGGCCGGTCCGGTCCCGGGGCCGACGCCGTTGTCAGTGGCGTTTGGTAAGAATGCAGGCGTGAGCAGCGAGAACGGACAGCAGGACGGCGGCGCGGAGGGCGCGCCGCCCGAGCAGCTCGCGCTCATCCGGGAGAGCGTGCGCAAGGCCAAGGCCCCCCGGGCCAAGCCGCGCACCTGGCGGGGCGCCGCGCTCGCCAGGGAGCTGCCCGTCGCCCGGGTCCTCGTCGACAAGGGTGTGCTCCATCTCGACCGCTACTTCGACTACGCCGTGCCCGAGGAGCTGGACGCGGACGCGCAGCCGGGTGTGCGGGTGCGGGTGCGGTTCGGCGCCGGGCGGCACCGGGTGCGCGAGGGGCGGCGCGAGGGCGGCGGGCTGATCGACGGGTTCCTCGTCGAGCGGCTCGCCGAGTCCGACTACTCGGGACCTCTGGCGGCGCTGGCCCAGGTCGTCTCGCCGGAGCAGGTGCTCGACGAGGAGCTGCTGGGGCTCGCCCGCGCGGTGGCGGACCGGTACGCGGGCAGCCTCGCCGACGTTCTCCAGCTCGCGGTGCCGCCTCGTAACGCCCGCGCCGAGAAGCGTCCCTCGCCCCCTCCGCTGCCCCCGCCTCCGGCACCCCTGCTCGGCTCCTGGGAGCGGTACGAGCAGGGGCCCGCGTTCCTGGAGGCACTGGCCGCGAAGGGCGCCCCACGAGCCGTGTGGAGCGCCCTGCCCGGCCCGCAGTGGAGTGAGGAACTGGCCCGGGCCGTCGTGGCGACCCTGGCCTCCGGGCGCGGCGCGCTGGCCGTCCTGCCGGACGGACGGGCCGTGGCCCGTGCCGACGCGGCGCTCACCGCGCTGCTGGGAGAGGGACGGCACGCGGTCCTCACCGCCGACGCCGGGCCGGAGAAGCGGTACGCGCAGTGGCTCGCGGTGCGGCGGGGATCCGTACGAGCCGTCATCGGGACACGCGCGGCGATGTTCGCGCCGGTGCGGGACCTCGGGCTCGTCGCCGTCTGGGACGACGGGGACGACAGCCACAGCGAGCAGCACGCCCCCCAGCCGCATGCCCGTGAGGTGCTGCTGCTGCGGGCGGCGCAGGACAAGTGCGGTTTCCTGCTGGGCGGCTGGAGCTGCACCGTGGAGGCCGCCCAGCTCGTGGACACCGGCTGGGCCAGACCGCTGATCGCCACGAGGGAGCGGGTCCGGGCGGCCGCGCCCCTGGTGCGGACCGTGGGCGACCAGGATCTCGCGCGGGACGAGGCCGCCCGCGCGGCGCGGCTGCCGTCGCTCGCCTGGCAGGCCGTCCGGGAGGGGCTGCGGAACGGCCCGGTGCTCGTCCAGGTGCCCCGCCGCGGGTATGTGCCGCGGATGGCGTGCGCGAACTGCCGGGCTCCGGCCCGCTGCCGGCACTGCTCGGGGCCGCTGGAGGCGCGGGGGTCCGACGATCTGGCGTGCGGATGGTGCGGCCGCGGCGAGAGCGGCTGGCACTGTCCGGAGTGCGGTGGGTTCCGGTTGCGCGCGCAGGTGGTGGGGGCGCGGCGGACGGCGGAGGAGCTGGGCCGGGCCTTTCCCGCGGTTCCGGTGCGGACCTCGGGCCGGGAGCACGTACTGGACACGGTGCCGGGGGCACCCGCGCTGGTGGTGAGCACGCCCGGTGCGGAACCGGTGGCCGAGGGCGGCTACGCGGCGGCGCTGTTGCTGGACGGGTGGGCCATGGTGGGCCGGCCCGACCTGCGTGCGGGGGAGGACGCACTGCGCCGCTGGATCGGCGCGGCGGCACTGGTCCGTCCGCAGTCGGCGGGCGGCACGGTGGTGGTGGTCGCCGAGCCGACGCTGCGGCCCGTGCAGGCGCTGGTGCGGTGGGACCCGGTGGGGCACGCGGTGCGGGAACTGGCCGAGCGGGGGGAACTGGGTTTCCCGCCGGTGTCGCGGATGGCGGCGGTCTCGGGGCCGGGCGAGACGGTGACCGAGTTCCTCCGTACGGTGCGGCTGCCGGCCGAGGCGGAGATCCTGGGCCCGGTGCCCCTGCCGGTCACCGCGGCGGGCCGCCCACGGCGCCCGGGCACACCCCCGCCGGGGGAACAGTGGGACCGCGCACTGGTCAGGGTGCCGCCCGGCCGTGGTGCCGCGCTCGCCGCGGCGTTGAAGGCGGCCCAGGCGGCGCGCATGGCGAAGGGCGGAGGCGTTCCGGTGTGGGTACGCGTCGACCCGCTCGACATCGGCTGAGGGGGCCGCGTCGGTATGTGCTGGTGTGGCAGGTCCCGGGCTGGGTCCCGCGGGGCGCTGGGGCGGCGCGACGGTGCGCGGGTGGGGGTGCCGCCCGGCCGTGGTGCCGCGTCGCCCGTCGCCGCGGCGTTGCAGGTGGCTCAGGCGGCGCGCATGGCGAAGGGCGGGGGCGTTCCGGTGTGGGTACGCGTCGACCCGCTCGACATCGGCTGACAGGGCCGCGTCGGTACGTGCTGGTGTGGCGGGTCCCGGGCTGGGTCCCGCGGGGCGCTGGGGCGGCGGGACCGCGCACTGGTCAGGGTGCCGCCCGGCCGTGGTGCCGCGCTCGCCGCGGCGCTGCAGGTGGCTCAGGCGGCGTGCATGGTGAGGGGCGGGGGTGCTCCGGTGGCGGATCGGGGCGGACCTGCCGCCCGGCCGTGGTGCTGCGCTCGCCGCGGCGTTGAAGGCGGCCCAGGCGGCGTGCATGGCGAAGGGCGGGGGTGCTCCGGTGGCGGATCGGGGCGGACCTGCCGCGCCTCCCGGGGTGGTGCGTCCGGGAGGGCGGGGGAGGGGCGGCTCAGCCGTTGCGCGGTGCGGGGAAGACCGCTGGGCGGGGCTCCTCACGCAGGGACGGGCTGCCGGCGGTGGGCTGGGTCGGCATGGAGCGGGCGGCGGGGACCGTCGGCGCCGTGGAGACACCGGCGCCCACATTGACCGTGCGGGTGCCCGACGTGTCAGGGGTGCGCTCGGCCTCGGTCTCGGCGCCGACCGTGGCGGTGGCGGCGGCGGCAGGCGTCCGGTCGGCCGCACGGCGGGCGCCGTAGCGACGGTGCACCGCCTGCTTGGTGACTCCGAGCGCGGAGCCCACCGCGTCCCACGAGAAGCCGAGCGAGCGATCGAAGTCCACGGCCGCCGTGACCAGGGTCTCGACACTGTCCCGCAATTCCTGGGCGAGACGGACCGTCGGAGCGGGGGCGCGTCCGTAGACGACGAACCCCGTGGAGGGACCGGAGCGGCGCGGGCGGTAGACGTTGCCCAGCTGGGCGGTGAGCGTGCGCAGTGCGTCCACCTGCCGCCGGACCCGCTCGATGTCCCGCACCAGCAAGTGCAGGCTGGCCCGAGCCTGGGCGTCGTGGGTTGCGTGGTCGGCCATGAACAAGCCTCTCGAACCGGCGTTGAAAGGAATGAGCCCGTTGCCGGGCCCGTTGGTCAACTCTTCCTTGACCAACGCGTCGGCGCTCCGCTGGTCACGGGGAGGGGGCGTGGCGGCATATGCGTACGCCCCCTGTGAGGGCGTGCCCGTCCCGAGTGCTCCCCGGAGGCCGTCCGCGGCCGTCCGTCCGCGGTTGTCCCCGGCCGAGGGCTCCGGCGCCAGGTCCTAGACTGGTGCGCTGCCCCAGCCAACCCCGCCCGAGAGGCCCCCAGCACCCCATGAAGCTCGTCTTCGCCGGTACCCCCGAGGTCGCCGTTCCCGCACTGGACGCTCTTCTCGCCTCCGGTCGGCACGAGGTGGCCGCCGTCGTCACACGGCCCGACGCGCCCGCCGGGCGGGGTCGCAGACTGATCGCCTCTCCCGTCGCCGAGCGTGCGGCGGAGGCCGGGATCGAGGTGCTGAAGCCCGCCAGGCCCCGGGACCCCGAGTTCCTCGAGCGGCTCAAGGAGATCGCCCCCGACTGCTGCCCCGTCGTCGCCTACGGAGCCCTCCTCCCCAGGGCCGCCCTCGACATTCCCGCCCGGGGCTGGGTCAACCTGCACTTCTCGCTGCTCCCCGCCTGGCGCGGCGCCGCGCCCGTGCAGCACGCCATCATGGCGGGCGACGAGATCACCGGCGCCACCACCTTCCTCATCGAGGAGGGCCTCGACTCCGGGCCGGTCTACGGCACCGTCACCGAGGAGATCCGCCCCACCGACACCAGTGGCGATCTGCTCACCCGGCTCGCCTTCGCCGGCGCCGGCCTGCTCGCCGCAACCATGGACGGCATCGAGGACGGCACCGTGAAGGCCGTACCGCAGCCCGCCGACGGCATCAGCCACGCCCCCAAGGTCACCGTCGAGGACGCCCACGTCGACTGGAACACCCCGGCGCTGCGCGTGGACCGCGTGGTGCGCGGCTGCACCCCGGCCCCCGGCGCCTGGACCACCTTCCGGGGCGAGCGCCTGAAGATCGTCCAGGCCCGCCCCGTACCGGAGACGACGGGTCTGGCACCCGGGCAGCTGTCCGCCGGCAAGAACAACGTGTACGTGGGCACCGCCTCGTACGCCGTGGAGCTGCTGTGGGTGCAGCCCCAGGGCAAGAAGCCGATGCGGGCGGCGGACTGGGCGCGCGGGGTGCGGATCACCGCCGGGGAGAGCGTCGGCGCCTGACGTCCCCGGGACCCGCACGACGTAGGCTGGAGCGCGCACTTCATCCCACATCCGGAGCACCTTTTTCGTGAGCGACCAGCCCCGTCGGCCCCGCAGGCCCGCCAAGCCCTACCGCCGGCCCCAGAAGGACCCCGTCCGCGTTCTCGCCTTCGAGGCCCTGCGGGCCGTGGACGAGCGGGACGCGTACGCCAACCTCGTCCTGCCCCCACTGCTGCGCAAGGCGCGCGAGGAGGGCGACTTCGACGCCCGCGACGCCGCCCTCGCCACCGAGCTGGTCTACGGCACGCTGCGCCGCCAGGGCACGTACGACGCGGTCATCGCGGCGTGCGTCGACCGGCCGCTGCGCGAGGTGGACCCGCCGGTGCTCGACGTGCTGAGCCTCGGCGCGCACCAGCTGCTCGGGACGCGGATCCCCACGCACGCCGCGGTGTCGGCGTCCGTCGAACTGGCGCGGGTGGTGCTCGGCGACGGCCGGGCCAAGTTCGTCAACGCCGTCCTGCGCAAGATCGCGCAGGACGACCTCGACGGCTGGCTGGAACGGGTCGCCCCGCCCTACGACGAGGATCCCGAGGACCACCTCGCCGTCGTGCACTCCCACCCCCGCTGGGTGGTCTCCGCGCTGTGGGACTCCCTCGGGGGCCCACGCGCCGGGATCGAGGACCTGCTGCGGGCCGACAACGAGCGGCCCGAGGTGACCCTGGTCGCCCGCCCCGGGAGGGCGACGGTCACCGAGCTGCTCGACGAGGAGGCCGCCGTCCCCGGCCGCTGGTCCCCGCACGCGGTGCGGCTGGCCGAGGGAGGGGAGCCGGGCGCGATCACGGCCGTCGCCGAGGGCCGGGCCGGGGTCCAGGACGAGGGCAGTCAGCTCGTGGCGCTCGCCCTCGCGGCCGCGCCCGTCGAGGGCCGTGACCGGTGGTGGCTGGACGCGTGTGCCGGTCCCGGCGGCAAGGCCGCGCTGCTCGGCGCACTCGCCGCCGAGCGCGGTGCCGTGCTGCTCGCCTCGGAGAAGCAGCCGCACCGGGCCGGACTGGTGGCCAAGGCGCTCGCCGGGAACCCGGGCCCGTACCAGGTGCTCGCCGCCGACGGGACGCGCCCGCCGTGGCGGCCCGGCAGCTTCGACCGGGTACTGGTCGACGTGCCGTGCACCGGGCTGGGCGCCCTGCGCCGCCGCCCCGAGGCCCGCTGGCGGCGCCGCCCGGAGGATCTGGACGGCTTCGCGCCGCTCCAGCGGGGGCTGCTGCGCACCGCCCTGGAGTCCGTACGCGTGGGCGGGGTCGTCGGCTACGCCACCTGCTCGCCACACCTGGCCGAGACCCGGGCCGTGGTCGCCGACCTCCTCAAGCAGTTCCCGGAGGCCGAACTGCTCGACGCCCGTCCGTTCCTGCCCGGCGTCCCCGACCTCGGTGAGGGCCCCGACGTACAGCTGTGGCCGCATCTGCACGGAACCGACGCGATGTACCTGGCCCTGATCCGCCGCACCGGCTGACCCTCCGGGCACGAGTGAACGGGCGCACGAGGACGCCCACCCGCGCCCGCCGTACGGATACGGGCCCCACGCGCGGGACTGCGCCGACGTGTGGCGGCGATGTGCGGGCGCGAGCCACCCCCAGGGGCGCGGGGAACTGCGCGATCATGCGTGGGGCGGCGACGCCCTGAAGACCGCACCGCCCGTGGGTGCGGCGGCCCCAGGTCCGCGCACCGACACCGCCGCACACCCCCGTCGGCGGGCATGGCAGTCTTGGTCCATGGCCCCGCAGATCAACCCCAGCATCCTGTCCGCCGACTTCGCCCGCCTCTCGGACGAGGCGAAGGCGGTCGGGGGAGCCGACTGGCTCCATGTCGACGTCATGGACAACCATTTCGTCCCGAACCTCACGCTCGGTGTGCCGGTCGTGGAGTCGCTGGCCCGGGGGACGGACACACCGCTGGACTGCCATCTGATGATCGAGGCCCCCGATCGCTGGGCGCCGCAGTACGTGGAAGCGGGGGCCGGTTCCGTCACCTTCCACGTCGAGGCCGCCGCCGCGCCCGTGCGGCTCGCGCGCGAGATCCGGGCCAAGGGCGCCCGCGCGTCCATGGCGCTCAAGCCCGCGACGCCCATCGAGCCGTACGAGGACCTGCTCCCCGAGCTCGACATGCTGCTGATCATGACGGTTGAGCCCGGCTTCGGTGGGCAGGCGTTCCTCGACATCATGCTTCCGAAAATCCGCCGCACCCGTGACCTGATCAGCAGGCACGGTCTGGAACTCTGGCTCCAGGTCGACGGCGGAGTCTCGCCCTCCACCATCGAGCGGTGCGCGGAGGCCGGCGCCGATGTCTTCGTCGCGGGTTCCGCCGTGTACGGGGCATCGGACCCGGCCGAAGCGGTACGTGCATTGCGCAAGCAGGCGGAGGCCGCGACGGCGAAGGCAGCGTGGGCATGCGACCACTGAGCGTCAGGAACATGAACGGCGCCCAGCAGGGCTGATCGACCGCGCCGGATCTGCAAGGATGAACGGCGAATCCAGAGTGTGAACAGCAGTGAGGAGATCGCCGTGTCGGGTATGTCGGCGGGCCGGTCAGCCATGCGGATGGGACCCGCTGAGCTGGTGCAGGCGGCGGCCATGGCCCGCCGCTTCTACCTCGAGGGGAAATCCAAGATCCAGATCGCCGAGGAGTTCGGCGTCAGCCGCTTCAAGGTGGCCCGGGTCCTGGAGACCGCCCTCGAACGGGATCTCGTACGGATCGAGATCCGTGTGCCGGCCGAGCTGGACGCCGAGCGCTCCGACGCGCTCCGTGCCCGCTACGGCCTCAGGCATGCCGTCGTGGTGGAGTCCCCGGCCGAGGCTGAGGAGACACCCGACCCCGAGAACCTGGGAGAGGTGGCCGCCGACCTGCTCGGCGAGCTGGTCAACGAAGGGGATGTGCTGGGTCTGGCCTGGGGCCGGTCCACCATCCACATGGCGGCGGCCCTGGACCGGCTGCCTCCGTGCACGGTCGTGCAGCTCACGGGCGTGTACGACGCCGGGACCGCCGAGCGCGGCTCGGTGGAGGCCGTGCGGCGCGCCGCGCAGGTGTCGGGCGGCGACGCCCACCCCATCTACGCGCCGATGCTGCTGCCGGACGCGGCCACCGCGCAGGCGCTGCGCCACCAGACCGGGATCGCGCGGGCCTTCGAGTACTTCGACAAGGTCACCGTCGCCTGTGTGTCCATCGGCTCCTGGGAGCCGGGCATCTCCACGGTGCACGACATGCTCAGCGACGAGGAGCGGGCGCACTACGCCTCCCTCGGGGTCGCCGCGGAGATGTCCGCGCACCTCTTCGACGCCGAGGGCCGCCGGGTCGGCCGGGACCTCGGGGAGCGCTGCATCACGGTCAAGACGGACCAGTTGCGCCGTGTCCCGGAGGTCGTCGCGATCGCGGGCGGGCAGCGCAAGGGCCCCGCGATCGACGCCGTACTGCGCTCCGGACTGGTCACCAGCCTGGTGACGGACACGTCGGCCGCGGACTATCTGATGACGGCGGGACCGACCCCGCGCTCCGCGCTCAATCGCGCGGACCCGGACGGCCCCTGACAGCGGGTGACGCGGAAGCGGGGCCGGCAGCATCGGCCGCACGGTGCTGAGACGGGCCCTGCTCCCGCGTCTTCTGGCCTGCCTGCTCGTCCTGCCGGCCGGCTGCTCGTCCGCGGGTGACGACGCCGGGGTTGCCGCGTGGGCCGACGGCATGCCCGACCACACGCTCCGGCCCGAGGGAGCCGTGGAGCGCGGGCTGCTGATCGTCGTGCACGGCCGGCGGGGGTAGGCGGCCGCGCGCCCCGGGGAGTGGGCGACCGCCCAGGAGATGTTCGCCGAGGCGGCGGACCGCACCGCCTCCCGCACCGTGGCACTCGCCCTCGGAGGATCCTCCGAGCAGCGCTCCGGCCGGGCTGGATGATCCGACCGAGGAGGGCGCCCGGGGCGGCATGGGACAATGAAGTACGTGCTCTTCCCCCTGGCTGACCTGTCCGGGGGCCACCTCTGATCGACCGGGATGTGCAGCACGTGCGTTTCCTCAACGACATCCAGCCCCCGTACGACCTGACGTACGACGACGTCTTCATGGTGCCCAGCCGCTCCGCGGTCGGCTCGCGGCAGGGCGTGGACCTCAGCTCCCCGGACGGCACGGGCACCACCATCCCGCTCGTCGTCGCCAACATGACCGCGATCGCCGGACGCCGCATGGCCGAGACCGTGGCCCGGCGCGGCGGTCTCGTGGTCATACCGCAGGACATCCCCATCGAGGTCGTCGCCGAGGTCGTCTCCTGGGTGAAGGGCCGCCACCTGGTCCTGGACACCCCCATCGTGCTGGCCCCGCACCAGACCGTCGCGGACGCGCTCGCCCTGCTGCCCAAGCGCGCGCACAACGCGGGCGTCGTCGTCGACGACGGGCACCGGCCGGTGGGCGTGGTCACCGACACCGACCTGTCCGGCGTGGACCGCTTCACCCAGCTCGAGGAGGTCATGTCGAAGGACCTCCTCCTCATCGACGCGGACATGGACCCGCGTGAGGCCTTCAACACCCTCGACGGCGCCAACCGCCGCTACGCCCCCGCCGTGGACAAGGACGGCCGCCTGGCCGGCATCCTCACCCGCAAGGGAGCCCTGCGCGCCACCCTCTACACCCCGGCCACCGACGCGCGGGGCAGACTCCGCGTCGCCGCCGCCGTCGGCATCAACGGCGATGTGGCGGGCAAGGCCGGGCAACTGCTCGAGGCGGGCGTGGACACGCTCGTCATCGACACCGCGCACGGCCACCAGGAGTCGATGATCAGCGCCGTGAAACTCGTGCGCGACCTCGACCCGCGCGTGCCGGTCGTCGCCGGGAACATCGTCTCCGCCGAAGGCGTCCGCGACCTGATCGAGGCGGGCGCCGACATCATCAAGGTGGGCGTGGGCCCCGGTGCCATGTGCACCACCCGCATGATGACCGGCGTCGGCCGCCCCCAGTTCTCCGCCGTCCTGGAGTGCGCCGCCGAGGCGAAGAAGTACGGCAAGCACGTATGGGCCGACGGAGGCGTCCGCCACCCGCGCGACGTGGCCATGGCCCTCGCGGCCGGCGCGTCCAACGTGATGATCGGCTCCTGGTTCGCCGGGACGTACGAGTCCCCGGGCGACCTCCAGCACGACGCGAACGGACGCCCCTACAAGGAGTCCTTCGGCATGGCCTCCGCGCGTGCCGTGCGCAACCGCACCTCCGAGGAGTCCGCCTACGACCGTGCCCGCAAGGCGCTGTTCGAGGAGGGCATCTCCACCTCCCGCATGTTCCTCGACCCGGTGTCTCCCGGAGTCGAGGACCTGATCGACTCGATCATCGCGGGCGTCCGCTCCTCCTGCACCTACGCCGGTGCCGGCACGCTGGAGGAGTTCGCCGAGAAGGCCGTCGTCGGCATCCAGAGCGCCGCCGGATACGCCGAGGGCAAGCCCCTGCACGCCAGCTGGAACTGACGGCGCGACCCCGCCCGGCCGGCTCGCCGGCGCCACCGGCAGCGGCACCCGGCCCGTGCGCCGTGACCCGGGTGGTCCTCGCCGTCGGGCCGGCCGTCGGGCTCGTGGTCTACTTCCGGTACGGCTGCCGCCGCTCCCGGCTCGCCGCCGCACCGGCCCTTCTCGGAAGCGAAGTGAACGACCCGCAGTGCTGAATGATCTCGACGAACGCATCGTGCACGCCCTCGCCGAGGACGCCCGCCGCTCCTACGCGGACATCGGCCAGTTGATCGGCCTCTCCGCGCCCGCCGTGAAACGGCGGGTGGACCGGCTGCGCGCCACCGGGGCCATCACCGGATTCACCGTACGGGTGGACCCCGCCGCCCTCGGCTGGGAGACGGAGGGGTTCGTCGAGATCTACTGCCGCGGCAACACCTCCCCGGAGACCATCCAGCGGGGCCTGGAGCGCTACCAGGAGGTCGTGGCCGCCTCCACCGTCACCGGCGACGCGGACGCGGTCGCCCAGGTCTTCGCCTCCGACATGCGCCACTTCGAGAGGGTCCTGGAGCGCATCGCGGGCGAGCCCTTCGTCGAACGGACCAAGTCCGTGCTGGTGCTCTCCCCGCTGCTGCGGCGTTTCTCGTCCGGATCGCCCGCCTGACAGGGCAGGTCCGGCCGTACGGGGAGCCGGAAATTGCCGGGCAGGGCCCGTGGTGACCGGTCTAGCATGGGTGTCATGACCTGGCGACATTGATCCACCGGCCGCGCCGCCCGAGGGCCGCCCCGGACGCCGTACGTCCTCCACGTCCGGTGTCCGAACCGCCCCCTCGGGAAGGCCTCATGACATTCACGCCCACGCGTGCCTCCGACGTCCGCGTGCGACGGCTGACGACCACGCTGTACGGCTACTCGTTCCTCGAAGAGTTCATCCTGCTGTACCCGGTGTACGCGTTGCTGTTCAGCGACACCGGCCTGTCCGTGTGGCAGATGTCCTCCCTGTTCGCCCTCTGGTCCGTCACCGCAGTCCTCCTGGAGGTACCTTCCGGCGCCTTGGCGGACGCCGTCTCCCGGCGGCTGCTGCTCCGGCTCGGCCCGCTGCTGACCGCCGCCGGCTTCGCCCTGTGGGTGCTGCTCCCCTCGTACGGGGCCTTCGCGGCCGGCTTCGTCCTGTGGGGCATCGGCGGAGCCCTCACCTCCGGCGCGCTGGAGGCGCTGGTCTACGACGAGCTGGAGCGGCTCGACGCGGCCGGCCGCTACGCCCGGATCATGGGCCGGGCCCGAGCGGCCGGGCTGGTCGCGGTGATGGCGGCGATGGGACTCGCCGGCCCCGTACTCGTCCGGGGCGGCCACACCGCCGTCGGCGCGGCCAGCGTCCTGGTGTGTCTGCTGGCGGCGGCCGTGGCACTCCGGTTCCCCGAGCACCGCTCTCCGGCGGCCGGGCAGGAGAGCTGGACCGGGTCGCTGCGCACCGGTCTGGCCGAGGCCCGCGCCGACCGCTCCGTACGGGGCGCGCTGCTGTTGGTCCCGGCCGTGAGCGCGGTCTGGGGCGCCCTCGACGAGTACACGCCGCTGCTGGTGCGGGGCACCGGTGTGGCCGACGGAACGGTGCCCTACCTGCTCCTGCTGATCTGGGCGGGCGCCACCGTCGGCAGCCTGCTGGCGGGGGAGGGCGAACGGCTCGGGACGCGCGGTCTCGCCGCCCTGCTGGCCGGCGCCGGTCTGGCCCTGGCCCTCGGCGCGGCCGACGGGACGCCGTGGGGGCTGACCCTCGTCGCCCTCGCCTTCGGCGGCTTCCAGGCGGCGACCGTACTGGCCGACGCCCGGCTTCAGCGGCGCATCCAGGACTCCGCGCGGGCCACCCTGACCTCGGTCGCGGGACTGGGCACGGAGCTGGCCACGGTGGCGGCCTTCGGCGGCTACGCCCTGATCGCCTCCGGCCACGCCCACAGCACCGCCTTCGTGGTGTTCGCGGTTCCGTACCTGGCGACGGCCGCGCTGCTCATCGGGAGGAGAGCGGGGGCGGCCGAGCCACGGTAGTGCCTCGGGCCGGGGTGTCCGGCCGCTGACCGCGCGATGAGGTCACTCGGGGGTGCGGGTACGGTCGCCCGGCAGGTGCGGGCGCACCGCCCCGCCCCCTGCGCGCCGTGCCCATCGTCGCCCGCCCTCAGGGCGGCGCGGGCGGGCGACGGGGACACCTCACGCTCGAGCGGGACCGAGAAGCGGGGTAGGCGTCCGCGTGAACGCCGGGCCGTGCGCCTGGCCCTGCCTGGGCGGGGCCGTGCGCCTGGCCCTGCCCGGGCCGGGCCGTGCACCTGACCCCGCCCGGGCCTGGCGGTCGCCGGGGACAGCCCGGCCCGGGAGACGGGCGCCGCGACCCGCGACTCCACCCGCGCGCAACGAATCCCCGCCGACCCCGCCGCGGACGCAACGAATCGCTCACCGGCGCGCAACGGCTCCTCCTTGTCCACCCGAGCCGCCCGACCGTACCTTCTATCCGGCCCCCTAAACCCCCCGCGTCCGGTGAGGAACACGCATGCGCACCGCCCTGCTCCAGAGCTCCGGACAGCCCGGATCCGTCGCCGAGAACCTCAAGGTCCTCGACGAAGCGGCCGGCCGTGCCGCCGCCGCCGGTGCCGGGCTGCTCGTCACCTCGGAGCTGTTCCTGACCGGGTACGCGATCGGCGGCGACATCGGCCGCCTCGCCGAGCCCGCCGACGGCGACGCCGCCGACGCGATCGCGGACACCGCCGGCCGGCACGGCCTCGCCGTCGCCTACGGCTACCCCGAACGCGACGGCGGCACGGTGTACAACTCCGTCCAGCTCGTCTCCCCCGACGGCACCCGTCTCGCGAACTACCGCAAGACCCACCTCTTCGGCTGTTACGAGCGGGACCGGTTCACCCCGGCGGAGCGGACCGTCGTCCAGGCCGAACTCGGCGGCCTCACCGTCGGCCTGATGATCTGCTACGACGTCGAGTTCCCGGAGAACGTGCGCGCCCACGCGCTGGCCGGCACCGACCTCCTCCTGGTGCCCACGGCGCAGATGCATCCGTTCCAGTTCGTCGCCGAGTCCGTCGTACCGGTGCGGGCCTTCGAGAACCAGATGTACATCGCGTACGTCAACCGGGTCGGTCAGGAGGGTGACCTGGAGTTCGTGGGCCTGTCGACGCTCGCCGCGCCCGACGGGATCGCCCGCACCCGGGCCGGCCGCACCGAGGAACTCGTCCTCGGCGACGTCGACCCGGTCCTCCTCGCCGCCTCCCGCGAGAACAACCCGTATCTCAGGGACCGTCGCCCGGGCCTGTACGGGTCCCTCGTCTGACCCTCCCGCTCCGCCCCTGAACCACCCCTGAACCACCCCCGCAAGGAGTCCGTACCCCATGACGTCCACGGTGCCCAACGCCATCGAGCACAGCGGCGAGCAGCAGCCGCCGATCACCATGTTCGGCCCGGACTTCCCCTACGCGTACGACGACTATCTCGCCCACCCCGCGGGGCTCGGGCAGATACCGGCGACCGAGCACGGCACCGAGGTCGCGGTCATCGGCGGGGGCCTCTCCGGCATCGTCGCCGCGTACGAGCTGATGAAGATGGGCCTCAAGCCCGTCGTCTACGAGGCCGACCGGATCGGCGGGCGGCTGCGGACCGTGGGTTTCGAGGGCTGCGACGCGTCACTGACCGCCGAGATGGGCGCGATGCGGTTCCCGCCGTCCTCCACCGCGCTCCAGCACTACATCGACCTGGTGGGCCTGACCACGCGCCCCTTCCCCAACCCCCTCGCCGAGGCGACACCCTCGACCGTCGTCGACCTCAAGGGCGAGTCGCACTACGCCGAGACCCTCGACGACCTGCCCCAGGTCTACCGTGACGTCGCCGAGGCCTGGGCCAGGTGCCTCGAGGAGGGCGCCGATTTCACCGACATGAACCGCGCCCTGCGCGAGCGGGACGTCCCGCGCATCCGTGAGATCTGGGCGAGGCTGGTCGAGAAGCTCGACAACCAGACCTTCTACGGCTTTCTCTGCGACTCGAAGGCCTTCACCTCCTTCCGGCACCGCGAGATCTTCGGCCAGGTCGGCTTCGGTACCGGCGGCTGGGACACCGACTTCCCCAACTCCATCCTGGAGATCCTGCGGGTCGTGTACACCGAGGCCGACGACCACCACCGCGGTATCGTCGGCGGCTCGCAGCAGCTGCCGCTGCGCATGTGGGAGCGGGAGCCGGAGAAGATCGTCCACTGGCCGTACGGCACCTCGCTGAAGTCCCTGCACCGGGACGGCGAGCCGCGCCCGGCGGTGACCAGACTCCACCGCACCGCCGGCAACCGCATCACGGTGACGGACGCCGACGGCGACATCCGCACCTACCGGGCGGCGATCTTCACCGCCCAGTCCTGGATGCTGCTCTCCAAGATCGCCTGCGACGACTCGCTCTTCCCGATCGACCACTGGACCGCGATCGAGCGCACCCACTACATGGAGAGCTCCAAGCTGTTCGTGCCCGTGGACCGGCCGTTCTGGCGGGACAAGGCCGTCGACGACAGGGGGAACCCGACGGGCCGGGACGTCATGTCGATGACGCTCACCGACCGCATGACCCGCGGCACCTACCTCCTGGACGACGGTCCGGACCGGCCCGCCGTCATCTGCCTCTCCTACACCTGGTGCGACGACAGTCTGAAGTGGCTGCCGCTGTCCGCGAACGAGCGGATGGAGGTCATGCTGAAGTCGCTCGGCGAGATCTACCCCGACGTCGACATCAGAAAGCACATCATCGGCAGCCCGGTGACCGTCTCCTGGGAGAACGAGCCCTACTTCATGGGCGCGTTCAAGGCCAATCTGCCCGGCCACTACCGCTACCAGCGGCGCCTGTTCACCCACTTCATGCAGGAGGAACTGCCCGCCGACAAGCGGGGCATCTTCCTCGCAGGCGACGACATCTCCTGGACGGCCGGCTGGGCCGAGGGTGCCGTCCAGACCGCGCTGAACGCGGTCTGGGGCGTCATGCACCACTTCGGCGGCGAGACCGACCCGACCAACCCGGGCCCCGGCGACGTCTACCACGAGATCGCACCCGTCGAACTCCCCGAGGACTGAGCCCACTCGGCACCGGCGGTCCGGCGCATCGGCCGGATCAGCCGGGCAACGGGGTGAGCAGCATGCGTCCGGCGAAGCCCACCGCCGTGTCCAGACGCTCGGTGAACTCCCCAGCCACATCGGGCAGTCGGCGCAGTGCCCACAGCGCGCGGGCCGCCGTCCAGGCGGCGTCCCGGGCGCGCTCCAGACTCCACGCGCCGATCAGATGGGTCAGCGGGTCGGCGATCCGCAGCAGGTCGGGGCCCGGCGTCAGCTCCTCGCGGATACGGTCCTCCAGCGAGATCAGAAGCTCACCCACCCGGTCGAACTCGTCCTCGAGGTCGCCGGGTTCGCAGGCGAGCGTACGACAGGTGTCCACGACGGCCAGCGCGAGATCGTGACCGATGTGCGCGTTGATGCCCGCCAGGGCGAACTGCAGCGGGCGCACCCCCGGATGGTGGCGGAACGCGAACAGCGGGCGCCAGCAGGCCGGCGGCCGACGCTCCTCGGACACCGCGTCGACGGCCTCCAGATAGCGCTCCGCGAAGCGGACGTCCAGCGCGATCGCCGCGTGGGTGTCCGGGAACCGGCCGGCGTCGATACGCCGGTCCACGGCCTCGGTCACCGCGAGGTAGACACGGTTGAAGACCGCGACCCCGTCCCGGGCGGGCAGAGCCGCGTCGAGGGCGCGCATACGGGAGATGACCCCGTCCACCGGGGTGAGGACTTGCTCGCATCGCGCCATGAGCGCAGCGTCGCACCTTTGGGGTGGCGCCCGTGGCGGCGGGCCCGACGCTTCCCCGGAACGGGGGAACGCACCCGTTGCGGGGAAGGAGGGCACTACCGTGTCGGGCTCGCGTGCGGTACCGCCTCCGGGATGATTCCGCCGCCCGCCGTGCCGCCGGAGCCCTCTTACGCCTCACCCCGTCGTACGCCTACGACTTGGCGCGCTGATCCGCTGCGGCGCCGTCCGTGTCGTAGGAGGAGGTGCCCTCGTCGAGCAGCGGTTCCTGCGTCTTGAGGTGGGCGGGCGCGAAGGCGCGCAGCGCGTGGTAGCCGGTGATGACCACCAGCGTGCCGAGCGCGATACCGCTGAGCGAGAAGGTGTCGGTGAACTCCAGCGAGACGTTGCCGACGCCGATGATGATGCCCGCCGCGGCCGGTACGAGATTCAGCGGATTGCGCAGATCCACCTTGGCGTTGATCCAGATCTGGGCGCCGAGCAGGCCGATCATGCCGTACAGGATGACGGTGATTCCGCCGAGCACCCCGCCCGGGACGGCGGCCACGACCGCGCCGAACTTCGGGCAGAGACCGAAGAGCAGGGCGAAGCCGGCGGCGGCCCAGTACGCGGCCGTGGAGTAGACGCGGGTCGCGGCCATCACGCCGATGTTCTCGGAGTAGGTGGTGTTCGGCGGGCCGCCCACGGCGGTGGACAGCATGGAGCCGACGCCGTCGGCGGAGATGGCCGTGCCGAGCTTGTCGTCGAGGTTGTCCCCGGTTATCTCACCGACCGCCTTGACGTGCCCCGCGTTCTCGGCGATCAGCGCGATGACCACGGGCAGGGCGACCAGGATCGCCGACCACTCGAAGGACGGCCCGTGCACGCTCGGCAGGCCGATCCAGTCGGCCTGGCCGACACCGGACAGGTCCAGACGCCAGTGGTCGGTGATAGTGCCGCTCGCGTCCGCCGAGTGGATCTGCCCGAAGACGCGGTCGAGCGCCCAGGACAGAACGTATCCGAAGACCAGCCCGAGGAAGATCGCGACGCGGGACCAGAAGCCGCGCAGACAGACCACGGCCAGACCGGTGAACAGCATCACGAACAGGGCGGTGTACTGGTCCTGCGGCCAGTAGGTGGCGGCGGTCACCGGTGCCAGGTTGAAGCCGATCAGCATCACCACCGCGCCGGTCACGATCGGCGGCATCGCCGCGTGGATGATCCGCGCCCCGAAGCGCCGCACCGCGAGACCCACCAGGAACAGCGCGGCCCCGACCACGAACACCGCGCCGGTGACGGTGGCGCTGGACCCGCCCTGGGCCCGGATGACCGCGGCGACGCCGACGAAGGAGAGGGAGCAGCCCAGGTAACTGGGCACCCGGCCGCGCGTCGCCAGCAGGAAGACGATCGTCGCGACGCCCGACATCATGATCGCCAGGTTGGGGTCGAGACCCATGAGCACCGGAGCGACGAAGGAAGCCCCGAACATCGCCACGACGTGCTGGGCGCCCAGGCCGGCGGTGCGGGGCCAGGAGAGCCGTTCGTCGGGGCGGACCACCGCGCCGGGCGCCGGGGTGCGTCCGTCGCCGTGCAGTGTCCAGCGGACGCCGAGATCCATGGGGCTGTCGCTTTCGTCGTGGGCCAGCGTGTCCGGACCATTGTGCGGGCTGACCAGCAGTGCTTCGTACGCGGGTCGGGCCTCTCCGGTCCCGCTGAGCGATTGCTTAGGATGAGGGCGCGCCGTCGTCCGCCGGAGAGCGGCACTCATCCGCACGCCCCAGGAGTCCCACCCGTGACCGCCGAAGCAACGCTCGCCCCCGCCCTCTCCCACGGCCGGCTGATCCCCGTGACCGTCCACTTCGACGACCTCGACGCACTGGGGCTGCTGCACAACGCCCGGTATCCGCTGCTGGTCGAGCGGGCCTGGACCGAGCTGTGGCACGGCAACGGCGTCCGCTTCGAGGGCGACTGGGCCGCGGCGGGGGACGCCTGCAACGCGGTCAGGGAACTGCGCGTCACCTACGAAGCGCCCGTGACCCGGCCGGGCACCTACGCCGTGCACCTCTGGCTGGACCGGCTCGGCACCACCGGGCTCACCTACGGCTTCCGCTTCTGCTCGGCGGACGGGGCGGTGACCTACGCCCGGGGCAGCCGGGTGCTGGTCCGGCTGGACGCCGCGACGCTCCGCCCGGCGCCCTGGAGCGAGAGGTTCAGGGACGCGGCCCGGGAACTGCTGCGTCCAGAGGCGTGACCTTTCTGCGGTCTCCCGCGCGCAGCACGCCCGCGAACCCCGCGATGCCGCACGAGAGCACCGTCACCAGGACGAACGACACCATCAGGCTGGTCGCCTGGGCCAGCAGGCCGATGGCGCTCGGGGCGACCAGTCCCGAGGTGTAGGTGATGGTCGCGACGCCCGCGATGGCCAGGCTCGGGTTGGCGCCGCTGCGGCCGGCGGCGGCGAAGCACAGCGGCACCACGACCGCGATGCCGAGCCCCATCAGGGCGAAGCCGGTCATCGCCGTCGCGGGGTGCTCGGCGAGGACGATCAGCAGCCCGCCGAGCACGGCGACGACGCCGCTGGTGCGGACCGTGCGCACGGCGCCGAAACGGTCGACCACACGGTCCCCGGCGATCCGGGCGACCGCCATGGTGAGCGTGAAGCCGGTGGTGCAGGCCGCCGCGAGACCCGCCGACGTCTCCAACTGGTCGCGCAGATAGACCGCCGACCAGTCCAGGCTCGCGCCCTCCGCGAACACCGCGCAGAAACCGATCGCGCCGATGAGCAGTGTCGAGCGGGGCGGCAGCGCGAACCGCGGCGGCGGATCCTCGTCCTCGGCGGGCTGCAGATCGAGCACCCAGGCGCAGGCGGCGACACCCGCCACCGTCAGTACGGCCGCCGCCAGCGCGTGGTGCAGCCGGGCGTCCGTACCGAGGTGGGCGGCGAGTGTGCCGGCCGCCGAACCGATGAGGGCGCCGGCGCTCCACATGCCGTGCAGCCCGGACATGATCGATTTGTCGAGGCGGTTCTCCACCTCCACGCCCAGCGCGTTCATCGCCACATCCGACATGCCCGCCGTGGCTCCGTAGACGAACAGGGCCAGACAGAGGGTGAGCAGGCCGGGGGCGACCGACGGCAGGATCAGCGCGAGGGTCCACAGCGCGATCAGCCCGCGCAGCGCGTTGCGCGCCCCGAAGCGGTGACTGATGCTCCCCGCCAGCGGCATCGCGAGGGAGGCGCCCAGCGCGGGGAAGGCGAGCGCGAGGCCCAACTGCCCAGCACTCACGCCCGCGTGGTCCTGGATCCACGGGACGCGGGTGGCGAACGATCCGGTGACCGCGCCGTGCACGGCGAACACGGCCCCCACGGCGTACCGCGCCCGCCTCACCTCGTGTGGTGCGTACACCCCAGCACTCATCGCCCAGCCCCTCCCCGTGGGTTCTATCTCTCCGGCGCCGTAAACTATCAGGAACCTTGCCTGATAGTTAAGCGGTTTTGAGCCCGTCCTCGTTCGTCCCGAGCAGCCGGTCCTCGCGCCGACCGGCCCCGCCGATCTGGAAGGATCCCGGCATGGCCGCATCCCCGAGTACCGCCAGAGCCATCAACGACCGGCTCGCCCTGCGCCTGCTCCAGCGGGAAGGCCCTCTGACCGCCGGGCAGTTGAAGCAGCTGACCGGTCTGTCCCGGCCCACCGTCTCCGACCTCGTCGAACGTCTCACCGCGGCCGGCCTCATCTCGGTGGCCGGGGAGGCGAAGGAACAGCGGCGCGGACCCAACGCCAGGCTCTACGGCCTCGTCGCGGACCGGGCCCACCTCGCCGCGCTGGACGTCCGCACCGAGGGTGTCACCGTGGTCGTCTCCGACCTCGTCGGTGACGTCCTGGCCGAGGCCTCCCTGCCCATCACCGGCGACGCGGGCACGGGGCCGGCGGTGGACCGGGCGGTCGCCCTGGTCGAACGGACGGCGAAGGAGGCGGGCGCCGACCGGCTGCACACCGTCGGGATCGGCGCCCCCGGGCTGATCGACCCGGCGAGCGGTGAACTGCGCGGCTCCACCGGCCTGCCCGCATGGCACCGTCGCCTGGTCGCCGCACTCCAGGAACGGTGGCCCGAGGCCCGCGTCAGTGTGGAGAACGAGACCAACCTCGCCGCGCTCGCCGAGCAGCGCGACGGCGCGGCCCGCGACCGGGACACCTTCGTCCTGCTCTGGCTGGGCCACGGCACCGGCGCGGCCGTGATCCTCGACGGCACCCTGCGCAGGGGCGCCTCCGGCGGCACGGGCGAGATCGGCTTCCTCCCGGTCCCGGGCACCCGCGGCCTGCCGTCGGCCACCGACTGCGAGGGCGGCTTCCACTCGCTGGTGGGGGCGGTGGCGGTCGCGGACCTGGCGCGGGAGCACGGCATCGTGGCGGAGCCGGGCACGGCCCCCGAGGCGGCGGTCGCGGTACGCACAGCCGTCGCCGCCTCCACCGGGGCAGCCTTCCTCGACACCCTGGCCGACCGGATCGCGGTGGGCGTCGCCTCGGTGGTCGCGCTGCTGGACCCCGGATGCGTGGTCCTGGGCGGGGAGATCGGGCAGGCGGGCGGTGAGGCGCTGGCCGCCCGGGTGCGGGAGCGGCTGGCGGTGATGTCACCGCTGCCCGCCGACGTACGGCCCAGCACCCTGGGCGGCGGCGCGGTGCTGCGCGGAGCCCTTCTGACAGCCCGCGACCAAGCCCAGGACGAACTCTTCGGTACGCCCGAACACTGACGGTGGAGGGCGGGGCGCGGGCTCTGGCCTGCGCGGATGCCGGGCCGCGGAGGGCCGGTGCGGGATCGATCCCACCGGTGCCCGTAGCGGCCCCGCGCGTCGTCCGTGACGGTCCGCGCCCGGGCGGAACCGCTCGGCGCGGGCGGTGCTGACGGTCGCGCCGGGCCTGGCCGGAGAGGCGTCGCGAGCGCGGGGGACGTCCGGCGACGACGTCATCGGCGCCCGTCGGGGTACGCACCCGCGGCCCCGCGCGTCGTCCGTGACGGTCCGCGCCCGGGCGGTACCGACCGTCGCGCCGGGCCGCCTGGCCGTCGAGGCGTCGAGGCGTCGAGGCATCGAGGACGGGGGCGTCCGGCGACGACGTCCTCGTGGGCCGTCGAGGTACGTGCCCGCCCCCCGGGCGGTGGCGCGGTGCCGCCGGAACCCCTTCCGACGGTCCGTGACCGGGGTGCGCGGGGCGAACCTGCCGGCACGCCGTACCACCGGCTGCCACTCTCTGAGCCCGGCCGGTCCGGAGCGCCGAGTGTCCCGAAGCGCGCCACTGCCCGGCGAACGGCGCCCGCCATGCCGCCTCACGGCGCAGCCGACGGCCTGCCGGGCGTCGGCTGAAGTGTCAGGGAAGGGTGAGTGAGGGCTCGGGCGGTCTGTCCGGCACGGGTCGTGCGGGCAGGCGCCTGGACTCAGGGGTGGGCCCGGGCCGGGGCTTGCGGCTGCTGCCTGCCCGGCGGGGGCCCGGCCGGGTGGCCGGCGGTGCGGCTCGGGCCGGCCGGGCGGCAGGCGGTCGGCTCGGGACGGGCGGGTGGCGCGGGTTCCTCACCGGTGTGTGGCGCGGGTTCCTCACCGGCGTGTGACGTCCGCTGCGAATCGCCCCTTCAGGAACTCGTCGAAGGTCCGCTTGCCGACCGCCTGGTCCGGGGCGAGATGGCCGCCGTCGCGGAAGGCGCGGTAGGCCGCACCGCGCAGGGGGATGCCCACCACCGCGCGGCGGCGGCCCGTGGCCTCGAGATACGCGCGGGCCAGTGAGTCGAACGTCCGCACCTCGGGGCCGCCCATGTCGTCGACGCGCCCCGCCGGCGCGTCCAGGGCCAGCTCGGCCAGACGGTCCGCGACCTCCGTGACGTCGACGGGCTGGTCCTTCACCCGGGCCGGCAGCAGCACGACCGGCAGCTTCGCCAGACCCTGGAGCACGGTGACGACCAGATCGTGGAACTGGGTGGCGCGCAGCACCGTCCAGCCGATCCCCGAGTCCTCGACCAGCCGCTCCACCGCCAGCTTGGACCTGTAGTAGCCGAACGGCACCCGGTCCACGCCGACGATAGAGAT
Source organism: Streptomyces sp. NPDC086080 (assembly GCF_044540255.1). Classification (NCBI taxonomy): domain Bacteria; kingdom Bacillati; phylum Actinomycetota; class Actinomycetes; order Kitasatosporales; family Streptomycetaceae; genus Streptomyces; species Streptomyces sp. NPDC086080. The sequence goes on from NZ_JBITRU010000001.1 coordinate 383,924, forward strand.
GTAGACGAGATGGATCACCCCGGCCCGCCGCGCCGCGCCGATCAGATTCCGCGCGGCCTTCTCGTCGCCACCGCGCGGTGACGTCGCGCAATGCACCACCGTGTCCACCCCCGCGAGGGCCGCTTCCAGTCCGCTTCCGCCCTCGCGGAGATCGACGGCGTACGGCCGCGTGTGCCGGCTGAGCACCCGCACCTCGTGCCCGCCCGCCCGCAGCCGCTCGGTGACATGCCGGCCGAGGGTTCCGGTACCGCCGGTCACCAGGATCGTGGTCATGCTGTTCAGCCCCTTCGGACACCCGGCGCTCCCCGGTGGAGCGCGCTTCGCGGCCGGGACGGATCGGCCACCGTCGGAGGTGACCCCACGCGTGCCGGCCGACGCAGTACGCCGTCCAGCTTCGCCGGGTCCGGCACCGCACGCATCCGCGCATGGTGAGGCCCGGCGGTGGGCAAGGGCCGTCGTCACCACCGCCGGGCCGGTTCACGTGGAGGTCAGCAGGCTCCCTGGTCCCGCCACACTCCCCATTCGCCGGTGGTGCCGGGCTCCTCGCCCCGCGTCCACCACTGGGCCTTCCAGAGGTGCCCCTCGTGGGACACCACACTGCTCCCGCCGTACGCGGTCGTCGCGTCCCAGGCCGGTTCCGCGCAGTCGCCGCCCTCACCGGGCGGGGTCGTCGGCGGGTCCGTCTCCGTGCCCTCACCCGGATCCACCACCGTGGTCCCGCGTGCCAGGTCCCCGGCCAGGGCGTACGTCTTCCCGCCGAACGTCACCGTCCAGTTGGACGGCGTCGACACCGGCAGGTAGTACACGAAGTCCAGTTCCGCCGACGCGCCCGGCGCCAGCGACTGCCAGGCCGGCAGCTTCAGCGACACCCGGTGGTAGTCGCCGTCGAGGCCGCCCACGTTGTCGCCCGTGTGGTCGGAGCGGATCACCGTCGTGCCCCAGCCGGACTGATCCTTGGCGTTGCCCGGAGCCGAGGTGGCGTAGTCGAACCGGAACTCCGTGCCGCCGGGCAGGACCGCCGACGTGTTGTTGGTGATCTTCAGCTTGGGGCTGATCGGATAGTTGGAGTCGCCGAGCGGGAACTGCCCGAAGTCGACGCCGATGTCCAGTGCCTCGGACGGCATCCCGGTCGTCGCGCGCGTCGCACCGTACGGGGAGGCCGACCTGAACGTCTCGTACATCGCCGTGGTCAGGGTGGAGCCCGGCTCGTACTGACCCTCGGCCGCGTTCCAGTCGTAGTCGCCGGCCAGTTCCCACACCATCGTGCCGCCGATGCCGCGGTCGACGACGTAGTCGGCCTTGGCCTTCACCGACTGCTCGTCCTCGGTGGACAGGAACACCTTCTTCTCGGCGTTCCACAGCCAGGGCGCGACCAGAGTGGCGTCGTACTTACGGGCGTAGGTGCCGGTCAGCCGTGTGCCGGCCGGGAAGCCGTAGTCCGTGACGTAGTCCCCGACGACACCCTTCTCCAGGTTCTTGGCGTGCCACATCGGGTTGGAGCCCGCCGGGGACTCCTCCCCGTTCGTGTCCAGGTCGTGCCAGAGATTGTCGATACCCGTCGCGCCGTCACCGCACCTGGTCAGCCCGGAACCCGCCGGACAGTCGGTCGAGGAGGCCCTGCCCCAGAGACCGTCCGTGCCGCCCGTGACGTTCTTGAACCCCCGTGTGTAGTACGGCAGCCCGATGTTGATCCGGCCGGCCGGCATCGAGCCGCGGAAGTAGTGGTACGCCCAGTCGGTGTTGAGGTAGCCGGTCCCGCCGTACTGCGAGGTCGTGTAGACCCCCGCAGCGGCCAGTTCGGCGTCCTTGCCGTCGTCGAAGAGGGAGGCGTTCGGGCCGACGTACTCGTTCCACGCGCCGTGCAGGTCGTACGACATGATGTTGACGTAGTCCAGGTACTTCTGGACCTGGAAGGTCTCCATGCCGCGCAGCAGATAGCCGGACGAGGGGGCCGCCACCGTCAGCATGTAGTGCCTGCCGTCGGCCGCGCCCGCCCGGTCCAGTTTCTCGCGCAGCGTCTTCATCAGCGCCGCGTAGCCCTTGACCAGCCCGGCCCGGCGGGCATTGGCGAAGGACCAGTCGAGCGGATTGCCCGCGTCCTTCATCGTCGTCGGGTACTCGTAGTCGATGTCGACGCCGTTGAAGCCGTACGTGCGGACGAAGTCGACCGCCGAGTCGGCGAACGTGTCGATGCCGGCCTGGTTGACCGAGCCGTCGGCGTGGGTGGCCATCGCGTAGAAGCCGCCGGAGTCCACCCGCTGTCCGCCGGTGTCGAAGTAGCCTCCGGTCTCGGCCCAACCGCCCACCGAGATCAGCGTCTTGACGTCCGGGTGCTGCTTCTTGAACTTGGTCAGCTGGTTGAAGTGCCCCTGGTAGGGCAGAGCCGGGTCCATCTCCGCGCCGGGGACACCCGGCCAGGTCGTCCCGGTCGCCGGATTTGCCGCGCCGTCCGCGCCGACGGAGAGCTTGTTGTCCTTGTCGACGTGCGCGAACGCGTAGTTGATGTGGGTGATCCTGTCCCACGGGATGTCGGACGCGAGGTAGGCGGGCCTTCCGTCCTTGCCGGTGCGCCAGCCGGTGAAGTAGCCGATCACCCGGCGCTGGTGGTCGGCGCCCATCTTCTCCCGGCCGGCCGTGTCGTAGACCGAGCAGTAGGGGACATCGACACCCGGTGTCGCGTACAGGCCGTCGGGACGGCAGGACTCCTGGTCGGCGGCGTGCGAGACGGTGGCGGGCAGGGCGGCGAGCAGCAGACCCGTGACCGCGGCAGCGGAGGCGAGCAGCGCGGGTCTCGCCCCGGGGCGTGAGGGGGACGGCACAGTGGGTTCCTCTCCACGGAAGTTGGCTCGGACCCTAAGAGGACTAGACCAGAGCGTCAATAGGTATGGACCAATTGCGATACGGTCAGGGGGTGGCACCGTGACGGGAGTTGCCCGGTGCGCGGCGCGCGGCGGCCTGGGTGTCATCGCCTGTGAGGCACCCCACACCCCTCGCCCGGATGGAGACCGTCCGGTCGTGGCACACTGGCCCTGTACCAGTAGCAGCGCACTCCGGGGTCGGTGAAAGTCCGAACCGGCGGTTACAGTCCGCGACCCGGTCGCTTCCAGCGACCGGTTGACCAGGTGAAATTCCTGGACCGACGGTTAAAGTCCGGATGGGAGGCAGTGCGCGGCGGGCGGGCATCCATGCGCGCCGCCGTACCGGTTCGCCGTGGAGGCGAGCTCCGTCCGGCGTCGCTCCCGGTGTTCTCGCTCGTACTTCCTGTCGTCATCGACAGCCCCGGAGTCCGTGCCCAAGAGGCAGGAGGACCCGGGAAGTGTTCACCGGAATCGTTGAAGAGCTGGGCGAGATCACCGACGTCGAGACGCTCGACGACGCCTGTCGCTTCCGACTGCGCGGTCCCGTCGTCACCCAGGGAGCACGGCACGGCGACTCCATCGCCGTCAACGGCGTCTGTCTCACGGTCGTCGAACACGAGGGTGACGAGTTCACCGCCGACGTGATGGCGGAGACCCTCGACCGCTCCAGCCTCGGCGCTCTCGCCGTCGGCTCCCGCGTCAACCTCGAACGCCCCACAGCGGTGGGCTCCCGCCTGGGCGGCCACATCGTGCAGGGGCACGTCGACGGCACGGGAGAGGTCCTCGAGCGCGAGCCGTCGGAGAACTGGGAGATCGTGAAGATCTCCCTCCCCGCGAACCTCTCCCGCTACGTCGTGGAGAAGGGCTCCATCACCGTCGACGGCATCAGCCTCACCGTCGTCGACGCCGGCGACGACCACTTCACCGTCAGCCTCATCCCCACCACCCTCGCCCTGACCACGCTCGGCCTCAAGCAGCCCGGCGACCCGGTCAACCTCGAGGTGGACATCATCGCCAAGTATGTCGAGCGGATGCTCGGCGACCGCGTCATCAGTGCGGGGGTGGACCGGTGACCTGGCTCAACTCCGAGGCGTTCACCCTCTTCGACCAGCACATCAAGTGGTCGGACATGATCGGCAACGTCGTCGGTCTGATCGCCCTCGCGCTCGGCTGGCGCCGCTCCATCTGGACCTGGCCCGCCCAGTTCGTCTCCGGCCTGATCCTCTTCGCGGCGTTCGCCACCGCCCACCTCTCGGGCAGCGCGGGCAAGCAGATCGTCGTCATGCTGGTCGCCGCCTGGGGCTTCTCGCAGTGGAACCGCGGCCGGCAGCAGGCGCAGGACGGATCCATCGCCGTGCGGTTCGCGACGTGGCGTGAGCGTGGCGTCCTGCTCGCCGGGGCCGTCCTCGGCACCCTCGCCGTCGGCGGACTCTTCACCCTCTACCCGTCCCTGTCCTGGGACCCCTGGCCGGACGCCTACATCTTCGTCGGCACGATCGTCGCCATGTACGCCCAGGCCCGGGGCATGGTCGAGTTCTGGTTCGCCTGGCTGCTGGTCGACCTGGTCGGCGTCCCGCTGAACTTCGCCAACGGCTTCGCCTTCTCCGGTTTCGTCTACATCATCTACGGCGCACTGGTCCTGTGGGGCCTGCGCGACTGGTGGCTGCGCTCCCGTGACGCGCGGCCCGCCCTGGAAGGAGCGCCGGCATGAGTGCGGCACCGATCCTTTACGACACCGAGGACTTCGACCTCGGGCTCGACCCGGTCGAGCGGGCCGTCGCCGACATCGCGGCCGGCCGGCCGGTCGTGGTCGTCGACGACGAGGACCGCGAGAACGAGGGCGACCTCGTCATCGCCGCCGAGATGGCGACCGAGGAGATCGTCGCCTTCATGATGAGCGAGTGCCGCGGCCTGATCTGCGCCCCCATGGAGGGGGACGAACTGGACCGGCTGCGTCTCCCCCAGATGGTCGACGACAACACCGAGTCGATGAAGACCGCGTTCACCGTCTCCGTCGACGCCTGTGCCGCCCATGGAGTGACCACCGGCATCTCCGCCGCCGACCGTGCCGCCACGCTCCGGCTGCTGGCGGCCGGCACCGCCGCACCCGCGGACTTCGTCCGCCCCGGCCACATCTTCCCGCTGCGCGCCCGCCCCGGCGGCGTCCTGGTCCGAAACGGCCACACCGAGGCGGCGGTCGACCTCGCCCGCCTCGCGGGACTGCGCCCGGCCGGCGCCATCGTCGAGATCGCCGGTGAGGACGGCCGCATGCTGCGGCTGCCCGAGCTGATCCCGTTCGCCCGCAAGCACGGCCTGACGATCATCTCCATCGAGGACCTGATCGCCTACCGCCGCTCCGCCGAACCCACCGTCCGCCGCGAGGCCGAGGTACGGCTGCCCACCTCCCACGGCACCTTCACCGCGTACGGATACCGCTCCACCGTCGACGGCGTGGAGCATGTCGCCCTCGTCCACGGCGAGATCGGCGACGGCGAGGACGTCCTGGTCCGGATGCACTCCGAATGCCTCACCGGCGACATCTTCGGCTCCCGGCGCTGCGACTGCGGCCCTCAGCTGGACGCCTCCCTCGACCGCGTCCAGGCCGAGGGCCGGGGCGTCGTCGTCTATCTGCGCGGACACGAGGGACGCGGCATCGGACTGATGTCCAAGCTGCGCGCCTACGAACTCCAGGAACGCGGCCGGGACACCCTCGACGCCAACCTCGAGCTCGGTCTGCCCGCCGACGCCCGCGACTACGCCGCCGCCGCGCAGATCCTCGCCGACCTGGGGGTCCGCGGCGTCCGCCTGATGACCAACAACCCCGACAAGTCCGACGCGCTCGTCCGCCACGGCATCGAGGTCATCCGGCGCGTGCCGATGCCCGTCACGGCGAGCGAGCACAACCTCCGCTACCTGCGCACCAAGCGGGACCGGATGGGCCACGACCTGCCCTGGCTGGACACGCCGACCGTGCCCGCCTGCGGCAACCAGTAACACGAACCACCGAGGAGAGACGTGAGCGGCAAGGGTGCACCGGAACTGTCGGTACGCGATGTGGGCGACCTGCGGGTCGCCGTCATCGCGGCACAGTGGCACGAGAAGGTGATGGACGGACTGGTGGACGGCGCCCTGCGCGCCCTGCACGACCTCGGCATCGACGAGCCGACCCTGCTCCGGGTCCCCGGCAGCTGGGAACTCCCCGTCGTCGCCAAGGTCCTGGCCGGCCGGGGCTACGACGCGGTCGTGGCCCTCGGCGTCGTCATCCGGGGCGGCACACCCCACTTCGACTACGTGTGCCAGGGCGTCACCCAGGGCCTCACCCAGGTGTCGGTCGACACCGGTGTGCCCATCGGCTTCGGCGTGCTCACCTGTGACGACGAGGCGCAGGCCCTGGACCGTGCCGGGCTGCCCGGATCGAGCGAGGACAAGGGCCACGAGGCGGTCACCGCGGCCGTGGCGACCGCGGCCTGCCTGCGTTCGGTATCCGAACCCTGGCGGTGAGCAGTCCCCGTCAGCGCGTAGGGTAAGGACCACCATGTCCAAGAAGACGTTCGAGGAGCTCTTCACCGAGCTCCAGCACAAGGCCGCCCACGGCGACCCCGCCACCTCCCGTACCGCCGAACTGGTCGACAAGGGCGTCCATGCCATCGGCAAGAAGGTCGTCGAGGAGGCCGCCGAGGTCTGGATGGCCGCCGAGTACGAGGGCAAGGAAGCGGCCGCCGAGGAGATCTCGCAGCTGCTCTACCACGTCCAGGTGATGATGGTCGCCCGCGGCATCTCCCTCGACGACGTCTACGCCCACCTGTAAACAACCGTCATCCGCGACACACCCCTTCACACCAAAGGAAGCCGACCTCATGCTGCGCATCGCCGTCCCCAACAAGGGTTCCCTGTCAGGCCCCGCGGGGGAGATGCTGCATGAGGCCGGCTACCAGCAGCGCCGTGAGTCCAAGGAACTGCGGATCGTCGACCCGACGAACGAGGTCGAGTTCTTCTATCTCCGCCCGCGCGACATCGCGATCTATGTCTCCTCCGGCAAGCTCGACATCGGCATCACCGGCAGGGACCTGCTCGTCGACTCCGGCGCCGACGCCGAGGAGATCCTGCCGCTCGGCTTCGCCCGCTCGACCTTCCGCTTCGCCGGCAAGCCCGGCACGGCGACCCAAGTCGCCGACCTCACCGGCAGGACGGTCGCCACCTCCTACGAGGGGATCGTCGCGGGGCACCTCGCCGGACACGGCATCGACGCCTCCGTCGTCCACCTCGACGGCGCCGTCGAGACCGCCATCGAACTGGGCGTCGCCGAGGTCATCGCCGACGTCGTCGAGACCGGCACCTCTCTGCGCAACGCGGGCCTGGAGGTGTTCGGCGAGCCGATCATGAAGTCCGAGGCCGTCGTCATCCGCCGCACCGGCGCCTCCGCCGACTCCGACGAGACCGTCGAGAGCAAGGTGCAGCAATTCCTGCGCCGCCTCCAGGGCGTCCTCGTCGCCCGCACCTACGTGATGATGGACTACGACTGCCGGGTCGAGCAGCTGGAGAAGGCCGTCGCGCTCACCCCGGGCCTGGAGTCGCCGACCGTGTCCCCGCTGCACAACGAGGGCTGGGTCGCCGTCCGCGCGATGGTCCCGTCCAAGGAAGCACAGCGGATCATGGACGACCTGTACGACATCGGCGCCCGCGCCATCCTCACCACGGCCATCCACGCCTGCCGCCTCTGACCGGCCCCGGAGCACCTCATGTCGGATTCCACGCCGGGCCGGCTGCCCGCACTGCCCGTCACCTTCCGCCCGGCCCGCACCCGGGCGGTCCTGCTCACGGCCGGCACCGCGGTGTTCGTGGCGGTCTCCCTCATCGGGCTGCTGCTGGAGCAGTTCGGCCCGGGGGAGCGGCTCAGCTTCGTGTTCACGGCGGCCCTGCTGGCCGGTGTGCTCTTCCTGCTCGCCCGGCCCAAGGTCGTCGCGGACGAGACGGGTGTCACCGTCGTCAACATCGTGAGCCGGCGCCGCCTGGAGTGGGCACAGATCCTTCAGGTGAACCTCCGCGCGGGTGATCCCTGGGTCTTCCTCGACCTCAGCGACGGCACCAGCATGCCCGTCCTCGGCATCCAGCCGGGCATCGCCAGGGCACGCGCCGTCGCCGACGCACGCGCCCTGCGGGCACTGGCCGAGGACCGCTCCGCGGCCGGTCCCGGGACGGCGCGGGGCTGACATCCGGGCCGCCCCGGCGAGCCGCCCCTTCGGGGCCTCGCGGGGCCGGCTCCCAGAAGCGTGGGGGACGTCCACCTGCCGCAGTCGCCCATGTCTTGATTAATCTGGTGGGCGAAGGCGCGACGACCGTGCCTTCGCCCCTGCCGCCCCGCCCGGTGTCCCAGGGGCTCCAGCTACCCGAGGAGTGACCCTCTCCGGCGATGGACGGATCGTCCTGTAGTACCTGCGCCGCCCCCTGCCGACAGAGCGCGGACCCGTGTTCCCGGGTTCGCGCACATGCGGAGGCGGCGGCATCATGACCACCCCCCTGCTGCTGCTCGCAGCCGCGTTCCTGCTGATCCTGGCCAACGGATTCTTCGTGGCCGCCGAGTTCGGCCTCGTCACCGTCGAGCGGGCGGACGCCGAGCAGGCCGCCGCGGGCGGCGACCGGCGCGCCCGCCGGGTCGTCGCATCCCTGAGAGAACTGTCCTTCCAGCTTTCCGGCACCCAGCTCGGCATCACCATCACCTCCCTCGTCGTCGGCATGCTGGCCCAGCCGGCACTCGCCGGACTGCTGCACGGACCCTTCACCGGACTCGGCATACCCGAGGGCGCGGTCCCGGGTGTCTGTGTCGTCGTGGGCATGCTGCTGGCCTCGGCCGTGCAGATGGTGATCGGCGAACTCGTGCCCAAGAACTGGGCGGTGTCCCGCCCGCTGCAGGTCGCCCGTTTCGTGGCCGGTCCGCAGCACGTGTTCGCCCGCCTGTTCCGCCCGGTCATCGCCGGACTGAACGCCGTGGCGAACCACCTGGTGCGGGTGCTCGGCATCGAGCCCGCCGAGGAGCTGGCCTCCGCCCGCACCCCCGGTGAACTCGTCTCCCTGGCCCGGCACTCGGCCCGGGCCGGTGCCCTGGAGCAGGACACGGCGGACCTCTTCGTCCGCACCCTGTCCCTGGGCGGGCTGACCGCCCAGCACGTCATGACCCCGCGCGTGAAGGTCAGCGCCCTGCACGTGTCGGCGACCGCCGAGGACGTGGTCAACCTGACCCGGGCCACCGGTCTGTCCCGCTTCCCCGTGTACCGGGACCGGATCGACGAGATCGCCGGCATGGTTCATCTCAAGGACGCCCTCGCGGTGTCCGTGCGGGACCGGCTGCGCACTCCCGTGGACCGCATCGCCCGCCCGGCCCTGCTGGTCCCCGAGACCCTGCCCGTACGGCCGCTGCTCACGCGGCTGCGCAGCGAACAGCCCATCGCGGTCGTCGTCGACGAGTACGGCGGCACGGCCGGCGTGGTCACGCTGGAGGACATCGTCGAGGAGATCGTCGGCGAGGTGCGCGACGAGCACGACGGACAGGACGCCCCCGACATCGTCGCCGCCCCGCCCGAGGACGGTGACCCGGCCTGGGACGTCGACGGCGGTGCCCGCGTCGACATCCTGCTCCGTGTGGGCCTGGACGTGCCCGAGGGTCCCTACGAGACGGTGGCCGGCCTGGTCGCCGATCTGCTCGGCCGTATCCCGGCCGTCGGCGACCGCGCGGAACTGCCCGGCTGGCGACTGTCGGTCCGCCGGGTCGGCCACTACCGCGCCGAGCGCGTCCGCCTGGTCAGAACGGCCCCGCTGCCGCTCGTGGAGGTGGCCGGATGAGCGTTCTGCAACTGCTGTTCGCCGCGCTGCTCGTGCTGGCCAACGGCTTCTTCGTCGGCGCCGAGTTCGCGCTGGTCTCGGTCCGCCGCAGCCAGATCGAACCCCTCGGCACCGCCCGTGCCCGGCAGGTGCTGTACGGCCTGGAACATCTGCCGCAGATGATGGCGGCCGCGCAGTTCGGCATCACCGTCTGCTCGCTCACCCTGGGCGCGGTCGCCGAACCGACGGTCGCTCATCTGCTGGAGCCCGTCTTCGCCTGGATGCACGTACCGCACGGTCTGATCCACCCGCTCGGCTACGCCATCGCGCTCGCCGTCGTCGTCTTCTTCCACCTCGTCATCGGCGAGATGGTGCCGAAGAACCTGGCGATGGCGGCCCCGGAGACGTCCGCGCTGTGGCTGAGCCCCGGCCTGGTCTGGTTCGCCCGTCTGTGCAAGCCGGTCACCGCCGCGCTCGGCGCCTGCGCCCAGGCCGTCCTCCGGCTCTTCCACGTCGAGCCGAAGGACGAGATCGAGGCCGTCTTCACCAGCGAGCAGCTCAACCGGCTGGTGGAGGACTCCGGCCAGGCCGGCCTCCTCGACCCCGAGGAGGCCGAGCGTCTGGAGGACGCCCTGGAGCTGGGCTCCCGACCGGTTACGGACGTCCTGCTGGAGGGCGGGTCGCTGGTGACGGTCACCCCCGCGGTCACCCCGGGACAGATCGTGGAACTCACCGCCCGCACCGGGTACTCCCGCTTCCCGGTGGCCGCGGACAGCGGCGTCTTCATGGGCTACCTCCATGTCAAGGACGTACTGGACCTGGAGGACTCCGACCGTGCGGTCCCGCAGCAGCTCTGGCGCCCGATGGCGACCCTGCGCCCCGAGCTTCCCCTGGACGACGCCCTCACGGTGATGCGCCGTGCCGCGACCCACCTCGCCCAGGTCTGCGACCCCACCGGCAAGGTCCTGGGCCTGGTGGCCCTGGAGGACGTCCTGGAACTCCTGGTCGGCGAGGTACGCGACCCGGCCCACCGAGAGGTGACCCTGACCCCCCAGCGAGCGAGCGGCACCCCGGAGGAAGCACTGGCGACGTAATCGCCCCGGCCGGGGACGGCCCTGCCGCCCCCGGCCGCGGGCAGTCGTGCCTCACCGGGTGCCTGAACGGTCCGGGAGGCATCCCCGGGGGCGATGGGGGAGGGTGGGCGCGGTGGCACCCCTTCAGCGGGGCGAGCGGACATCCCCGAGCGGACATCCCGTAGCAGGCCGACCTCGACGCCGGCGCCTCACAACCCGGACGAAGGATCCGCCGGCGCCCGCCCCGAGAGCACCTCCCCGTACGCCTGCATCAGATCCGGCAACCGCAAGGTCGCCAGATCCTCGCGGGTCAACGCCCCCGGATACAGGGACAACCGCAGATCCCGGTAGGCACAGCTCTTCTCGTACAGCGTGCGCAGGAACCGCCCGTTGCCCAGCTCGTCGATCCACCCCTGATCCACCACATGCCCGGCGATCGACCGAAGCTCGTCCAGTGCCTCCTCGTCCCACCCGTCCCCGTTCTCCTTCGCCAGCACCTCGCCGATCGCGGTCAGCTCCAGCGGCCGGTACGACGGGAAGTCCACCCGCGTGGTGAACCGTGACGACAGCCCGGGGTTCGCCGCCAGCAGCCGGTCCATGCCCTCCGGATACCCGGCGAGTATCACCACCAGATGGTCCCGGTTGTCCTCCGCCCGCTTCAGGAGCACCTGAAGTGCCTCGTCCCCGTACGCGTCGCCCTTGCCGTACCCCGAGTTGGACAGCGCGTACGCCTCGTCCACGAACAGCACCCCGCCGAGCGCGGAGTCGATCAGCTCATTGGCCTTCACCGCCGTCTGCCCGAGGTACTCACCCACCAGATCGGCCCGCTGGGCCTCCACCAGATGGTCACCGCCGAGCAGTCCGAGGGCGTAGAAGACACGCCCCAGAATGCGGGCCACCGTGGTCTTGCCGGTCCCTGACGGTCCGGAGAAGACGAAGTGCCGTTTCGGCGGCTGCACCGGCAGCCCCTGCCCGGATCGCAGCCGGGCCATGTTCAGCTGCGCCGACAGCGCCTTGACCTGGCGCTTCACCGGTTCCAGACCCACCATGCGCTCCAGTTCCGCGAGCGCCTCCTCCAGGAGTGCCGGATCGGTGGGGCCTGTCGGCAGCGGCCAGGCGGAGCCGCCCGCCCGCTCGCGCACCCCCGGGCCCGTCGGCAGCGGGGCCGGCGGCGGCTCCGGCTCGGACAGTCTGAGGTCCCGTCCCTCGGTGCCGAAGAGCGGGTCGAGCGTGTCCGGGCCGTCGATCATGTCCCCGGCGCCGGTGAGGGTGATCGCGGCGAGACCGGCGGCATCGTCGTAGCCGTCGCCCTCGGCGATCGCGGCAAGCCGGGCGGCGGTGTCCATGAAGGCCGGATCGACCCGGTGCACCGCGCGGTACAGGGGGAGCGCGGCGGCGCTGCGGCCGGTCCCCTCATGGGCGCGGGCCAGCCAGTAGCGCAGTTCCTTGCGCTGCGGCTGTTCGCTGCGGCACCGCATCAGCGCCGCCGACAGCAACGGTTCGGCCTGCCCGTACATCTCCAGACGTACCCGGGCCATGCCGCCGAACAGTCCCGCCTCGATGCCCAGGAGCGGGTCCTCGACCAGTGAGTCCGTGTGCCGGACCAACTGCTCCCAGTCCTTGACCAGATAGGCCCGGCAGGCGTGCAGAAAGCGGACCTGCGGGTCCGTGTCCACCGGCGGAAGTCCGGCCAGCGCCCGGTCCAGCTCGGGGACATGGCGGCCGTCCAGCCAGTGCGAGGCGTGCGCCAGCAGCAGGTCACGCGGGCTCTCCAGCACGGGTTGCACCCACCATCCCAGCCAGTACCAGGAGTTGAGGTTGCGCCGGTGCCGGCCGCGCTGCTCACCGAAGCGCTCCCGGTGGCGGAACATCCGCAGCAGCGCGGTCGTCGTGTCGACGCGCAGCGCGTGCAGCCCGAGCCAGCCGTCGGCCATGCCGGGGTCGATCCGCACCGCGGTCCGGAACTCCTCCTCCGCCTGCGGATAGGCGCCCATGGTGTAGGCGTCCACGCCTCGCAGCCAGGCGAGGTCGGCCGGGGCCTGCGGGCCCTGCGCGGCGAAGTCCATCACGTCCCCCACAAACCGTGCCCCCGTCGGTGTGCCGGCCGGCCCTCGCCGGTCGGCGCCCTGTGGTCGAACCGCTGTACCGCGGACCGGAGTTGCAAGGTGCGCGAAGCAGTGTCCGTGACGCACCGAGGGCATCGTACCTGCGGTGGCCTCACGCCCGAAGGGTGCCGTGCGGGTGAGGGAGGGAGGCGGGAGGGAGGAACTCCGCGCCGACGGTGACCCAGGGTGATCGTCATATGCCGCTGGGTGGCAGGAAGGGGTGAAGAGGGCAGAACGAAGCCCCCGATCACGGGGGAACAACCGGGGGCTTCGTGTACGAGGGCGGCTCCGAAGCGCCGCACATTGAGAACGTAAGACCTGTACGAGCCTACGGTCAAGCCGAGTTGGGGTACTGCGGCAACTTGTCCGGGACCGCTCTTCACAGGATCACCACATTGCCGGTGGTCCGTCACCGTGCGTGAGCGGGCGGGTCGACGCACCCGTTCCGGCAGGCCCCGGAAACACCTCGTATCCCTCTCCGCGCTCCCGTACCAACAGGTCCGCGAAGGGGCGCGAGGGGTCGCCCGCGAAGTGTTCGCCCTCCGCGCGGACCCAGCCCTCCCAGAACTCCCGCTGCTCCTCACCGTCCCGCGCCCGTCCGCGGGACCAGGACCGTCCTTCGGCCAGGTCCATCCACAGCAGCAGCGCCAGATGCGGGCGCAGCGCGCGGCGGCCGGCGCCCACGCCCTCCACGAGGATCACGGGGGCAGGCGGCAGCGGGCGGGGCGGACCGAAGCGGCGGGTGCGCCAGTCGTAGGGGGAGTAGTGCGCGGTCTCGCCCCGGCCGAGCGGTTCGATCACCTGGCTCAGCAGCCGTCCGGTCCAGCCGAACAGCGTCTCGTGGTCGGCGATGTCGTCGAGTCGCAGTACCGGGGCGCCGTCCAGCGCCTCGGCCAGTCGCCCGGCGAAGGTCGACTTCCCCGAGCCGGCATGGCCGTCCACACCGATGAGCCGGACCGGGCCGCAGGACGGGTCGAGCCGGCGGATGCGGGAGGCGAGATCGTGCATGGCTGGTTCCCGGGGGGCCGAGGCAGGGACGGGGCAGGGGAGGGCGCGAGGGCCGGGGCGGGCTGACGGAAGCACTGTAGGCCCCCGTCCGGCGAGGCCCGCCGGGTGTCCCGCCAATGGTCGAGTCCCATGTTGGTCGGGCGTGGCACGGCCGGGGTGCTGGCAGGATGCGCCCGGCTGCGTTCATAGTTGGCCCACACCCGTTCCATCCGGCCGACGTACACCGTCCGTCCGGTCGTGCACTGGTCCTGTCTTGACTCCGACACCTGGGGGTCCTTCACCCATGAGCAGAGCCGAACTGCCGTCCCGCAGAACCCTTCTGGCCGCGGCAGTCGTCGCCACCGTCGCCGGGAGCGCGGCCCCGGCACTGGCGGGCACGCCGACCGCCGGCACCACCGGCACCACGGACGCCCGCCGGGGCGCCGCCCGCACCGTCGACAACCGGGCCTGGACCTCGTACGCCGACTGGCGTGGTGGCACCGCCGAGGGGACCCGCGCCGTCGCCGGATCCCGCCCCGGCCTGGTGATCGCGAGAGCCGCCGGCACCACGGACTACACCGACCCGCACACGGGCCGCACATCCGCCTGGGAGTACGCGCGATGGACCTCCCCCGTCCACCGCCTCGAGGTCCCGGCCACGGAGGTCATCGCCTCCTGGAACGCTCACACCCCCGTGGGCACCTGGCTCCAGATCGAGCTGAAGGGCACGTACTCCGACGGCACGGACACCCCCTGGTACGTCATGGGCCGCTGGGCGGCCGGGGACCAGGACATCCGGCGTACCTCGGTGGACGACCAGGGAGACGGCAGGAGCAGTGTCTGGACGGACACCTTCGCCCTCGACGACGCGGCCTCGGGTCTGCGGCTCGTCTCCTACCGGCTGCGCCTCACCCTCCACCGCCGCCCCGGGACCCGCCTCACTCCGACCGTGTGGCGGGCCGGCGCGATGGGCTCCGACGTCCCCGACCGGTTCACCGTCCCCGCCTCCACGCCCCGCCTGGCCAGGGAACTGATCGTCCCCCGTTACTCCCAGGAGATCCACAAGGGCCAGTACCCGGAGTACGACAACGGCGGTGAGGCCTGGTGCAGCCCGACCTCCTCGCAGATGATCATCGAGTACTGGGGCGGCAGGCTCACCGAGGAGCAGCTGTCCTGGGTGGACCCGTCCTACGCGGACCCGCAGATCTGCCACGCGGCCCGCTACACGTACGACTACCAGTACGCCGGCTGCGGCAACTGGCCGTTCAACGCCGCCTACGCAGCGACCTTCGCGGGTCTGCAGGGCGTGGTCACCCGTCTCCGTTCCCTCACCGACCTGGAGACGCTGATCGCGGCGGGGATCCCGGCCATAACGTCCCAGTCGTTCCTCGCGGAGGAGCTGACCGGGGCGGGGTACGGCACCTCCGGGCATCTGATGACCGTGATCGGGTTCACCGACGACGGTGATGTGATCGCCAACGACCCCGCCTCGGACGACAACGAGGCCGTGCGCCGGGTCTACCGGCGGTGCGAGTGGGAGAACATCTGGCTGCGGACCAAGCGGTACAACGCCTCCGGCAAGGTCGCCTCCGGCACCGGAGGGGTCTGCTACCTGTACTTCCCGGCGCATCCGACACCGCGGCAGCGCAAGGCGCTCGCGGCGGTGGGCGTGCGCTGAGCCGGCCCGGCGGGCGGGGTCCCGGTCATCCGGGGTCCCGCCGTCGTGTGACCGATGTCTCGGCAGCGGAAGCCGCTCACGGTGGCAGGGTGGACGTCTGCCGCAGGGGGAGCCCACGCACCGCAGAGAGCAGTGAGAAGTCATGACCGCGAACGCAGCCACCGTCACCCGCGCCCGCACCGGCGGTCCCCGGGAGGACGGGCCGAAGATCCTCGAGCATGTCATGGGATGGACGCTCGTCGTGGTCCTCGCGATGCTCGTGACCCGGCTGGGACTGCTGTAACCCGGCGGTCCCGGGCCGCCCGGCCCGGCCCGATGGCCGACCTGTCATACTGCGGCGGGATTGTCCCGCCCCCCGCAGGAGACCTGGGTCGACAGTGAACACCAGCCAGCAGTCCGCCGTCCGCCCCGGAGCGCGCGGCACTCAGCGCTCTTCGGCCCGCAGGGCCGAACTCATCGCCATCGGGCGGAGCTTGTTCGCCGACACGTCCTACGACGCGCTCTCGATGGACGACATCGCGCGCCAGGCGCAGGTCGCCAAGGGGCTGATCTACTACTACTTCCACTCCAAGCGCGGTTACTACCTGGCGATCATCGAGGACTCGGTGGCCGGTCTGGTCTCCTACGCGGCGAGCGGAGCCGGACTGCCGCCCGTGGAGCGGGTGCAACGCACCATTGACAGTTATCTGCGCTACGCCGAGCACAATCAGGCCGCCTATCGCGCGATCGTCAGCGGCGGCGTCGGCTTCGACACCGAGGTGCACGCCATCCGGGACGGGGTGCGGGAGGCGATCGTCACGACCATCGCCGAGGGGGCCTACGGCCGTACCGACATCGCCCCGGTGGCGCGGATGGGGCTGCTGGCCTGGGTGTGCAGCGTGGAGGGTGCCGCGCTGACCTGGATCGACCGTGGCGAACTGCCCCGCGAGACCATGCGCGAGCTGCTGGTGAAGACGCTCGGCGGAGCCCTGCGCGCCATCGAGGAGCTGGACCCCGCCCACCCGGCTCCGGCGCCCGCCCGCCGCGACGCCTGAGCCGCACCCGCCGCGAGGCGGGGGCGGAGGTTCCCCGTGACCCGGCCTTCCGGCCGCGCCCGGCCGACGGCCTCGGAACCGGCGGCGGCCTCCTGAGCCGAGGTCGCGGCGGTCGCGGTCGGGGCGCCCCGCACCGGCGAGCAGCCCGGTGCCGAGTACGCACACGCGGCGGCCACGAGCGCCCGAAGGGTGCGGGGGCGGGCACGGACGGGACGGGCGTGGACGCGGTGACTCGCTCGGTGGACCAAGACCCTAGAAGGACTAGACCAGTTGGTCAATGGTGCGGACCTGTCCGGAGCGGGGAGGGTGGGGTGAAGGTATCCTGAAGTAAGCGGTCGTTAACCAGTGACTCGCTCCTGCCGATCGGGCATACTCACAGCGCACAGCCGCTGGTCAGCAGCTTCCGAGACCCGGGAGCGCGAGCATCGGCCAGCTACCGAAACGACCCCGGCGGAGCCGCCCCCACCCAAGGCGCACGCCGATGTGCCCGAACAGGGAGGAGAGCGTCGCCATGCCCGACCGCGCCCCGCAGCCGGTGGACCGGCAACTGCCCACGGACGAGGCCCGGGATCTCATCTCGCTCGTCCGCGACATCGCCCAGCGTGAGGTCGCCCCCGGGGCGGCCGAGGAGGAGGACGCCGGACACTTCCCGCGCGAGCTCTTCACGCTTCTCTCCGAGTCCGGCCTGCTCGGCCTGCCGTACGACTCCGCGCACGGCGGCGGCGACCAGCCGTACGAGGTGTACCTCCAGGTCCTCGAAGAGCTCGCCATGGCCCGCCTCACCGTGGGCCTCGGCGTCAGCGTGCACACCCTGGCCTGCTACGCGCTCGCCGCCTTCGGGGCCAAGGAGCAGCAGGCCGAGTACCTGCCGGCGATGCTCGGCGGCGGTCTGCTCGGCGCCTACTGTCTCTCCGAGCCCGCCTCGGGCTCGGACGCGGCCTCGCTGCGCACCAAGGCGGTGCGCGACGGCGACGACTGGGTGATCACCGGCACCAAGGCATGGATCACCCACGGTGGCGTCGCCGACTTCTGCACGGTCATGGCCCGCACCGGCGAGGAGGGCCCGCGCGGCATCACCGCCTTCCTGGTGCCCGGCGACGCCGAGGGGCTGAGCGCCGCCGTGCCGGAGAAGAAGATGGGCATGAAGGGCTCGCCCACCGCCCAGGTGCACTTCGACGGCGTCCGGGTCCCCGACACGCGGCGCCTCGGCGAGGAGGGGCAGGGATTCGCGATCGCCCTGTCGGCGCTCGACGGCGGCCGGCTCGGCATCGCCGCCTGCGCCATCGGCCTGGCCCAGGCGGCGCTCGACGAGGCGCTCGGCTACGCGACCGAGCGGCGGCAGTTCGGCAAGCCCATCGCCGACTTCCAGGGGCTGCGCTTCATGCTCGCCGACATGGCCACGCAGATCGAGGCGGGTCGCGCGCTGTATCTGGCGGCGGCCCGGCTGCGCGACTCCGGGCGGCCGTTCGCCAAACAGGCGGCCATGGCCAAGCTGCACTGCACCGACACCGCGATGCGGGTCACCACCGATGCCGTGCAGATCCTCGGCGGGTACGGCTACACCGCGGACTTCCCCGCCGAGCGCTACATGCGCGAGGCCAAGGTCCTGCAGATCGTCGAGGGCACCAACCAGATCCAGCGCATGGTCATCGCCCGCCATCTCGCGGGGCCGGAGACGCGCTGAACCGGACCGGGCCCCCGGCCGGCACGCCGGGTGCGCAGGAGATCACGGTTGACCGGCGGATGCCGGAGCCGGGGAGCCGGGGCGTTACGGCTGCGTCGGCGCGGCGCGGCTGACTCCGGCACGGCGGACGAGGGTGGCGGCCACTGTCACCCTCGTACCGGCCTGTCCTCAGGCGGCGTGGCGCCGCATCCCGGGGACCCTGATGGGACGCGAGCCCGGGCCGCCGACGTGGGAGAAGGGCTGGGTGCGCCAGTCGAGCCCCTGAGGGAGCGTCAACAGCAGTGCGGTGTCCTGCTCCTGGGGCGTGACGGACTCGTCCGCCGGCCGGGCCTCGGAAGCCAGACGTCCGGTACCTGCGCAGACCGTGAGCCCGAACGGGTTCCACGGCGAGGCGCAGAGCGCGTGCTCCGGCAGGACGTCCTCGTCCGCCAGCAGGGCGATGGGCTGCGCACAGTCCGGGCAGATCACCCGGTACATCTCGAAGGTGTCGTACGCGTCGGGCTCGTCGTCCAGGGTGTCGGACTCGACGTACTCCGGTTCGGGCATGGCGACCGGCTGCTGCCGCTTGGACGTGGTACGACCAGGGCGCTTGAGACTCTGCATTGGGTTCTCCCCCTCGGGCTGGGCCGTGAAGGCGCTGCGGCCTCGACCACAGCAAGCACTTCCCGTCGCTCCTGGGGCGTAATCACGAGAACATCACGGAGACGGCCCGAAAGCTGTGGCGTTCGTCACATGCCGCTCGCAGGTGCCCCGTGCGGTGACGTCGCGGCCCCCGTTCAGGTACCCGAGGCGATCAAGCGCCCTGTAGGTTCTTGCGCCATGGAGGAGCTGGACCGACAGATCGTGCAGCTGCTCGTCAAGGACGGGCGGATGAGCTACACAGACCTGGGCAAGGCCACGGGCCTGTCCACGTCGGCCGTGCACCAGCGGGTGCGCCGGCTGGAGCAGCGTGGCGTCATCCGCGGCTACGCCGCGGTCGTCGACCCGGAGGCCGTCGGCCTGCCCATGACCGCGTTCATCTCGGTGAAACCCTTCGACCCCAGCGCCCCCGACGACATCGCGGACCGCCTTGCCGACGTCCCCGAGATCGAGGCCTGCCACAGTGTCGCGGGGGACGAGAACTACATCCTCAAGGTGCGCGTGTCCACACCGCACGAGCTGGAGGAACTCCTCGCCCGCGTACGCTCCCTGGCCGGCGTCTCGACCCGGACGACGGTCGTGCTGTCCACTCCGTACGAGGCGCGGCCGCCGCGCATCTGAGGCGTCTCGCGGCGGAGGCGCCCCGGCAGGCCCCGCGGGGCGGAGGTTCGGCGGCCGGACCTGCCGCGTGCGCGGGCGGGTGGGGCGGGACTCCGGGAGAGAGAGCGGTGCTCGCGTCCGTGGCCGGTGCTCTCGTGGGTGACCAGCGCTCCCGCCCGTGACCAGGGCCCTCGGCGGACCTGAGCCGGGCGCCGCGAGCAGGACCTGCGTGCGGCCGGGCCCGTCCGACGCGCGAGACTGTGAGGCATGAGCGAACGCACCGCCCCGCCGCACACCGTCCTGCTTCGTCGCGGAGAGGTTCACAGTCCCGCCGACCCCTTCGCGACCGCGATGGTCGTCGAGCGCGGTCAGGTCGCCTGGGTCGGCTCCGAGGGCGCCGCCGACGCCTTCGCGGACGGGGTGGACGAGGTGATCGACCTCGACGGGGCACTCGTCACCCCGGCGTTCACGGACGCCCACGTCCACACCACGGCCACCGGTCTCGCCCTCACCGGACTCGACCTGTCCCCAGCCCCCTCGCTGGAGGCGGCGCTCGCTCGCGTACGGGAATTCGCCGCCGCCCGCCCCGGTGACCGGGTCCTGCTCGGGCACGGCTGGGACGCCGCCCGCTGGCCCGGCGGCCGGCCCCCGACCCGCGCGGAACTCGACGAGGCGACCGGCGGCCGACCCCTCTACCTCAGCCGGATCGACGTCCACTCCGCGGTCGTGACCACCGCGCTGCTCAACCTCGTCCAGGGTGAAGTCACCCGTGAGGACCGCCCGCTCACCGGGGACGCCCACCACGCGGTGCGCGCCGCCGCCCTGGCCGCCGTCACGCCGGCTCAGCGCACCGAGGCTCAGCGCGCCGCCCTCGCTCGCGCCGCCGCGCTCGGCATCGGCACCGTCCACGAGTGCGGCGGCCCGGAGATCTCCTCCGAGGACGACTTCACCGGCCTGCTGCGGCTCGCCGCCGAGGAGAGCGGCCCGCGCGTCGTCGGCTACTGGGCCGAACAGGACGTCACCAAGGCCCGTGAGCTGGGCGCGATCGGCGCCGCGGGGGACCTGTTCGCCGATGGCGCCCTCGGCTCGCACACCGCCTGCCTGCACGAGCCGTATGCCGACGCCGACCACACCGGCACCGCCCACCTGGACGCCGTCGCCGTCGCCGCCCATGTCGTCGCCTGCACCGAGGCGGGGCTCCAGGCGGGCTTCCACGCCATCGGCGACGCCGCCGTGAGCGCCGTCGTCGACGGGATGCGCGCTGCCGCGGAGAAGGTCGGTCTCACCCGCCTCCGTGCCGCGCGGCACCGCGTCGAGCACGCCGAGATGCTCACCGACGAGACCATCGCCGCCTTCGCGGAACTGGGCCTGACCGCCTCCGTCCAGCCTGCCTTCGACGCCCTGTGGGGCGGCGAGGAGGGCATGTACGCCCGTCGCCTGGGCGCTGACCGGGCCCGCTCCCTGAACCCGTTCGCGGCCCTGCTGCGTGCCGGTGTCCCGCTCGCCTTCGGCTCCGACAGCCCGGTCACCCCCCTCGACCCCTGGGGCACGGTCCGCGCCGCGGCGTTCCATCGCACTCCCGAGCACCGCGTCTCCGTCCGCGCGGCCTTCACCGCGCACACGCGCGGCGGCTGGCGGGCCGTCGGACGCGACGACGCGGGCGTCCTGGCGCCCGGCGCACCAGCGGACTACGCCGTCTGGAGCACCGGCGAACTCGTGGTCCAGGCGCCCGACGACAGGGTGGCCCGCTGGTCCACCGATCCCCGCTCCGGCACCCCGGGCCTGCCCGACCTCACGGTGGGCCGTGACCTGCCCGTCTGCCGGCGCACCGTGGTCGGCGGACGCACCGTCTTCGTACGGCCGGGCGAGTGATCTACGTCGGGGGCACGGCAACGATCATGCACCGTGCCCCTGTCTCGCGACCTGCGCATCCTCGCGGCTGACCAGGCATGTGCACCACATTGCGCAGGTCGAACGACTGTTGACAGGCGGCGGCAGGGGGCCGGTAGGTTCGGCCGGGTCCACCACCGGACGCCCGCCCGGAGAGCTTCCGGCCACTCGTGTCAGCGCCGCTGGGTCAGGGACGGTGTGCCGCACCGGGGCACCGCCACTGGGAGCCAGGCTCAGCGCCGGCGCAGTACCGAGGGAAGGTTCCAGCCGGTCGGGGAGGTGCGACCCCGGGTGGGGCCCGGGCGCTCAGTAGACAACGGCTTCAGGTCGATCCGCAGCCGGCGGATCCCGGGCCGGCCCGAAGGGCGCCGGGCCCCCACCCGCCGTCGTGAGCCGCCCCGCGTTTCGCCCGCGGCACGGCCAAAGGCAGTATCACTACCCGATCTTCGGAAAACGACACCACCATGCGAACGCCCTGTCACGTCCGAGCGGGCCCCGACGACTATGGTGGGACCCTGCGCACAGGACATGAAGGGGCAGCAGTGAATGACGGCGACGGGACCCACGCGGCGGGATCCCAGGGGCGGAACTTCGGCCCGCTCGGTACGGCCCTGGTGATCATTCCGACCTACAACGAGGCGGAGAACATCAAGGCGATCGTCGGCCGGGTCCGCCAGGCCGTTCCCGACGCCCATGTGCTCGTCGCCGACGACAACAGCCCCGACGGCACCGGCAAGCTCGCCGACGATCTGGCCGCCGAGGACGACCATGTCCAGGTGCTGCACCGCAAGGGCAAGGAGGGCCTGGGCGCGGCCTATCTCGCGGGCTTCCGCTGGGGCATGGAGCACGGCTACGGCGTACTGGTCGAGATGGACGCCGACGGTTCCCACCAGCCCGAGGAGCTGCCCCGTCTGCTGACCGCCCTCAAGGGCGCCGACCTGGTACTCGGTTCGCGCTGGGTGCCGGGCGGCCGGGTGGTCAACTGGCCGAAGTCACGTGAGTTCATCTCGCGCGGCGGCAGTCTCTACTCGCGTGTGGCGCTCGATCTGCCGTTGCGTGACATCACCGGCGGGTTCCGTGCCTTCCGCGCCGAGACCCTGAAGGGCCTTGGCCTCGAGGAAGTGGCCTCCCAGGGCTACTGCTTCCAGGTGGACCTGGCCCGCCGTGCGGTCAAGGCCGGGTACCACGTCGTCGAGGTGCCCATCACCTTCGTCGAGCGTGAACTGGGTGACTCCAAGATGAGCCGCGACATCCTCGTCGAGGCGCTGTGGCGGGTCACCGCGTGGGGCGTGGGGGAGCGCGTGGGCAAGGTCCTGGGGCGCGGCGACGCCGAGCAGCCCGAGCCGGCCGTCAAGCGGTCCGAGGCGTAGCTGGTACGGCCGACGACGCCCCTGTCCCGCTTATCCCGCACTGAGCCGCGCCCAGGCACACTGGGGGTATGACGACTGGTGCTCAGACCCCTTACCCCGTCCGGCCCCGGCGCTCCCGGTTGCGCGGTGTTCTGCCGCTGGCCGTCGCCGCCTGGCTCGTTCTGGAGATCTGGCTGCTCACCATGGTCGCCGGGGCGTCGAACGGCCTGGTGGTCTTCCTGATCCTGGTGGCCGGTGTGGTCCTCGGGTCGGTCGTCATCAAGCGGGCCGGCCGACGGGCTTTCAAGAACCTCACGGAGACACTGCAGCAGCAGCAGAGCGGCGTCGTGGCGCCCGGGCCCCGGTCGAACAGCGAGGGCAACGGCCTGATGATGCTGGGCGGCCTGCTGCTGATCATCCCCGGTCTCGTCTCGGACGCGCTGGGGCTGCTTCTGCTGGTGCCGCCGGTCCAGAAGGCCGTGAGCCGATACGCGGAGCGCACCTTCGAGCGCAAGCTCCGTGCGGCGGCGCACGGCTCCCTGGGAGACGCCTTCCAGCAGGCCCGTATGCGCCGTCCCGACGGCAAGGTCGTCCAGGGCGAGGTCGTCCGCGACGACGAGCCCGGGAGGGCGCCGGGAGACACCCCACAGGGTCCGCCCCCGCCGCTGACACGCTGAGCGGTCCCGGCAGCGGGGCGGGAGGGAACACAGACAGGACCGGGGGCGCCGAATACGTTCGGCGCCCCCGGTCCTGTCTCGCTGTGCGTGTGTGCCGGCGCCCCGGGTTCCCGCCGGGATCAAGCCGACTTTCGGCTGTCCCGGGGATGAACCGCGATGTTCATCGCACCGGAACGCAGAACGGCGAGACGCTCCTCGAGGACCTCTTCGAGCTCCTCTCGGGTGCGCCGCTCCATCAGCATGTCCCAATGCGTACGCGCGGGCTTGGCCTTCTTTTCCTCGGGGCCGTCGCCGTCCACGAGGAGTGCCTGGGCACCACAGACCTTGCACTCCCACTCCGGCGGGATCTCCGCCTCGACCGAGAAGGGCATCTCGAAGCGATGCCCCTTCTCGCATGCGTACTCCACGGCCTGGCGCGGGGCCAGGTCGATGCCGCGGTCCGTCTCGTAGCTGGTCACCACGAGGCGCGTGCCGCGAAGAGCTCGCTCACTCATGAATCGTGCCTCCCGGGCTTGTCGCCCACAGGACAGGTGTCGCTGTCGTCGTCATCCGGTCAACGTCCGGTCGGCGGTAAAGATTCCCGTTCCGGGCCCTGCGTCGCCGTCGTAGCCGCAGCCTTGTCAACCATTGCAGTACCCACCGACGCCCGGTTTGTCACATCTGCTAGCAGATGTGACACAGCGTTTCGGCATCTTTGACGCGCAGTAACGGTACGCCTGGCAGGCCAAACGCGTACACTACAGCCCTTTCGCGTCCAGCGCTAAATCCGCTCGGGAACCGGATTGCCCGCGTCGGCGATCGCCCGCCGCACCGGCACCCGCGCGAGCAGCGCGAATCCCAGGACGAAGAAGCCCACCAGCGAGATGATCGCATCCCGGTAGCTGCCCGTGAGCTGATAGGTGAGCCCGAACAGCAGCGGCCCGAGCCAGCTCATCCCGCGGTCGCTGACCTCGTAGGCCGAGAAGTACTCGGCCTCCTTGCCGGGCGGGACCAGGTGGGAGAAGAGCGAGCGGGACAGCGCCTGGCTGCCGCCGAGGACCAGGCCGATGCCGGCGGCCAGTACGAAGAACCACGCGGGGGCCCCGGCCGGCAGGAAGTACCCGGCGGTCAGGGTCAGGGTCCAGGCGACCAGGGAACCGAGGATCGTGCGCTTCGCCCCGTACCGCCGGGCCAGCCGGCCGAGCGCCAGCGCGCCCGCCACCGCCAGGACCTGGACCAGCAGCACGGCCACGATGAGTGTCGACTGTCCGAGCCCCAGTTCCTTCGAGCCGTAGACCGAGGCCTGGGAGATCACCGTCTGGATGCCGTCGTTGTAGACGAGGTAGGCCAGCAGGAAGGCCAGCGTCAGCGGATGCCGGCGCATGTCGCGGATGGTCGCCGCGAGTTGCCGGAAGCCCGACAGGGCCGCCCCTTCTCCCGCAGTGCCCGCCTCCCGCGCGGGAACGTGACGGTCGCGCAGCCGTCGCAACGGCACCAGGGCGAAGGCGCCCCACCACAGACCGGCGGACGCGAGACAGATGCGCACCGCCATGCCCTCGGAGAGACCGAAGTTGTCGTGACCGGTGTAGAGGACGAGGTTCAGGACGAGAACCAGGGCCCCGGCCGCGTAGCCGAAGGCCCATCCGCGTGAGGAGACCGCGTCGCGCTCCTCGGGCGGGGCGATCTGCGGCAGATAGGAGTTGTAGAGCATCATCGCCACGGACTGCGCCGCGTTCGCGACGACCAGCAGCAGACCGCCGAGCAGATAGCGCTCGCCGTCCAGGAAGAACATGCCCGCCGTGGCCGCGGCCCCGGTGTACGCGGCGGCCGCGAGCAGGGGCTTCTTGCGGCCCGTGCGGTCGGCGACGGCGCCCACCAGAGGCATCACCAGCACGGCCAGGATCACCGACAGGGAGATGGTGTACGCGAAGAAGGAGCCCGCCCGTACGGGTATGCCCAGCGGGTGGACGAAGCCGTCCGCGTCCGCCGCCGCCTCCGCGACCGAGGTCAGATAGGGGCCGAGGAAGACGGTGACCACGCTCGTGGAGTACACGGAGCAGGCCCAGTCGTAGAAATACCAGCCGCGCTGCTCGCGCCGCCGGCCATGGGCCTCGTCCTTGGCCGGTGACCGCACGGTGTCGGTGTCCACCCGTGCCCTCGCTTCCCCGTGAACGCGCGGAGGTGACGGGGCGCGGCGGTCTCAGACCCAGATGCCGCGGTCCTCCATGACCTTGCGCAGTGTGTCGATGTGATCGGTCATGATGCCATCGACTCCGAGGTCCAGGAGCCGGTGCATCCGCTCGGGTTCGTTGACGGTCCACACATGCACCCGCAGCCCGCGCGCGTGTGCGGCCCGTACGAAGCGGTGGTCCACCACCCGGACGCCCGACTGCTCCTCGGGAACCTGCGCGGCGACGGCCGACCGGCGCACCGCGGCCGGCAGACCCCAGGACCGCAGCCGCAGATTCAGCACGCCCCGGGTGCCGTACGAGGTGGCCAGCCGTGGCCCGGCCAGCCGCTGCGCGCGCACCACCCGGGCCTCGGAGAACGAGCCGAGGCAGATCCGGTCCCAGGAGCCGGTGCGCTCGATCAGGTCCAGCAGCGGCAGCAGGGCCGGTTCGGCCTTCACATCGATGTTCCAGCGCACCCCGGGGAAGGTCTCCAGGAGTTCGTCGAACAGGGGGACCGGTTCCGTGCCCGCCACCCGCGCGTGCTCCACGTCGCGCCAGGGCAGGTCGGCGATCCGGCCCGCGCCGTCCGTCACCCGGTCGAGGGTGGCGTCGTGGAAGGCGACCAGCCGGCCGTCACGCGTCGCGTGGACATCGGTCTCGATGTACCGGTAGCCCGCCTCGACGGCGCACCGGAACTGCCGCACGGTGTTCTCCAGGCCGTCCGCCGCCCCGCCCCGGTGGGCGAAGGCGATGGGGCCGGGATGGTCGAGGTAGGGGTGGCGCATCGGAGGGTTCACGGACGCAGTATCGCGCGCCGCGGTTGACCTGTGGCAACGACCCGGCTGCCGTCGGATGCCGAGGGGACGGCGAAGACCCGCAGGAACAGCTGGGCCAGCGGGCCGATCGTCACCGCGTACAGCAGGGTGCCGACGCCGACGGTTCCGCCGAGAACGAAGCCGGTGACCACGACCGCGACCTCGATGGCCGTACGGACCAGACGGACCGACACCCCCGTGCGCCGGTGCAGTCCCGTCATCAGCCCGTCGCGCGGCCCCGGGCCGAAGCGCGCCGCGATGTACAGCCCGGTCGCCGCCCCGTTCAGCACGATCCCCGCCGCCAGCAGCGGCACGCGTACGGCCGCGGCGTGCGCGTCCGGCACCACCATCAGGGTCGCGTCCATGGCCGCGCCGATCACCAGCACGTTGGAGATCGTGCCCAGGCCGGGCCGTTGCCGCAGCGGGATCCACAACAGCAGTACGGCCGCGCCCACGAGGGTCAGCACCACGCCCATCGACAGCCCGGTCCGCTCGGACAGGCCCTGGTGCAGCACGTTCCACGGTTCGAGACCGAGCCCCGAGCGCACCAGCAGTGCCGAACTCGCCCCGTACAAGGCCAGTCCGGCGTACAGCTGGAACAGCCGACGTACGAGATCCCCGTGCCGGGACGAGTACCTGGCCACAACGTGCCCCCCTGTGGTGGAAGTGGACCGATGCATGACACCCTGTGGCGTGAGTGGTCATGTCATCCATGGCCAATTCGGGGAAGGTGGACTGATTCCTATGGCGCAGTGGACCTCGGCGGTCGGCGCGGCGCAACTCGCCCGGCTCCTCAACTCCCAGCAGGACCGCCCGGCCGGCCCGGGGACCCGCCGCCCGCCCGCCTACCGCGCGCTCGCCGACGGCATCCGGCTGCTGGTGCTGGAAGGGCGCGTACCGGTCGCCGCGCGGCTGCCCGCCGAGCGGGAGCTGGCGCTCGCCCTGTCCGTCAGCCGCACCACCGTCGCCGCCGCCTACGAGGCGCTGCGCGCCGAGGGCTTTCTCGAGTCACGGCGCGGCGCGGGCAGCTGGACCGCGGTCCCGGCCGGCAACCCGGTCCCCGCGCGGGGACTTGAACCACTGCCGCCCGAGGCCCTCGGCTCGATGATCGACCTCGGCTGCGCCGCGCTGCCCGCCCCGGAACCCTGGCTCACCCGGGCCGTCCAGGGCGCGCTGGAGGAACTGCCGCCCTACGCGCACACCCACGGCGACTATCCCGCCGGGCTGCCCGCTCTGCGGTCGACGATCGCGGACCGTTACACCGCGCGGGGCATTCCCACCATGCCCGAGCAGATCATGGTGACGACCGGCGCGATGGGCGCCATCGACGCCATCTGCCACCTCTTCGGCGGACGCGGTGAGCGCATCGCCGTCGAGTCGCCGTCCTACGCCAACATCCTCCAGCTGATGCGGGAGGCAGGCGCCCGGCTCGTCCCGGTCGCCATGGCCGAGGGCCTGACCGGCTGGGACATGGACCGCTGGCGCCAGGTGCTGCGTGAGGCGGCGCCCCGGATCGCGTATGTCGTCGCCGACTTCCACAACCCGACCGGTGCGCTCGCCGACGAGGACCAGCGGCGCCGGCTGGTGGACGCCGCGCGTTCGGCGGGGACGGTGCTGGTGGCCGACGAGACGATGAGCGAACTGTGGCTCGACGCGGACGTGGAGATGCCCCGCGCGGTGTGCGCGTTCGACCCGGCGGGGTCCACGGTGATCACGGTCGGCTCGGCGAGCAAGGCCTTCTGGGCGGGGATGCGCATCGGCTGGGTCCGTGCGGCCCCCGATGTGATCCGCAGCCTCGTCGCCGCGCGCGCGTACGCCGATCTGGGCACACCCGTCCTGGAACAGCTGGCCGTGAACTGGCTTTTCGGCACGGACGGCTGGGAGCGGGCGGTGGAGGTACGGCGCGCCCAGGCCCGGCAGAACCGGGACGAGCTGGTGAGCGCGGTACGACGGGAGCTGCCCGGCTGGGAGTTCGAGGTGCCGCGGGGCGGGCTCACGCTGTGGGTGCGCACCGGAGGTCTCTCCGGCTCGAGGCTGGCGGAGGCGGGAGAGCGGGTCGGCGTACGGGTGCCGTCCGGGCCGCGCTTCGGCGTCGACGGGGCGTTCGAGGGCTACGTACGACTGCCGTTCACCGTGGGCGGCGCCGTGGCGGAGGAAGCGGCGGCACGCCTGGCCGCGGCGGCGCGTGTCGTCGAATCCGGCGGCACGACCGGTACCGAGGACCCTCGCACGTTCGTGGCGTGACCGGGACCGCCGGCCCAGCCGCGGTGGCCGGACGGACGAGCGGCCCAGCACCGGTGCCGCCCTGTCATGGCCGCTCGTGCCGGGGACGGCACGTGCCGCACCGCAACGCCCGGTACACCCGCTCGGGCGGGACCTAGGTGGACGACTCCGCGACCGCGGCCTCTTCGGGGGCCGGCTCCGCGGTGGCGGTCGCCTTCGCCGCCGTGACCTCCGCGTCGGCGGCCACCGCGCCCGAGGGCACCTTCTCCGTCGTCGCCTTCTCCAGGCGAACGGACTCCGTGAGCATCACGGCCGCTTCCGGCGCCTCCGATTCCACCCGCTCCGGCTCCTCGTCCGCCGGTGTCGTCCGCGGTGGCAACAGGTCGAGGACCGCCTGCCGGTGGGCGTCGCTGGTCGCGTCGTCGTACGGGTCCGGAGTCGCCGGGACCTGGAGGCGGTGTACCGGACCCGAGCCCAGGCGGGCATAGCCGCGCCCCGGTGGCACCTGGTCGACCGGTGTGGTGTGCGGTGGTGCCCCCAGGACGGCCGCCAGCTGCTCCGCCTTCGCGGGGCCGAGGACGACACGCGCGCGCGTGTGCTGCCGTACCGGCTCGGCAAGGGCGTCGAGGCTGTCGAGCTGTTCGGCGACGACCACGGTGACGTTCGCCGGGCGGCCGTGCCGCAGCGGAGTCTGGAGCAGGGACTGGGGATCCGGGCGGCCGTCCGCCGCGGCCAGGTGGGTGAAGGCGCTCGGCCGGTCGAGCAGGAGCCACAGGGGTCGCCTGGTGTCCTCGGGCGGCGGATCCCCTGCCTGGTGGGCACGGTTGGCGGCGATCAGGCGGCGCTCCGTCTCGTGCGCGGCCCACTCCAGGCTGGTCAGCGCGCCTGTCAGCCCGCACTCGACGGCGAGCACGCCGTCCCTGCCGGTGAGACAGGCGTACTCGCCCGTTCCGCCGCCGTCGACGATCACCACATCGCCGTGGTGGAGGGCCTGCAGGGCGATGGAGCGCAACAGGGTCGAGGCGCCGCTGCCCGGCTGGCCGGCGACGAGCAGATGGGGCTCGGTGGAGCGCAGGCCGGTACGCCAGACGACGGGCGGGACGTCGCACCGCTCCGTGCCGTGCGCCCCGTGGGTCAGGGGCAGCGTCCGCTGCACCCGGATGGGGTCGGTGAAGCCGAGGACCGTCTCGCCGGGGGCCGTGACGAAGGGCTGCGCGGCGATGTCCGTGGGCAGGGGTGCGAGAACGCGCACGGTGAGCTGGTTGCCCTCCTCGTCCCAGACGAAGTGGTATTCGCGGCCGCGACCCGATTTGGCGCCGAGCAGATGCTCGATCCGCGCCCGGGACTCCGGTTCGCCGTCGGTGAAGTAGGCGGGGTAGCCGATCACCAGGCCGGTGATGCGGCCGGTGCCGTCGAACTCGTACTCGGAGAACGCCTTCGTCCAGTCGCCGCCGTGGGCGTAGAGCGGTTCCGGGTCCTCGGGGGTGGAGAAGTACGGCACCAGGGCTTCGTAGAGCGACTTCAGGCGTTGGGCCTGCAACGCCTCGGGTCCGTCGGGCACGGACGGGGTGCGCTCCCGGCCCTGCCAGGCCGCCGCCGCCATCAGGGTGATGACGGCGAGCAGCGGACCGTACGGCGCGAGCGCCACGACCAGCACCACCGATGCCACCAGGAAGAGCAGCGGCCCGCGCCTGTCCTTGGGCGTGCCGGCCCACCTGCGCCGTCCGGCCGATGCCAGTCGGCGCAGACCGCGCGTGATGGTGATCAGCGGGTGGAGGACGTCCGCCGCGCTGTCGGCGGCCGTCCTGGCCAGCTCCCGGCTCCGGGCGAGCTGCGCGCTGCCGTTGCTCAGAATGCGGGGAAGGGGGCGCCGGGCCACTGCTGTCTCCAGAGGGTGCGTACGGGCGGGCGGGGCGTGGTCGGGGCGGGTCAGAACTTGAACCCGCCCAGGAGGCCGGCCAGGCTCTCACCGCCCGCCTTGATACTGGGCGCGAGGGCCGTGCTGGCCAGATAGAAGCCGAACAGCATGGCCACCAGAGCGTGCGACACCTTCAGTCCGTCCTTGCGGAAGAAGACGAAGACGACGACGCCGAGCAACACCACGCATGAGATCGAGATGATCATGTCTGTTCTCCTGGTTCACGGGGGCAGTCACCATGAGTGCTTCCACGATCACAGAATGTATCTATACGATAAAAGGTGCAACTGGGTGGATTCTCGTCGAAGGTCCTCGGGGCGACCTGTCGTGATCATTGCCTCGGGCGCATCGGGTCATGTGCCGCGCGAGCCAGTACGCTGGCGTTTCACCCGTACGGCTCTGCACCGCTCGCAGACGTACGTCCTGTCCCCGATGCGTGATGTGCAGTGAGAGGCGGTCCGGCGATGACTGAAGCCCCCGACCCCGAGGTCGTGGAGCTGGCGACCAAGATCTTCGACCTGGCCCGGCGGGGCCGGACCGAGGAGCTCGTGGCCTACGTCGACGCGGGAGTCCCGGCCGACCTCACCAACGACCGGGGCGACTCGCTCGTGATGCTCGCCGCCTATCACGGCCACGCCGAGGCGGTGCGCGCACTGCTGGAGCGCGGCGCCGACGGCGACCGCGTCAACGACCGGGGCCAGACGCCACTCGCGGGGGCGGCCTTCAAGGGTGAGACCGAGGTGGTCCGGGTTCTTCTGAAGGGCGGCGCGGACCCCGCCGCGGGCACCCCCTCGGCCGTCGACACGGCCCGGATGTTCGCCCGCACGGACCTGCTGGAGCTGTTCGGCGAGCACTGAGCGACCCGCTCCGACCAGCGACGACAAGGAAAACGGGGGAGGCGGTACGGGGCCGCCGAAATTTCGGTCGCGGTAGATGTGACCGCCGGGTCATCATGGCGACGTGATTCACGGACGCGAGGGCTGGGCAGGTGTTGCCGCACCGCGTGGGCCGTGACGCGGCCCGCATGGGCCACCGACGAGAGGCAGAGAGATGGTCTACAGCAAGCAGGAAACGGCGGGCGCCCCGACGTGTTGTCACGCGGCCAGGTAATGCAGGTCCCCGGTTGCGTCGACGCTTGATGTGAGGCTGTTTCCCATGTTCGATCCGGTCATAGCGCCCAGCGGTACGCTGCTCGGCCTGCTCCAGCGGGGCCGCGGCGACGGCACACTGCACGCGCTCACCGCCCCGCGACCCGAAGCGCTCGCGGCGCTGAACGACTGTGTGCTGCGCGACCCGCGCCACGACTGGCAGGTGGAGAACCGCTCCCTCTACTACGCCCGCCTCTACCTCGACCTGCACGGTGAACTGGACGCGGTCGAGGCCCACCTCTTCGGCGCCGAGGACATTCTCGACACCGAGGAGTCACGCACCGGACTGGCCCTCGCCGTCCTCGGACACCTCGCCTCCTACGGCAGGCGGGACGCCCTCCAGCTCCTGCGCAGGTACGCCGCCCACGGCACCAACTGGGCCTGGGCCCTGGACGAACTGGCCCTCCGGGACGACGACGCGGGCCTCAGGGCCCTGGCCGCCCCGGTCCTCGCGCGATTCGCCACCGACGCCGAGGGCGAGGCCGCGCTGGCCGCCACCGTCCGCGACGCCTTCGAGCCACGGCCCTGGCGGCTGTGGGCCGACGACACCCGGCAGTCCATCGCCACGCGCGTGCGCCGAGCCCAGGAGGCCGGCTGCTTCGACCGCTGGCAGCGGCAGATGAGCCCCACCGGACCGCGCCCCGGCTGGAGCGTGCGCGCGGTGTTCGAATGGGCCCAGCACGGCATGGAGCGCGGCGCCGCGCTCCATGTCCCGGCCGCCCGTTGTCTGTCCGCCGTGGCGGGGCCCGAGGACCGGCCCGAGATCGTCCGGGCCGCCGAGGACGGTACCGAGGGAGCCCGGTGCACCGCCCTGCGCTACCTCGCCGACAGCAACGATCCCGACGCCCTCGCGCTGATCGAGCGCGCCGTGGCCACCGGCTCCACGCCTGTGGTGGAGGCCGCTGTCGACGCCTTCGAACGCATGAGGAGTCTCGCCGCCGTCGACCGGGCGCGCGGCTGGGCCCACCGGCCGGATCCGCTCGGCGCCGCCGCCGGCCGTGTCCTCGCCTGCCGGGGCGGTCTCCAGGACCGTGACCTGGTCCTCGGCGCGCTCCGGGAGGCCGTACGGGGCGAGGGCCCCGACGCTCCCACCCTGTGGACCCTCGTGGACGGCACCGGACGGCTCGGCATCGCGTGCGCGGCCCCCGTACTCCGCCACATCTACCGCGAGACCGCCTCCTCCCATCTACGGGGCAGGGCCGCCCGTGCCCTCGCCGCGACCGACCCGTCCTTCGGCGCCGGCTTCGCCGTCGAGTGCCTGTGGGACTGCGAGGAGACCACTCGCGAGATCGCCGCCCGGCACGCCGAGACCGGCGACACCCGGGTCGTCGACCGCCTGCGCAGGCTCGCCGCCGACCCGGCCGAGGAGGCGGAGGTCCAGACCGCCGTTCGCGGCCGGATCGGCCCCGAGGAGACCGCCGTGTGACCGGCCGGCGCAGGTGCGGCGTCAACGGCAAGACCAGCGGGTCGGGTGTGCGTGGATGCCGTCCGGCCCACGCGGGGGAGGAGACGACGCCCACGGCGCGTGCCCCGCGCGGAAAGATCCACGGTGACGTGGCCACGTCCGGTGCGGCGACAGCACCGGTGTGCGTGTCGTCATCGTGACCGAGTCCTTTCCCTTCGAGGTGGACGGCGCGGCCCACTGCGCGCTCCCGGCAGCCCGACACCTCGTCGACCGCGGCCGCACCCCCTCGTCCTCGCTCCCGCCGGCGTCGGTGACGCACCCGACGGCGGGGCACCGTGCCCGTCGTCCGTTGCCGGGCGGGGGGTGTGCGCGCAGCCCGGCGCTCGCGGGGTGCCGTCGCGCCCACCCGTGCCGCCCCAGCGGCACGACTGCCCGCGGAGGGCGGGGGCGGAGGATGGAGGGTGGAGGGACGCGAGGCCCGGCCTGTCCTCGTCCCTCAGTCGGCAGACGTGGGCGGTGTTCCCGGCGGCCCTTCCGTCGGATGCCGGCATTCCCCACGCTCGCTGTGCCGGCGGGGCCCCGCGTCGACGTCTCCTCCGCGTGCGGCGGGCCGCGCCGGACCGCCACTCACCGGCGAGCGCGGGAGCCGTCGGTTTCCTCCGACCCGATCCGCCGGACGTGCCCCGCGCCACGGCCGCGGCGCACCGCGACGAAGCGGACCGGGGTGCCGGGCACGGCCTGGGCCGCGGCCGGGAGATCGGTGGGGCGTACGACCGCGATCACGGGGTAGCCCCCGGTGGTCGGATGGTCGGCAAGGAAGACCACCGGTGTGCCGTCGGGTGGTACCTGGACAGCCCCCAGCACCACGCCCTCGCTGGGGAGTTCCGCCCGCTTCGCCCGTTCCAGGACCGGCCCGGTCGTGCGGAGTCCGATGCGGTTGCTCGCCGGCGACACGTGATAGGCGCGCGACGTGAAGAGCCGTACCGCCGTCGGGGTGAACCAGTCGTCGCGCGGGCCCAGGACGACGCGCAGCAGGAGTTCGGCCGGGGGCGCCGGCTGAGGAGCGACGTCCACCCGCGCGTGGCTCTGATGCCCGGGCCGCCCGAGGGGGAGCACGGAACCGTCCGTGAGGGGGGCCGGGCCGAGCCCGGAGAGCAGGTCCGTGGAGCGACTGCCGAGTGCCTGCTCGACGGCGATGCCGCCGGACACGGCCACATAGGCGCGCACCCCGGACACCGCCGGCCCGACGTCCAGTACCGACCCGGCACGCACACGTACCGGCGCGCCCCACGCGACCGGGCCGCCGTCCACGGTGACCGGGCAGGGGGCCCCGGTGACCGCCATCGTGACCGTGGAACGTGGACGTACGGAGCAGCCGTCGAGAGTCGTCTCCAGGACGGCAGCGTCCGGTGCGTTGCCCGTCAGCCGGTTGGCGAGCGCCGCCGCCGGTCCGTCCAGCGCCCCGGAGCGGGGTACGCCCAGGTGGGCGTGGCCGGGGCGGCCCCGGTCCTGAACCGTCGTCAGGGCTCCCGCCCGTACGACGGCGAGCGCACGGTCCGTCATGCCGCAGGCTCCGTGGCTGTGGCTGTGGCTGTGGCTGTGGCTGTGGGCGCCGGCGCCGGCACGAAGCGCACGCGCGTGCCGGGGGAGAGCAGCGCCGCCGGCACCCGCGCGTGATCCCACAGCACGAGGTCGGTGGTGCCGATCAGCTGCCAGCCGCCCGGTGAGGAACGCGGATACACCCCCGTGTAGGGCCCCGCCAGCGCCACCGACCCGGGTGGGACAGCGGTGCGCGGCGTCGGCCGGCGGGGTACGTCGTAGCGTGGCGGCAGCCCGGTGAGGTAACTGAAGCCAGGCGCGAATCCGCAGAAGGCGACGCGGAATTCGGCATCCGCGTGGACACGGGCCACCTCCCGCGGGGGGACACCCCAGTGCGCGGCGACGTCGGCCAGATCCGGTCCGTCGTAGCGCACGGGGATCTCGACCGTCCGCGTCGCGGGCGGGGGCACGGGCGGCAGTTCGAGGGCGGTCAGCTCCGCGGCCAGCCCGGCGGGTTCGGACAGGCCGTCGAGCAGCACCGTGCGGGCGGCGGGGACGATCTCGCCGACGGACAGCGAGCCCTCCGCGCGGCGCCGCAGCAGTTCCGCGTGGAGCGCCTGTGCCTCGGCGCCGGACGAGACCTCGACGAGCAGGGCATCCTCGCCGACGGGGACCACCCTCATACGAACGCCTCCACCCGGACCCCGGACGCCTCCAGCGCGGCACGCACCCGCCGTGCCGTGTCCACCGCGCCGGGTGTGTCGCCGTGCAGGCACAGGGAACGCGCCCGTACCTCGATGCGCCGCCCCGACTGCGCGTCGACCTCCGCGTGGCGGGCCAGATCCACCGAGCGTGCCACGACCGACTCCGGGCCGGTGAACACGGCGCCCTCCTGATGGCGGGGAACCAGCGTGCCCTCGTCCGTGTACGCCCGGTCGGCGAACGCCTCCGCCACCACCGGCAGGCCCGCCTTCCCGGCCAGTTCCAGCAGGCGGGAGCCGGGCAGGCCGAGGACCGGCAGCCCGGCATCCACGAGGACCACCCCGTCGACGACCGCCCGGGCCTGTTCCTCGTCGCCCACGACCCGGTTGTAGAGCGCCCCGTGCGGCTTGACGTACGCCACGCGGGAGCCCGCCGCGCGGGCGAACACCTCCAGGGCGCCGATCTGGTAGGCCACTTCGGCCGCCAGCTCGGCGGGCGGCACATCCATCGCACGCCGCCCGAACCCCGCCAGGTCCCGGTAGGAGATCTGGGCGCCGATCCGTACCCCGCGCTCGGCCGCGAGCTCGCACACCCGGCGCATGGTGGCCGCGTCCCCCGCGTGGAAGCCGCAGGCCACATTGGCGCTGGTGACGACGGACAGCAGTCGCTCGTCGTCGGTGAGCTGCCAGCGGCCGAAGCCCTCGCCGAGGTCGGCGTTCAGATCGATCGGGGTCATGGGTTGTTCGTTTCTCCTGTTCGTGTCGAGTGGGCCCTCACGCCACGCGGAACTGCTCGTCCCGGGCGTCGGTCAGGAACATCTGCCCCGGTGCGTGTGTGATGGCGAACGGCGGACGAGAGGCCATGACCGCGGCCTGCGGGGTGACCCCGCAGGCCCAGAACACCGGGATGTCGTCCGGCTCGAAGTCCACGGGATCGCCGAAGTCCGGCCGGCCGAGGTCGTCGATGCCCAGCCCGAACGGGTCGCCGCAGTGCACGGGACCGCCGTGCACCGCGGGCAGCAGGCTGCTCTCCCGGATCGCCGCGGACAGCCGGCCGGGCGGCACGGGCCGCATGGACACCACCATCGGCCCACGCAGCCGTCCCGCCGGACGGCACCGCCAACTCGTCACATACATGGGAACGTTGCGTCCCTGCTCCAGGTGCCGGACCGGAACCCCCGCCGCCGTCAGCGCCCACTCGAACGTGAAGCTGCAGCCGATCAGGAACGACACCAGATCACCGCGCCAGTGCGCCCGTACGTCCGTCGGCTCGTCCACCGGCTCGCCGTGTTCCCACACGCGGTAGCGCGGCAGATCGGTGCGCAGGTCGGCGTCCGGGGCGAGGACGGTGGTCACGGACCCGGCGTCGGTGACGTCCAGGACCGGACAGGGCTTGGGATTGCGCTGGCAGAAGAGCAGCATGTCGTACGCCCATTCGGCGGGCACCGCGATCAGGTTGGCCTGCGTGTGACCTGCGGCCACACCGGCCGTGGGACCCGCCAGTCCCTCCCGGAAGCGGGCGCGCGCCGTGCGCGGGCTCCACCCGCGCGCGTGCTCGTGGACGAGGGGCACAGGGCGGTCCGTCACGACGGTCGGCGTGCGGTCGTCGGTGTGCTTCACTCCAGTTCCTTCCCGCGCGTCTCCGGCAGCCCCAGCAGCGCCAGCGCCGCGAGGCCGTAGCCGATCGCGCCGAAGACCAGTGCCCC
This sequence comes from Streptomyces sp. NPDC086080, assembly GCF_044540255.1. NCBI lineage: Bacteria > Bacillati > Actinomycetota > Actinomycetes > Kitasatosporales > Streptomycetaceae > Streptomyces > Streptomyces sp. NPDC086080. Next base: position 420,919 of record NZ_JBITRU010000001.1, read on the forward strand.
GCCCACACCCCAGCTGTCGGCCAGGAAGCCGACCGTCGTGGGGAAGACGGCGCCCACGGCACGTCCGGTGTTGTACGTGAAGCCCTGTCCCGTGCCGCGCACGGCCGTCGGGTACAGCTCGCTCAGATAGGAGCCGAATCCGCTGAAGATGGCCGACATGCAGAACCCCAGCGGGAAACCGAGCACCAGGACCAGGGTGTTGGCGCCGCTCGGGATGTTCGTGTACGCCAGGACGCAGATCGCCGACAGCAGGGCGAACAGCCAGATGTTGCGCCGGCGGCCCAGCCGGTCGGTGAGACAGCCGCCGGTCAGGTAGCCCAGGAAGGCACCCGAGATCAGGAACGTCAGATAGCCGCCGGTGCCGACGACCGACAGATCGCGCTCCGTCTTCAGATAGGTCGGCACCCAGGTGGCGAGGGTGTAGTAGCCGCCCTGGACGCCGGTGGAGAGCAGCACGGCGAAGAGTGTGGTGCGCAGCAGACCCGTCGATCCCGGCCGGTCCGGCTGGAAGATCGCCGTGAACGAGCCCCTCCGGGCGCTCTTCTCCCGCGCGGCGGCCGCCCGGGGCGCGTCCCGCACACTGCGCCGTATCCACACGACGAGCAGGGCCGGCAGCGCGCCGGTCCAGAACATCACGCGCCAGGCCAGGTCGTCGTCGGCCAGCGAGAAGATGATCGTGTACACGATCACGGCCAGCGCCCAGCCCACGGCCCAGGAACTCTGCACCGCGCCGAGCGTGCGTCCCCGGTGTCTGGCGCTCGCGTACTCGGCGACCAGGATCGCGCCGACCGCCCACTCGCCGCCGAAGCCGAGGCCCTGGAGCGCCCGGAACACCAGCAGTGTCTCGAAGTTGGGCGCGAATCCGCAGGCCACGGTGAACACCGCGTAGGTGATCACCGTCAGCAGCAGCGCCTTCACCCGGCCGACGCGGTCCGCCAGCACGCCGGCGAGGGCGCCGCCGACCGCGGAGACCACCAGGGTGACGGTCGTCAGCAGGCCGGTCCGACCGCTGTCGAGACCGAAGTACGCGGACAGCGCGACCATGGTGAGCGGCAGCGTGAAGTAGTCGTAGGAGTCCAGGGCATACCCGCCGAACGCGCCGCCGAAGGCGCGCCGGCCGCGCGGCCCCAGCGCGCGCAGCCAGCCCAACGCCCCTTCTTCGTCCGGGTGTTCCGGTAACCCGGGGCGTGGTTCGTCGGTCAGTGCCTTCGGTGGAGGGGTCGTGCTCATGGGCACCTCGCAGAGGGGGACGGAGCGTGCGGAAGGAGATGAGCCGTGCCGTGTGCAGCAAAGTAGAGGATCGTTGAACGATCCTTCAATACTTGTGTTGTCTCGTTCTTCCGCGTGCGGTTGAATTCCGGGCATGACGGAGCAGCTGAGCGGACTGGCCGACGACCGCGCCCTGTTGGGCCGTACCAGCACCGCCGAGCGGGTCGCGGACATCCTCAGGAGCCGGATCGCCGAGGGGTACTTCCCGCCCGGGACCCGGCTGCCGGAGGACAGCATCGGGGGCGCGCTCGGGATCTCCCGCAACACGCTGCGCGAGGCGTTCCGGCTGCTCACGCACGAACGGCTGCTCGTCCACGAGCTGAACCGGGGGGTGTTCGTCCGGGTGCTGACCGTCGAGGACGTGGAGGACATCTACCGCACCCGCCGCCTTGTCGAGAGTGCCGTGGTGCGTGGCCTGGGCGACCCGCCGTACGTGCTGGACGCGCTCGCCCGGGTGGTGGAGCAGGGGCGCCGGGCGGCGCGCGAAGGTGACTGGAATGCCGTCGGTACGGCCAATATCCACTTCCACCGGGAGCTGGTGGCGCTCGCCGGCAGTGAGCGCACGGACGAACTGATGCGCAGCGTCTTCGCCGAACTGCGGCTCGCGTTCCATGTGGTGGACGAACCCAAGAAGCTGCACGAACCGTACATCACGCGAAATGTCGAGATTCTCGAAGCCCTTGGGGCCGGTGACCGGGAGAAGGCCGGGCAGTTGCTCACGGCCTACCTCGACGTCTCGCTGGAACGGGTGGTGGAGGTGTACCGGCGCCGGGTGGGCGAGGACGGGCAGGGCGGCTGAACCCGGCCGCCGGGCGGTGCCCGGCGGTGGTGCGACAACCGTGACGCACGGACCCATCTGCCTCGTTTGGGCTGCTGTCGGACCGAGGACCTAGTCTGTGCACCGTGACTTCGCCTGCATCGACGGACAGCGTTCCGCCCCAGCTCAGCGCGGGGCCGCGGCCCGCGCCGGGCCCGGCCGCCGACGAAGGGCTGGCGCGGCGGCTGCGCGCGCTCGCCTGCACCGCGCCGCTGCACGACCTGGACGCGCGCAAGGCCAACCTGGCCGGTGAGTACTCGGTGTACGGCATGGCGGAGATCGCCCTCGCCGCCATCGACCTGGTCACGCTGAACATGGACTTCGACACGGGCGCCGACCACGACCAGATAGTGGCCCGGCTCATCCCGCGCATCGCCGCCCAGGCCCCGCGCCGCCCGGCCGCCGAGCACGAGCGGGTCGCCCGCTGGGTGCTGGAGAACCTGATCAACGTCGGCAGCGTCGACCGCGGCTTCCGCGCGGTGTACGGCGTGTTCGGGGCGGACGGCACGTACGTGCGCCGCGACTACGACTTCAAGCTGATCGAAGAGGTCCCCGGCCCCGGTGGCACGGTGTACCTGCGGACCACCGACGAGGCCGTCAACGTCCTGGTCGGCGCCCTCGACACCGATGTCACCAGCGCGCAGATCGCCGCCGAGGTCAAGCTGGAGGTCCTGATCAGCCGGGGCAGGCTCGCCGACGCCCAGCTCGCCGCCGAACAGGCCCGCTACCGGACCGTGCAGTACTCCGAGACCCTGCGCCGGGCCCTGGAGGCCACCCGCCGCAACGTCCGCGCGGTGGACTGGCTCAGCACCGTGCCCGACATGATCGCCGAGGCCCTCGACCACGTGGCGGACCGCTACCGCCACGAGAACGCGATCCTCACCAACATCCGCAAGGCCCGCGACGAGTCCGAGGACCCCGAGCACAAGCGCCGGGCCGCCGAGCTGGTGGACATCGTCAAGGACTGCATCCGGCGCCACACCCAGCTCCAGTCCCGGCTGCTGGAAGCCGGCCCGCTGTTCCGCGCCGAACAGGACCGGCAGGCCTTCGCCACCCCCACGCCGACCTCCGGCACCGACCTCTACGGCCACCTCCTGTCGCCCCTGCTCCCGCTGCCCGTCGAGCGGGCGACCCGGGTCACCGACGCCTTCTTCACCCACGGCACCGGACTGCGCACCCCGGTGTCCGTCCGGGTCGCCGATCTCGTCGAGATCCTGCTGACGCCGCCCGTGGAGCGGGAACACCTCGGCGCCGAGATGCCGGAACCGGACCTGATCGCCACCCCCGACGACAGCCGCTTCAGCGAGGAGCAGCTGGCGGCCGCCACCCAGTTGCTGGACCTGCCGGCCGACGCACCGCGCCGGCTCTCCGGCCTGCTCGCCGAAGCCCGCCGCCAGGACCCCGAGCTGCCCTATCTGGTCGCCCTGCTGGCCGTCCACGCCGCCAGCCCGCCGGTCGGTACCGCCTACCGTCAGGGCGAACGCAAGCTGCTGTTCGCCGTGGACGACGGCACCGACCTCGACGATCCCGAGTTCGGCGGCGCCGACCTCATCGTCGGCACGGCCCTGCTGGACGCGGCGGGCATGGCCGCGGACCGGACGGAGGCGGCATGACCGAGCCGGCGGCCCGTACCGATCCTTCCCCGAACGAGGAGTCCCGACCGTGACCGAGCACGTCGAGTGGAGTGAACCGGAGGCCACGGCCGCACCGGCGAACGCCGCCGTCACCCCCGCCGACGCCGCCGACGCCGCGCGGCTCGTCGCCTTCGGCCTCCAGCCCAAGCTCCAGCCCGCCCGCGACCAGGAGTACGCCGACCTGCTGCGCCGCTACCGCGAGGACCCGCCGTTCGCGCGGCTCGCGGACGCCGTCGCCACCGGCCTCGGACTGATCGTGCTGGAGGTGTCCCCGCGCGCAGGTATGGCCGTCACCGCCGCCGAGGACTCCGTCTTCGCCGTGCGCATGGGCGACTACGCGCGCCGCACCTCCGCCGACGGCGGCGACCGGTTCCTCCACGGACTCGCCCATCTCGCCGTCGCCGCCACGGCCTTCCCCCGCCCCGAGGACCTCGCCGACGACGGCTACATCGGCCGCGTCACGGTCAACGGCGTCGACGCGTTCGTCCGCCAGTCCTGCCACCGGCTGGAGGAGCGGGCCGCCGAACAGGGCGAGAACACCGACCCGGCCAGCGACGCCCCCGGGCTGGAGTCCGCCTGGCGGATCTGGGCCAGACGCAGCGCCACCGGCGCCACCAAGGACGCACGCCGGCTCGCGGGCTCCACCACCGGCATCGTCGCCAAGGCCGTCAGCTTCCTCACCGACTCCGGCTTCCTCCAGCGCACCGGCGACGACAACGGCGGCACCTACCGCACCACGGCCCGCTACCAGCTCCAGGTCCGCGACATGGCCGGCGGCGCCGCCCTGGCCGAACTGCTGGAGCTGGGCGTCGTCCCCGTCACCGACGGCACCCCCACCCTGCTGCCGCCCGAGGACACCGACGACCTGGAACTGGTCGCCGACGCCGGCCTGCCGTTCCACTCCGCCTGAACCCCCACCTCACGAAGCCTCACGAGAGTCCGCCATGTACGAGCTGTCCCGGGTCCGCCTCTACTCCATCGGGCCGGCCGGTGCGCGCTACGCCGACACCGTGCTCGACCTGCGCGGTGTCGGCGCCGCCGTGCCGGACCCCGCACCGGCGCAGGCGGAGTTCTTCCAGGAGGAACCCGTCGGCCCGCCGCGTCGGCCCGCCCCCGCCGGGGTGCTCTTCCTGGAGAACGGCGGCGGCAAGTCGGTGCTGCTGAAGCTGATCTTCTCCGTGATGCTCCCGGGTCACCGCAACACCCTCGGCGGCGCCAGCTCCGGGGTGCTGCGCAAGTTCCTGCTCGCCGACGACTGCGGCCATGTGGCGCTCGAGTGGCAGCATGTGCAGACCGGGGAGTGCGTCGTCGTCGGCAAGGTCAGCGAGTGGCGCGGCCGCCAGGTGTCCAGTGACCCGCGGAAGTTCGCCGAGACCTGGTACTCCCTGCGGCCCGGCCCCGGACTCGGCCTGGACAACCTTCCCGTCGCCGAGTCCACGGCCGTACCGCGGCCCGCCGAGGGCCAGTCCGGCGCGCGGGGACGACGCCGCACGATGAAGGGCTTCCGGGACGCCCTCATGGAGGCGGGCAGGACATACCCGCACCTCGAGGTGCACTGGGAGGAGATCCACGAGCGCTGGACCGAACACCTCACAGACCTGGGACTCGACCCGGAACTCTTCCGCTACCAGCGGGAGATGAACGCCGACGAGGGCGAGGCCGCCGGCCTCTTCGCGGTGAAGAAGGACTCCGACTTCACCGACCTGCTGCTGCGCGCCGTCACCGACACCCGCGACACCGACGGACTCGCCGACCTGGTCGGCGGCTTCGGAAACAAGCTGGGCCGGCGCGCCGAACTGATCGCCGAGCGTGACTTCACCGCCGGGTCCGTCGACCTGCTGGGCCGGATCGTCGAGGCCGCCGGGGCCCGCTCCCGCGCGCGGGAGATCCACACCGCCGCCGAGCGCCGCACCCGTACCCTGGCCCGCCGTCTCTCCGCGCGCGGCGCACAGGAACGCGTCCGCGCCGCCGACCTGGCGGGGCGGGTCACCGCCGCCGCGAACGCGGTCACCCACGCCGAGTCGGCACGTGAGCACAGCGCGCTGATCTCCGCCGAACTCGCCTACCGTAACGCCTCCCTGGCACTCGCCGCCGCGGAGAAGTCCGCCGCCGCCCAGAAGCGCGAACTCGCCGACGCACGGACCCTGTACTCCTCCTGGCAGGCCGCCGAGGCCGTGCTGCGCCACCGCGCGGCCGCCGACCGGTCGGCGAGGGTGTCCGCCGCGATCCAGGAGGCCGAGCGGGACGCGGCCCCCGCACTGGCCGCACGCGCCGACGCGGCCGTCGACCTGGTCCGCGCTCTGCACGCGGCCGCGAGGAACGCCGAGAACCTCGCCAACGAGGAGGAGGAGCGCTCCTCCGCCCTCCAGGAGACGGGCGAAGGCGCCCACCGCGACGCCACCGCCGCCGCCACCGAGGCACAACGGGCCCGCAGCGAGATCGGGCACCTGCGGCAGCGGCTCACCGAGGTCGAACAGGAGACCGCCGAAGCCGTGCGCGCCGGCTGGCTCGACGACAGCGCCCCCGACGCCGACCCCGCGAGGGCCGCCCTCGCGGCGAGCGACGCGGAGAAGACGGCGGTCGCCGCCTGGGACTCCGCCCGTGAGACGGCCCGCCGGACCACGGAGCACGCACGTGAGGCGGCCGCCGCCGAGAGCCGCGCGGAACTCACCGCGGCCCGTGCGGCCGATGCGGCCACGGCGGCCGAGCGCGCCCACGAGGGCGAACTCCGTACCGCCGAGACCCTGGCGGCCGAGCAGCGGCTCGCGGAACTGCTCAGCCTGCCGGGGGCTTCTGCCGGGCGGCGGGCCGGTGTACCGGGACAACGCACGGACACCGAACGCACCGCGGCTGATTCCGCCGCCGGGCCTTCCTCCGCCGAAGGGGCGCTCACCGGCGAGGAACTCGACCGCTTCGCCGACGAACTGCGCGAACTGCTCGACGACGCCGTCTCCTCCGCCGAACGACAGCTGTTCGACCTGCGGACCGCCGCCGCGGACGACGCCCGTATCCTCGGCGCACTCGGGGACGGCGGTCTGCTCCCGCCCGGCCCGGACGTACTGGCCACGGTCGAATTCCTCGGCGAGCACGGCATCCCGGCGCTCCCCGGATGGCGCTACCTCGCGCAGGCCGTCGACCCGGCCGACCACGCGCGCGTCCTGGCCGCCCGTCCCGAACTGGTCGACGGCGTCATCATCACCGATCCCGATTCCCACCTCCGCGCCCGCGACGCGCTGAGGGACGCCGCCCTGCTGCCCCGGTCCGCCGTCGCCGTCGGCACGGCGGCGGCACTGCTCGCCCCGACGCCCGCGCCCGGCACGGACACCGGTGACGTCTTCCTCGTACCGCCGAACCCGGCCATGCACGACGAACACGCCGCCGACGAGGAGCGCCAGACGCTGCGCGCCCGGGCGACCGAGCGGGACGAGGAGATCCGCGCCCTCGCCGCCCGGCTCGGCAAGGACCGGGAACTCGCCGCCCGGCTCGCCTCCTGGCGCACCGGCTGCCCCGCCGGGCGGCTCACGGAGCTGGCCGCCGCGGCGCGCGAGGCGCGGGCGTTCGCGGAGGAGGCCGAGGCCGAACTGGCCGAGGCCCGGACCGTACGAGCGGAGGCCGAGGAAGCCGCCGTCGAGGCCACCCGGGTCCGTGACGAGCGGCAGGAGGCCGCGCAGAAGGCCCGGCGCGCGGCCGACGCCCTGGCGGGACTCGCCTTCCGGCTGCGCGAACGGGCAGGCTGGCAGGCCAAGCTGCGGGAGCTGGCCGACGACGCGACCGAGGCGGAGGCACGCGCCCAGACCTGTCTGGAACGAGCGCGCGCCGCCGACGAGGACCGGCGCGGCGCCCAGCGTGCCGCCGACGACGCCCGGCGCACCGCCCGGGCGCTGCGGGCCGAGCGCGCCGAGATCGCGGGCGCCCCCGACGACGTACCCGAGGACGGCACACAGGCGCCGCAGGCGTCCCTGCCCGCGCTGCGCGAGGCCTACCGGGCCGCTTCCCAGCTGTACGAGCAGGTGGGTGTCGGCGCCGATCTCCGCGCCGAACAGGCCCGCGCGGAGAGCGACGAGAGCGCCGCCCGCGCTGATCTGGACCGGCTCAGCAACAAGGTCCGCACCCGCGCGGAGCAACTGCTCCAGTCGCCCGACGGCTCCGACGGCCCCAGCCGGCAGGCCGCCGCCGCCCGCGCCGAGGAACTGGTGCAGCTCCTGGAGACCCGGATGTCCGGCGCGAGCGAACAGCTCGGGCGGCTGCGGGGCGAGGCCGAGCGGCTCGCGCCCCAGGACGGCGGGGCGCACACCGAGCTCCCCGAAGAGCTGATCCCGCGCGACGCCGAGCACGCCCAGGTACTGCTGCGGACCGCGACCACCGAGCTCGCCGCTCGTGACGAGGCGTCGCAGCAGGCCCGCGACGCCCATGCCGAACTTCTCGACACCCACCGCGCCGCCGAGGACGCGGCCGGCGGTTTCGACGAGATCGCCGCCATGCTCCGCGACCTGCTGCGCGATCACGCGCCCGAGGAGGAGCAGGAGCGGCCCGAGCCCTACCCGGGCCGATGGGACGAGGCCCGGCAGTCCGCCGCCGAGGCCCGCCGCTCCCTGCGCGGCTGCGCCGCCGACCTGTCCGCCGCGGAGTCCACCGTTCGCGAGGCGAGCGACGTCCTTGTCCGGCATGCGAACTCCACGCGCTACGAGCAGGTCCGCACCCCCGCACGCCAGCAGATCAGGGAGTTGCCCGCTTCCGCGCTGCCCGAGCACGCCCAGAAGTGGGCGGACGCCTTCGCACCCCGGCTCCGGGTCCTCACGGACGAGCTCGAGCAGCTGGAGCGCAACCGCGACTCGATCGTGGACCGGCTTCGAGGGCTGGTCGAGTCCGCCCTCGCCACTCTCCGTTCGGCCCAGAGACTGTCCCGGCTGCCGGAAGGCCTCGGCGAGTGGTCCGGGCAGGAGTTCCTGCGCATCCGCTTCGAGGAACCCGATCAGGCCACCCTCACGGAGCGCCTCGGGGAGGTCATCGACGAGGCGACCCGGGCGGCCGTGAGGAAGAACTCCGACCTGCGGCGCGACGGCATGTCCCTGCTGCTGCGCGGGGTCGCCGCCGCCCTCCGGCCGAAGGGCGTCGCCGTCGAGATCCTCAAGCCCGACGCGGTACTGCGGGCCGAGCGGGTGCCCGTCGGGCAGATGGGCGACGTGTTCTCCGGCGGTCAGCTGCTCACCGCCGCCATCGCGTTGTACTGCACGATGGCTGCCCTGCGCTCCAACGACCGCGGACGGGACAAGCAGCGGCACGCCGGCACGCTGTTCCTGGACAACCCCATCGGCCGCGCCAACGCCACCTACCTGCTGGAACTCCAACGGGCGGTCGCCGACGCACTCGGTGTCCAGCTGCTCTACACCACCGGTCTGTTCGACACCACGGCGCTTGCCGAGTTCCCGCTGGTCATCCGGCTGCGCAACGACGCCGACCTGCGGGCCGGCCTGAAGTACATCAGCGTGGAGGAACACCTGCGGCCGGGGCTTCCCCAGCAGTACCCGGCCGAGGAGGCGCACAGCGAGATCACCGCGACCCGCATGTTCAAGCGGCCCGCCCCGGCGAGTGGCTGATCAGGCGTCGTCCGCCGCGACTCGGAAGCCGTAGCCCATGCGCCGGGACAGCTCGGCCGCCGCTGCCGCCGTCCGGCCGCCCAACCGCGGCAGCCGCTGGGCTGTCAGCCGGTACACCGGCCCCGAGACACTGATCGCCGCGATCACCGAGCCGTCGTGCGAGCGGACCGGCGCCGCGACGGCGGCGAGGCCCAGTTCCCATTCCTCCCGCGTCACGGCGTACCCCTGCTCGAGGACCCTCTCCAGCTGACCGCGCAGCACAGCGGGCTCCGTGATCGTACGGTCGGTGAACCGGGGCAGCGGGCGGGTGAGGCGGTCTTCACGCAGGGCGGGCGGCATATGGGCCAGGAACACCTTGCCGCTGGACGTGGCATGCAGCGGGGTGCGCCGGCCGAGCCAGTTCTGGGCCGTGACCGACGCGGTGCCGCGGGCCTGCATGATGTTGACGGCCGCGTCCTCGTCCGGCACCGCCATGTTCACCGTCTCGCCCAGTTCGTCCGCGAGGTCCCGGCACACCGGGACCCCCTCCTGCGAGATGTCGAGCCGCAGGGCAGCCGCCCCCGCGAGGCGCAGTACGCCGGCCCCCAGATGGTACGTGCCGTGGTCATGGGTCCGGGCCACCAGACCGCGGTTCTCCAGCACCGCGAGCAGCCGGAAGGCGGTGGACTTGTGCACGCCCAGCTCGCCGGCGATCTCCGTGACCCCCGCCTCGCCGCGCAGGGCGAGGATCTCCAGCACGCTCACGGCGCGGTCCACGGACTGCACGGCACTCGTCGTGCCCTTCCCGTCCCTCCCGGGCTCGCGCGCGTGGATCGTGGTTCCGGTTCTCTCACCGTCTGTCGGGGCAGTGGCGCAGGACGCTCGCGTGTGCGCCGTACGAAACCTCAGCGTATCGAGGGTCCGCATGCCGACGGCATCGGTGAGGCCCGGGTGATCTCAGGAGTGCGACAGCTGCCCGGCTCCGCCGCGCCGGCGTATGCGTGCCTGCGCGCGCTGAGCGGACCGCTCCTGGCGGCGGGCCCTGCGCCGCTCGCGGCGCAGGGCCCGCGCCGTGCTGCTGGGCATGGACACCACACCATTGCGCTGGTTCCAGACCTGGCGGGTGACCCACACGTCCAGTGCCGCCCAGGTGGCCAGGATGGTACTGACGACGCTGCTGATGACCATGGGGAACGCCAGCCAGGACCCGGCCAGTGTGCACAGGAAGGCCACCATGGCCTGAATCAGCGTCACCGCGATGACGAGCACCGCCCGCACGGCCGCCGTCCGCACCGGATCGGGCAGCCGGCGTCGCCGGGCCGGCTCCTCGACCCACAGTGGCCGGTAGCCGACCCGGTCGCGGGCACCGCCTGACTCACCGCTGTTCCCCGGGGTCTTCCGCGCCGCGCCGCCGACCCTGCCCACCCGCGCCGCCCGGGGCGCGGTCGCCGCGGCGACCGGCTTGCCGGTCGGCACACTCCCGGCCGCGGGTATGCCGCGACCCGGCCCACCTGCGTCCGGCCGGGAGGCCACCCGCACCGCCGCATCCTCCTCGGGCGCTTCGCGCCGCTCCGCCGTGCCCATCACCGTGTCACTCCCCACCGCCAGCAGACCGCTTGCCCGTGTCCGAAGACCCGACTCCCCAGTGGCTGCCCGGCTTGCGTTGTTTTACGCCGCCCGGGTACGGGACACGGCTCGTGTGGCCGATTCCGCCCCCATTTCCCATAGAGAAGGACGAACGGCACGTCGTGAAGATTCCCGAACAGGAAAGAAATCGGCCAACACGAGCCGCCCGCCCGGGCGATCGGCCGGGCGGGCGCACCCCGCAATCCGGGAGGCAATCTCCCGCAATGCACGGACAACTCCTGATTCCCCGTCACCGGGACGGAACCATAGCTTCCGGACACGTCTTCGAGTTGACCCCGGTGCGGTAGTAGGCTCGCGCCGTTTGTTGACGCACATGTGTACCCCCGGTCGCCGGGGGCCGAGCTGGGGGAGGCCATGCGCTTTCGCGGGAAGTCCATCCGCCGGAAGATCGTGGCGCTGCTTCTCGTGCCGTTGGTGTCCCTGACGACGATCTGGGCCTTCACCACCGCGCTCACGGGCCGCGAGGCAAGCCATCTGTTCGACGTGTCCTCGGTGATGGAGGAGGTCGGTTACCCCGTCGAGGACACCGTGCGCGTCCTCCAGCAGGAGCGCCGGCAGACCCTCGTCCATCTCGCCGACCCCCGCGCCTCCGACGGACTCGCCGCCCTCCGGCGCAGCCGGGCCGCCACCGACGAAGCCGTCGACAGCGTCCGCAGAAGCGCGGACGACGCCGATGTGCGTGAGGCCATGCACGGAGACTCCGGTGAACTGAGCGCGGTACTGGAGTCCTTCGACGGCATCGAGTCCCTCCGCCGCAGCGTCGAGGACGGTACCGTCAACCGCTCCCAGGCCCTCGACCTCTACAACCGGCTGATCGACCCCTGCTATGTGCTGCTGGCCAATCTGCACGTGGTCGACGACGCCGAGCTCGACAAGCAGTACCGCGCCCTCGTCAGCCTCGCCCGCGCCCGCGAACTGCTGTCCCGCGAGGACGCCCTGCTGGGCTCCGCACTGATCGTCGGCGAGATGTCCCGTGCCGAAGCGCGGGACATCTCCGACTTCGTCGCCCAGCGCACGCTGCTGTACGACGTCGGCCTGCCGCAGTTGCCCGCGACCGAACGCGACCGCTACGAGACCTTCTGGAAGAGCGCGGCGTCCGCCCCGCTGCGCGTGGGCGAGGAGGCCGCCGTCTCCTCCGGCACCGGACCGCCGCGCGGGATCACCGCGAAGAGCTGGGACACCGCCGCCGGCCATGTGCTCGCCGAGCTCGGCACCCTCAACGACCAGGCCACCGACCGCTATCAGGACCGCGTCCGCCCCGTCGCCATGGAGGTCATCGGCCAGGCAGTCGTCGCCGGTCTGCTCGGACTCATCGCCCTGCTGGTCTCCCTCTTCCTCTCCGTACGCGTCGGCCGCGGCCTCATCCGCGACCTCCGGCAGCTGCGCCTGGAGGCACACGAGGCGTCCGGTGTACGGCTGCCCAGCGTGATGCGCCGTCTCTCCGCCGGGGAACAGGTCGACATCGAGACCGAGGTGCCGCGTCTGGAGTACGACAAGAACGAGATGGGAGAGGTCGGCCAGGCCCTCAACACCCTGCAGCGCGCGGCCGTGGAAGCCGCCGTCAAACAGGCCGAGCTGCGCGCCGGCGTCTCCGAGGTGTTCGTCAATCTCGCCCGCCGCAGCCAGGTCCTGCTGCACAAGCAGCTCACCCTGCTGGACGCCATGGAGCGCAGGACCGAGGACACCGAGGAACTCGCCGACCTCTTCCGCCTGGACCACCTGACCACCCGTATGCGCCGGCACGCCGAGGGCCTGGTGATCCTTTCCGGCGCGGCACCCTCCCGGCAGTGGCGCAAGCCCGTGCAGCTCATGGACGTCGTACGCGCCGCGGTCGCGGAGGTCGAGGACTACGAGCGCATCGAGGTCCGCCGACTGCCGAGGGTCGCCGTCACCGGACCGGCGGTCGCCGACCTCACCCACCTCACGGCCGAACTGCTCGAGAACGCCACGGTGTTCTCCCCGCCGCACACCGCCGTCCAGGTCGTGGGCGAGCGCGTGGGCAACGGCTTCACCCTGGAGATCCACGACCGCGGGCTCGGCATGGCGGCCGACGCGCTCCTGGACGCCAACCTCCGGCTGGCGGAAACCCCGGAGTTCGAACTCTCCGACACGGACCGGCTCGGACTGTTCGTGGTCAGCCGTCTCGCCCAGCGCCAGAACGTCCGGGTCTCCCTGCAGCCCTCCCCGTACGGCGGTACCACGGCGGTCGTCTTCATCCCCGACGCACTGCTGACGGACGACATCCCGGACACCAATGGCGTCGGCTTCCGCCTCGACCGGCCCCAGCGCTCCAAGAACCGGGAAACCGAGGAGAGCCGCCGTGCCGCACTCTCCCAGGTGCCCGTACAACTGCCCCGACTGCCCGCCTCGGTGCTGGACGGGCCGGTCGAACTGGAAGCCCCCGTCGACCTGGACACCCTGGAGAGCTTCCCCGGCGCCCTGGGCGACGGGGAGAGCGAGCACGGCGGGCTCTTCCGCTCCCGCCGTTCCCTCTCCGACACCAAGGACGAACGCCCCGGCCGCGGGCGTGAGCCCCACCGGCGGAACTCCGGCACTCCCAAGGCCCCGGAGACGGAGGACGGGACGAGCACGCCGGTCCCGCTCACCCGCAGGGCGACCCCCAAGCTGGTCAGTTCCCACGGCCGTCCGGTCCGCGACCAGGGCGCCCGGGGGGAGCGGGCCGACGAGGAGAGGACGGCCGTCTCACCCACCCGCCCCGAACCGGGAGCCACGCCCGTGCTGCCCGTCCGGCGCCGCGGCGTGGAACCCGCAGGACACGACGGGCCGGCCGCGGAGCCGTTGTCCCCGCTGCCCGCCCGCCGCCGCGCCGGACGTCCGGTCTCCGGTCCTGAGCGAGAGGAACCGGATGCGGAGACACCGCCGCCCCTGCCCGCCCGCCGGCGGTCCGCAGGCCCCGCCCGTCCCACGGCCGACGACGCGGAGCACAGTGGCCCGTCCGCAGCCGGTTCACCGGCCGGACTTCCCCGGCGCACCCGGAGCCCTGCGACCGCGGCGAGCGGACCCGACGCCTCCCCGGCGAACCCCGGCGGGCCGGACCCCGCCGCGGCAGGGCCCGTCGCCGGATCACTGCCCCGGCGGATACGGCAGGCCAGCCTGGCCCCGCAGCTCAAGCGCGCGGCCGAACCGCTGAACGACAGCAGGGCCGAGCCCGTTGAACGGGACGCGGACGAAGTACGCAGCCGCATGGCCTCGCTGCAGCGCGGCTGGCAGCGCGGCCGCGACGAGAACGCCGCAGGCGACGAAGCCGACAGCGGCACAGCACCACGACGAACAACTAAGGGGGACGGTCGATGACCGCACCGAAGGCCACCGGCCATGCCGAGAGCGACAGGGGGGAGCTGAACTGGCTCCTCGACGACCTGGTGGACCGCGTCGCCAGCATCCGCAAGGCGATCGTGCTGTCCGGCGACGGCCTGCCCACGGGCGCGTCGAAGGAACTGACCCGGGAGGACAGCGAGCACCTGGCCGCCGTCGCCTCTGGATTCCACAGTCTCGCCAAAGGTGTGGGCCGCCACTTCGAGGCAGGCGACGTGCGCCAGACCGTCGTCGAACTCGACGAGGCGTTCCTCTTCGTCACCGCCGCCGGTGACGGCAGCTGCCTCGCCGTCCTCGCGGATGCCGACTCCGACGTCGGTCAGGTCGCCTATGAGATGACGCTGCTGGTGAAGCGGGTCGGTGTGCATCTGGGCGCCGCACCGCGCACCGATCTGTCCTCGGGCGGGTAGTGAGAGGACATGAGCGCTGACGGTCAGGGGAGAAGCCACTGGTTCGACGACGAAGCCGGACCGGTCGTCCGTCCGTACGCGATGACGCGGGGCCGCACCACCAGTGCGGCCCAGCACCGCCTGGACCTGATCGCGGTGGTCGTCGCGGAGCCGTACGCGGACGACCCGGAGGATGACCCCACCCTTTCCCCGGAGCACGTGGACATCGTCGGGCTGTGCCGCGACACCTCGCAGACGGTCGCCGAACTCGCCGCCGAACTCGACCTGCCGATCGGAGTGATCCGGGTCCTCGTCGGAGACCTCGTGGACTGTGAATTGGTCCATGTGAACCGGCCGGTACCCCCGGCCGAGCTGCCGGACGAGAGTATTCTGCGCGATGTGATCAGCGGCCTCCGGGCACTGTGACCGGCGCGGAAGCGGGGTAGTGACGTGACAGGCTGGCAGTTCTGGGTCGACCGAGGCGGCACCTTCACCGACATCGTCGCGCGGCGTCCCGACGGTCGGCTGCTCACCCACAAGGTGCTGTCAGACCGGCCGGATCCGGAGCATTCCCGTTCCGGCGCGAGCCGGGGGGCCGCCTTCGGCACGGACGCGGCGGTCGTCGGCGTGCGCGCGCTGCTGGCCGGATCCGACGCCCCGATCGACGCCGTACGCATGGGGACCACGGTCGCCACCAACGCCCTTCTCGAACGCAAGGGCGAACGAACCCTGCTGGTCATCACCCGCGGCTTCCGCGACGCCCTGCGCATCGCCTACCAGAACCGCCCCCGCATCTTCGCCCGCCGCATCGACCTGCCCGAACTGCTGTACGAACGGGTCGTCGAGGTGGACGAACGCCTCGCCGCCGACGGTACCGTGCTGCGTCCCCCCGACCTGGACGCCCTGACCGGTCCGCTGCGACAGGCGTACGACGACGGGATCCGGTCCGTCGCCGTGGTCTGCCTGCACAGCCATCTGCACCCCGCTCACGAACAGCGGATCGGGGAGCTGGCCGCCCGTATCGGCTTTCCGCAGATCTCGCTGTCCAGTGAGGTCAGCCCTCTGATGAAGCTCGTCCCGCGTGGCGACACGGCCGTCGTCGACGCCTACCTCTCGCCGGTACTGCGCCGCTACGTCCGCCATGTCGCCGACGAACTCCAGAACGTACGGCTGATGTTCATGCAGTCCAACGGTGGTCTCACCGAGGCCGGTCAGTTCCGCGGCAAGGACGCCATCCTCTCCGGACCGGCCGGCGGCATCGTCGGTATGGCTCGCATGTCGCGGATCGCCGGATTCGACCGCGTCATCGGTTTCGACATGGGAGGCACCTCCACCGACGTCTCGCACTTCGCGGGTGAGTACGAACGCGTCTTCACCACACAGATCGCCGGAGTCCGGCTCCGCGCGCCCATGCTCGACATCCACACCGTCGCCGCCGGCGGTGGCTCGATCCTCCACTTCGACGGATCCCGCTACCGCGTGGGACCGGATTCGGCGGGCGCGGAACCGGGCCCCGCCTGCTACCGGCGCGGCGGCCCGCTCGCCGTGACCGACGCCAACGTCATGCTCGGCCGTATCCAGCCCGCCCACTTCCCCGCCGTGTTCGGCCCGGACGGCGGCGAGCCTCTCGACGACGCCGTCGTCCGGGACCGCTTCACCGCCCTCGCCCGCGAGATCCATGAACGGACCGGCGACGACCGCACCCCCGAACAGGTCGCGGAGGGCTATCTGCAGATCGCCGTCGCCAACATCGCCGCCGCGGTGAAGCGGATCTCCGTCCAAAAGGGCCACGACATCACCCGGTACGCGCTCACCACCTTCGGCGGCGCGGGCGGCCAGCACGCCTGCATGGTCGCCGACTCCCTCGGTATCCGCACCGTCCTCGTCCCGCCCATGGCGGGTGTCCTGTCCGCACTCGGCATCGGTCTCGCCGACACCACGGCCATGCGGGAACGCTCCGTCGAAGCGCCCCTGCGACCCGACGCGATGCCCGGCGTCCACAAGATCGCCGACGACCTGGAGACGGCGGCCCGTGCCGAACTCCTCGCCGAGGACGTCCCCGACGAGCGGATCGAGGTCACCCGCCGCGCCCAGCTGCGCTACGACGGCACCGACACCACCCTCACCGTCGAGCTGACCGAACCCGGCACGATGCGGCGCGCCTTCGAAGAACGTCATCGCGCCACGTACTCCTTCACGCTCGACCGCCCCATCGTCGTCGAAGCCCTCTCCATCGAAGCCACCGGCATCACGGAACCCCCCGATCTCTCCGCCCTCGCTCCCGCCGAAGCCCTCCCCGGACACGGCGCCGCCACCTCCCGGACGGTCCGCCTCCACACCGGCGGAATCTGGCGCGACGCACCCCTGTGCCGCCGCGAGGACCTTCCGCCGGGCGAGACCGTCACCGGTCCGGCGATCATCGCCGAGTCCGGTGCGACGACCGTCGTCGACGACGGCTGGCGGGCCACGGTGAGGGACGACGGGCATCTGGTCATGGAACGCGCCGTGGTCACGCAGAGTTCCGACGTCGGCACAGCGGCCGACCCGGTCCTGCTCGAGGTCTTCAACAACCTCTTCATGTCCATCGCCGAACAGATGGGCGCCCGCCTCGAGTCGACCGCCCAGTCCGTCAACATCAAGGAGCGCCTGGACTTCTCCTGCGCCCTCTTCGACCCCGACGGAAACCTGGTGGCCAACGCCCCGCACATCCCCGTCCACCTGGGCTCGATGGGCACCAGCGTGAAAGAGGTCATCCGGCGGCGCGGCCCGTCCATGCGCCCCGGGGACACCTACGCCGTCAACGATCCGTACCACGGCGGCACCCATCTGCCCGACGTCACCGTGATCACCCCGGTCTTCGGCGCCGCTGCCGACGACGACACGGAGAGTGAACAGAAGGTCCTCTTCCATGTCGCCTCACGCGGCCACCACGCGGAGATCGGCGGCATCGCCCCCGGCTCCATGCCGGCCGACAGCCGCACCATCGACGAGGAGGGCATCCTCTTCGACAACTGGCTGCTCACCGAGCACGGACGCTTCCGTGAGGAGGAGACCTTCCGCCTCCTCACCGAGGCCCCCCACCCCTCCCGCAACCCGGAGACCAACCTCGCCGATCTGCGCGCCCAGATCGCCGCCAACCACAAGGGGGTCGACGAGGTCGGTCACATGATCGAGAACTTCGGCCTCGATGTCGTCCAGGCCTATATGAAGCATGTCCAGGACAACGCCGAGGAGGCGGTGCGCCGCGTCATCGACGCCCTCGACGACGGTGAGTACGCCTACGAGACGGACTCCGGCGCCGTCATCCGGGTGCGCGTCCGGGTGGACCGCGAGAACCGGGCCGCGACCATCGACTTCACCGGTACGTCGGCACAGCTGTCCACCAACTTCAACGCCCCCTTCTCGGTCGTCAACGCGGCCGTCCTGTACGTCTTCCGCACCCTGGTCGCGGACGACATCCCGCTCAACGACGGCTGCCTGCGCCCGCTGACGATCATCGTCCCGCCCGGCTCCCTGCTGGCGCCCGAACCGCCGGCCGCCGTGGTCGCGGGCAACGTGGAGACCTCCCAGGCCGTCACCGGCGCCCTCTACGCGGCCCTCGGCGTCCAGGCGGAGGGCTCCGGCACCATGAACAACGTCACCTTCGGCAACGCACGCCACCAGTACTACGAGACCGTGGCCTCCGGTTCGGGTGCCGGAGACGGCTTCCCGGGCGCGTCCGTCGTGCAGACCCACATGACCAACTCCCGGCTCACCGATCCCGAGATCCTCGAATGGCGACTGCCCGTCCGTCTCGAGGAGTTCGCGGTGCGCCGCGGCAGCGGAGGCTCCGGACGGTGGCCCGGCGGCGACGGAGCCGTGCGCCGTCTGCGCTTCCTGGAACCCATGACCGTCTCCACGCTGTCCCAGCACCGCAGGATCGCGCCGTACGGCATGGCGGGTGGAGCCCCCGGAGCCCTGGGCTCCAACCGGGTCGAACGAGCCGATGGCACGGTCACCCGGCTCGCCGGCAGCGACACGGCCGACCTGGGCGCCGACGACGTACTCGTCATCGAAACCCCCGGCGGCGGGGGATACGGCCCGCCGCCCGAACCCCATCAAGCAGGAGAAGAGATCGATGATCTTCGGGCGTTCTGAGCGCGGCAAGCCCCCGGTCGAGCCCGTCACGCTCAAGATCCTTGTGGCCGGCGGCTTCGGCGTGGGGAAGACCACGCTCGTCGGCGCGGTCAGCGAGATCAGGCCGCTGCGCACCGAGGAACTCCTCACCGAGGCCGGACGCCCGGTGGACGACACCAGTGGCGTGGAGGCGAAGAACACCACGACCGTGGCCATGGACTTCGGCCGCATCACGCTCCGCGAGGACCTGGTGCTGTACCTCTTCGGCACACCCGGCCAGGAGCGGTTCTGGTTCATGTGGGACGAACTGTCCGAGGGGGCCCTCGGAGCCGTCGTCCTCGCCGACACCCGGCGTCTGCAGGACTGCTTCGCCGCCATCGACTACTTCGAGCGGCGCTCCATACCGTTCCTCGTCGGAGTCAACCGCTTCGACGGCGCGGCCCGTTACCCGGAACAGGACATCCGCCGGGCCCTCGACCTCGACGCGCACGTACCGCTGCTGACATGCGACGCGCGGGACCGTGAGTCGGTCAAGGAGGTCCTCATCGGCGTCGTCCAGCACGCCATGGCACAGGCCTCGCACCGACGGGCCGTCACCACCTGAGGAGACGGGCGGACACGGCCCGTACTCCCGCCGGCCGGGGTACGGGCCGCCGCGCGGCTCCCGGTGTCCCCAGGTCACTCACCGCCCATGACCGACCTGCCGGAGACACGCCCGTCGTGATCGGATACAGTCCCGCGCGTGCCCGAAACTCCTGCCCCGTCCCCCAACTCCGTGCCGCACTCCCACTGTTCGAGCTGCGGTGCGCCCTACGGGGAGGGCGTCTCCGGCTGGCCCCGCACCTGCCCGGCCTGCGGCGCCGTGGCCTACCGCAACCCCCTTCCCGTCGCGGTGGCCCTCCAGCCCGTGTACGACACGCGGGGTACCGCCCTGGTCGTCATCACCCGCGCCATCGCCCCCGCGCGCGGCGGCACGGCACTGCCCGGCGGCTTCATCGACCACCGGGAGGACTGGCGCCAGGCAGTCGTCCGTGAACTGCGGGAAGAGACCGGCATCGAAGCGGCGAGCCGCGACGTCCGCCTCGCCGACGCCATGAGCTCACCCGACGGACACCTGCTGCTGTTCGGGCTCCTGCCGGAACGTTCCGCGCAGGACCTGCCGCCCTCCGCCCCCACCGACGAGACCGAGGGCCGGCACCTTCTCCGCCGCCCGGAGGAACTCGCCTTCCCCCTGCACACCATGGCCGTACGGGCGTGGTTCGAGGGCCGCTACATCTGACCCCCACCCGGGCCCAGCCCACGCACACGCACCGGCCGGCGCGGCTCACCGACACCGTCCTCACCCTCCCGCTCGACGAGAATCCGCGCACCCGACCACCGGACCGTGTACCGCTCGATCTCCGGCTCCTCCCACTCGTCGCCGGCATCCGGCACGACCAGCCCACCCCCGGTCCGCCCCCGGGCAGGGGCCCACACCTCGAGCTCCGTACCACCGTTCTCCCCCCGCACCGGAAGGACGGCGCCACCGCGCGCGAACACCGGAATCCGGCCCAGGGGCGCGTCGACCACGACGCGGGCCGGCCCCTCGTACGCCTGTCCCGTCGCCGTGTCGTACCACCTCCCGCGCGGCAACGGGACGGACCGCCGGTCCACCCCCGGGCCGAGCACCGGCGCCACCAGCAGACAGTCGCCGAGCAGGAACGCGTCCTCACAGTCACGCAGCAGGCGCTCCTCGGGCGCCGACCACCACAACGGCCGCACATAAGGTGCTCCGGTGCGCCTGGCCAGGTGCGCCAGGGTCATGAAGTACGGAAACAGCCGGCGTCGTTCCACCAGCGCCGCGCGGGCGTGCGCCAGAACCTCCGCGCCGAGCTCCCACGGTTCCCCGCCGCCCGCACGCGGACCGGTACACGTGCGGAACAACGGCAGGTAGGCCCCCAGCTGGAGCCGTCGCAGGTACAGCTCCGGGGACCGGGCCCCGTCGAAGCCGCCGACATCCGGGCCCGAGTAGGGAATCCCGCACAGCCCCAGACCGAGCACCAGCGCCAGCGACGCCCGCACCCCGGACCAGCCCGCCCCCACCTCGCCCGACCACACCCCCGCGTAGCGCTGCACACCGGCCCACCCGGAGCGGGTCACCACGAACGGCCGCTCCTGGGGCTCCCGGGTCCGCAGTCCCTCGTACGCGGCCCAGGCCATGCACAGCCCGTACACATTGTGCGCCTCGCGATGATCACCGCCACGCCCCTCCATCGCGTGCCCGGCCGACCGCGGCAGCGTCGGCTCCCCGAAGGCCGTGAACGAGGTCGGCTCGTCCAGCGTGTGCCAAAAGCCGGCGAACCCCTGTGCCAGCCGCTCCGCGTACAACGCGCCCCACCACGCGCGCACGCGCGCGTGCGTGAAGTCCGGAAAGACGGCGTCCCCGGACCAGGAGACTCCCCGCACGAGATCCCCGGAGGCGTCCCGCACGAAGGCGTCCCGGTTCACTCCGTCGTCGTACACGGGGCTGCCGGGTATCGCTCCGACGGCGGGACCGACGACCGACACCAGCCTGATCCCCTCGCGCCGCAGCTCGTCCGCGAGGACCGGCAGCTTCGGGAACCGCTCCTGGTCGACGGTGAACACCCGCCGGGAGTCCAAGTGGCCGGCGCCCAGGTGTACGGCGTCCAACGGCAGCCGGTGCTCGCGGTGGCCATCGACCACTCTCCGCAGGTCCTCCTCACCACCGCCACCCCACCACGCGTGCTGGTGACCGAGCGCCCACGCGGGAGGCAGTGCCGGAGCGCCGGTGAGCGACGCCCAGGCGAGCAGCACCCGCGCGGGAGTGCCGACCATCACCCAGCAGCGCAGCGGGCCACCGTCCATCCGCAGCTCACTCGTCCCGGCCCGGTCGTGCCCGGAACCGGCTCCCTCCTCGCCCTCCCGGAGGGTCACCGAGCCGTCCCACGAACTGTCGTGGAACACCAGATGAGTGCCCGCGTCGGCCACCACCATCTGCGCCGGCATCGTGACGGACACAGGGTCGCCGCCGCGCCGGAGGACACGATCGGGACCGGTGTTCCACAAGCGGTACGCGCCGTCCCGCAGCCGGGGGCCCGTCGCGCGCCCTCCGAGACCGAAGAAGCGGGCGTCCGCCGGCACCTCCGACCGCTGCGACCACCGCGCGGTTCCCCCACCGACCGGTTCCCACCAGCGCGGCGGCAGATCACGCCGCAGTGACACGCCGCCGGGAGTGAGCACCTCCACCGCCCCGTACCGGGACACCACCACCGTCATGCGCTCGGCCACCACACGCCAGCCACCGTCCTTGTCCGGCTCCAGCGCCGCACGTGGATCCGGATCGGGGCAGCGGCCGGCCAGCGCGTACGACGGTTCGGGAGCCGTCCCGTCCCAGCCCCAGAAAACGGCCCCGTTCACCGCTACGAAGATCCGCAGATCCGAGCGGCTGAACCTGATCAGCCCTCCACCGGGCCCGAACTCCACCGCCCGCACGGACCCGGGCACCCGCGCCCGCACCGGCCCCCGCGGCGGCAGCCCACGGGCGTCCGCCCACCGCCTGCGCCACGCCGCCCGTACGGTACGCAACCCCTGAGCCGCCCCCGCCGAACCGACCGACCTCACCGAACGCACCAGGTCACGACCGTCCATGCTGCTCACCCTGTCATCGATCACGCCCCGCGCGGGTGTCGTTCAACTCCCGTTCATCCGTGATCGGACCACATCTCCACGACACGGACCGAGTGGGGGTGCCCTGGTGCAGAAGTCGATCACGTGGCATCGTCCCTCTCAGCCGCGTCACGCGCACACCCCAGCCCGTGCGCGCAGGACGCACACCACGCGCACAGCCCGGGAGCCGCCCCATGTCCACCGTGAACCCCCAGCCGCTCTGGCAGCCGGATCCGGAACGGATCGCCCAGGCACGGATCACCGCGTTCCAGACCTGGGCCGCCGACCACCACAACGCCCCCGCCGAGGGCGGCTACGCGGCGCTCCACCGCTGGTCGGTGGAGGAACTGGACACCTTTTGGCAAGCGGTCACGGAATGGTTCGACGTCCGCTTCTCGACGCCGTACACGCGCGTGCTGGGCGACCGCTCGATGCCCGGCGCCCAGTGGTTCCCCGGAGCGACGCTGAACTACGCCGAGCACGCCCTGCGCGCGGCCGAGTCCCGCGCGGACGAACCGGCCCTGCTGTACGTGGACGAGACCCACGATCCGACCCCCGTCACCTGGGCCGAGCTGCGCCGCCAGGTCGGCTCCCTCGCCGCCGAACTGCGCTCCCTCGGCGTACGCCCCGGCGACCGGGTCAGCGGCTATCTGCCGAACATCCCCCAGGCGGTCGTCGCCCTCCTCGCCACGGCGGCCGTGGGCGGCGTGTGGACCTCCTGCGCCCCCGACTTCGGAGCCCGCAGCGTCCTCGACCGCTTCCAGCAGGTCGAACCCGTCGTCCTGTTCACCGTCGACGGCTACCGCTACGGCGGCAAGGAACACGACCGCCGCGACGTCGTCGCCGAACTGCGCGCTGACCTGCCCACCCTGCGCGCCGTTGTCCATATCCCCCTGCTCGGCACCGAGGCACCCGACGGCGCACTCGACTGGTCCGCCCTCACCTCCGCGGACACCGAGCCGGTCTTCGAGCAGGTGCCCTTCGACCACCCCCTGTGGGTGCTCTACTCCTCCGGCACCACCGGCCTGCCCAAGGCGATCGTCCAGTCCCAGGGCGGCATCCTCGTCGAGCACCTCAAGCAACTCGGACTCCACTGCGACCTGGGTCCCGAGGACCGCTTCTTCTGGTACACGTCGACCGGCTGGATGATGTGGAACTTCCTCGTCTCCGGCCTCCTCACCGGAACGACGATCGTCCTGTACGACGGCAGCCCCGGCTACCCCGACACGGGGGCCCAGTGGCGGATCGCCGAGCGCACCCGAGCCACCCTCTACGGCACCTCCGCCGCGTACGTCATGGCCTGCCGCAAGGCGGGTGTGCACCCCTCGCGGGACTTCGACCTCTCCGCCGTCAAGTGTGTCGCGACCACCGGCTCCCCCCTGCCCCCCGACGGCTTCCGCTGGCTGCACGACGAGGTCCGCGACGATCTCTGGATCGCCTCCGTCAGCGGCGGCACGGACGTGTGCTCCTGTTTCGCCGGTGCCGTACCGACCCTCCCCGTCCATATCGGCGAGCTCCAGGCCCCCGGTCTCGGCACCGACCTGCAGTCCTGGGACCCGAGCGGCAAGCCCCTGACCGACGAGGTCGGCGAACTCGTCGTCACCAACCCGATGCCCTCCATGCCGATCCGCTTCTGGAACGACCCCGATGGCAGCCGGTACCACGACAGCTACTTCGACACCTACCCCGGTGTCTGGCGGCACGGCGACTGGATCACCATCACCTCGAGGGGCTCGGTCGTCATTCACGGCCGCTCCGACTCCACCCTCAACCGCCAGGGCGTCCGGATGGGCTCGGCCGACATCTACGAAGCCGTGGAGCGCCTCCCGGAGATCAGGGAATCCCTCGTCATCGGCGTCGAGCAGCCCGACGGCGGCTACTGGATGCCCCTCTTCGTCCACCTGGCCCCCGGCGCCACCCTGGACGAGGACCTGCGCAGCCGCATCAAGCGGACCATCCGCGAACAACTCTCACCGCGCCACATCCCCGACGAGATCATCGAGGTGCCCGGCGTTCCGCACACCCTCACCGGCAAACGCATCGAGGTCCCGGTCAAGCGCCTCCTCCAGGGCACACCCCTGGCCAAGGCGGTCAAC
Organism: Streptomyces sp. NPDC086080; assembly: GCF_044540255.1. NCBI lineage: Bacteria > Bacillati > Actinomycetota > Actinomycetes > Kitasatosporales > Streptomycetaceae > Streptomyces > Streptomyces sp. NPDC086080. The sequence continues at coordinate 445,465 of NZ_JBITRU010000001.1, forward strand.
CCCGGCTCCATCGACAACCTCGACCTGCTCGCCTTCTACGAGGACCTCGGCCGCACCCGCGCCTGAACCCGCATCGGCCGCCTCCGGATACGCCATCGTCTCCCCCGTTGTCAGTGCCTCCGATTACTGTGAGTGAGCATTGATCGACCGTGCAGAGGGGGAGACATGGCGTCCACCGATCACCGAACCCTGCGACGCGTCCTGCGCCGCGAAATCACCGGCACCATCGGCGTGCTGACCGACGAACACGACTTCCGCGCCATGCGGCGCTACCGCAGCTTCGTCTTCGACGACCACACCATCTACCTCCAGCAGATGGAAGCCGTCCTCAGGACACGCGCCCTCCAGGGCGGACACACCACCGTGGCCCTCTTCGACCCCGCGGACTACGCCGATTTCTGCGAGCGAACGGGCCTCGACCCCGACAGCCGAACCAGCCGCAACCGGTTCACCGCCGAACTCGCCTCCACCGGGCCCACGGTCCCCTACGACGGCCGGCCGCTCGCCGACCTCCTGCCCACCCTCGTCGACGAGGCCGTCCGCCAGGCGACGTGGGAGTACGCGACCACACTCCTCGCCCGCCTCGGCGCCTGCGTCTCCTGCGGCGAGGATCTGGGCCGCGCCGCCTTCACCCGCGCCTCGCACCTCCTCGTGCGGATTCTCGACACGGCGCCACCCGGCGAGCGGCACCTCGTCTGCAGCGTCGCCGGAGCACCCGAAACGCTCGTCGCCGTCCTGCACGCCGACGACCTCTCCGGTCACATGGAGCTTGACAAGTCCGAAGCCCTGGAGTTCACCACCGTCCTGGCCGTCGGCCTCGCCACCGCGAGCCCCGGCGGACTCGTCATGCGGACCAGCACACCCGGCACGCCGGACCGCGTCCAAGGCTGGCGCGTGCGCGCCTACGGTCTCGAACCCCTGACCGCCGGAGAGGTCTTCGACGCCTACTGCACGGACGCGGAATCCGGAGACCTCATCGCTCCGGAGTCCAACGTCGACTACTGCGAGCCACCCGACCTGGGAGAGGAGGGCGGCCCGAGCAGGGCCCACGATCACTGAGCCGCGCAACGCCCGAGGGGCGTTCCACCTCGAGTGGAACGCCCCTCGGGAAGCCGATCGCGATCCGGCTACTCGCCCGACAGCACCGCCTGAGCGGCGGCGCGGGCATCCTCGGCACTGTCCGCCGCCCGCGCGGCCGCCGCGGCCCGCTCGCACTGCGCCAGCGTGAACTTCGCCAAGGACGCCCGCACATACGGAAGAGACGCCGCGCCCATGGAGAGAGAGGTGACACCCAGACCCGTCAGCACACAGGCCAGCAGTGGATCGGAAGCGGCCTCACCACAGACACCACAGCTCTTGCCCTCGGCCCGTGCCGCCTCGGCGGACAGCGCCACCAGATCGAGGAGCGCGGGCTGCCAGGGGTCCTGCAGCCGGGAGACCGCACCCACCTGACGGTCCGCGGCAAACGTGTACTGCGCGAGGTCGTTCGTGCCCAGCGAAAGGAACTCCACCTCCTGCAGGACCGAGCGCGCCCGCAGCGCGGCCGACGGGATCTCGACCATGGCGCCGAACTTCGCCCGTAGCCCCGCCTCCCGGCACGCGTCCGCGAAGGCCCTGGCATCGGCCCGGTCCGCCACCATCGGGGCCATGACCTCGAGGTGCACGGGCAGCCCCTCCGCGGCCCTGGCCAGCGCCGTCAACTGGGTGTGCAGTACCGCGGGGTGGTCCAGCAGCGTCCGCAGACCGCGCACGCCCAGCGCCGGATTCGGCTCGTCCGCCGGGGTGAGGAAGTCCAGCGGCTTGTCCGCGCCCGCGTCCAGCACCCGCACGACGACCCGGCCCTCGGGGAACGCCTCGAGAACCTGCCGGTACGCCGTGACCTGCTTCTCCTCGGAAGGAGCGTTCTCACTGTCATCCAGGAACAGGAACTCGGTACGGAAGAGACCGACGCCCTCCGCACCCGCCTCGACGGCTGCCGCCACGTCCGCCGGGCCGCCGATGTTCGCCAGCAGCGGCACCTTGTGACCGTCGGCGGTCGCACCCGGGCCGGTCGACGACGCCAGTGCCGCCCTGCGCTCGGCCGCCGCGGCCTCGAGCCGTGCCTTCTTCTCGTCGCTCGGGTTCAGGAAGATCTCTCCGGTGCTGCCGTCGACCGCTATCAGTGAGCCCTCGGCGATCTCACCGGCACCCGGCAGGGCGACCACGGCGGGGACACCGAGCGCGCGGGCCAGGATCGCGCTGTGGCTGGTGGGCCCGCCCTCCTCGGTGACAAAACCGAGCACCAGAGTCGGGTCGAGCAGTGCCGTGTCGGCGGGAGCGAGATCACGGGCGACCAGGACATACGGCTGGTCACTGTCCGGTACGCCGGGCATCGGCACCCCGAGCAGCCGGGCGACGATACGGTTCCGCACGTCGTCGAGGTCGGCCACCCGGCCCGCCAGATACTCGCCGGCGTTCGCCAGCAGCTCGCGGTAGGAGGCGAACGCGTCGTACACCGCACGCTCGGCTGTGCTGCCGACGGCGATCCGCCGCTCCACGTCGGCCAGCAGCTCGGGGTCCTGGGCCATCATGGCCTGCGCTTCGAGCACCGCCTGGGCCTCGCCCCCGGCAAGGTTTCCGCGCGCCATCAGATCGGCTGCCACCGCTTCCACGGCCTGGCGGGCGCGACCCTGTTCGCGCTCCGCCTCCTCCACGGGAATCTGCTTGGCCGGCGGCTCGAGCACCGCCGTCCCCATATGCCGGACCTCGCCTATCGCCACACCGTGGCTGACACCGACGCCTCGCAGCGTTGTCTCCATCTCACCCGTCTCCGCTAGTGCGGCGGGACCAGCCGCCGCGTTGGTTGTCCTGGTGGCCGTCCGGGACGGCTCCGGGTCACTTCCAGAGGAAGAGACTGTCGCCGGCCTTCACATCGCCGCTGTCGCGAAGCTCGGAGAGGGCGTCCGCCGTGGCTTCCAGGGCGATCACCGGGCACACCGGGGACTTGCCGGCAGCCTCCACGGCGGCCGGATTCCAGCGCACGATGCTCTGACCACGTGTCACGGTGTCACCCTTGTTGACGAGCAGTTCGAAGCCCTCGCCGTTCAGCTGAACGGTGTCGATACCAAGGTGGGTGAGCACGCCGTGCCCGCTCGCGTCGACGACGACGAATGCGTGCGGGTGCAGAGAGACGATCACACCGTCGACAGGGGAAACGGCCTCGGAGGCCTCACGCACGGGGTCGACAGCCGTCCCCGGGCCGACCATGGCCCCGGAGAAGACCGGATCGGGCACGGACGCCAGTCCGATGGCCCGCCCTGCGAGCGGGGACGTCACGGTGGTCATGGGAAGCCTCCCAATGAGTGGAGATCTGTACGAGCGCCGTCACTGGCTGTCTCCGGCGTGCTGTTCAGCAGGGTATGTCAGAAGACGTACCGGTTCCGGGGGACAGGTCCAGATCCGTGGTCTAGACAAGAGGTCTAGACCACCCACGCTAATCGATTTGCCTGCGATCCGCGACCCCGTGTAGAGTCATACTCCTGCTCGGGGATGAGCGGTGCGCTCAGCATCCTCACCCAGCAGCAATCCAACTCGGCAGATCCTATCTCGGGGTCACTTCCTGCATGTCTGCAGGACGGTGGTCAGGGAGACGGAAAAACACTGATAGAGTCGGAAACGCAAGACCGAAGGGAAGCCCGGAGGAAAGCCCGAGAGGGTGAGTACAAAGGAAGCGTCCGTTCCTTGAGAACTCAACAGCGTGCCAAAAGTCAACGCCAGATATGTTGATACCCCGTCCATCCGGTTTCGGATGGTCGAGGTTCCTTTGAAGAAAACACAGCGAGGACGCTGTGAACCATCGGATTATTCCTCCGGTGGTTCCGCTCTCGTGTGTGTCGTCCCGCAGTCTTTAATCGGACACAGTCGGGAAAACATTCACGGAGAGTTTGATCCTGGCTCAGGACGAACGCTGGCGGCGTGCTTAACACATGCAAGTCGAACGATGAACCACTTCGGTGGGGATTAGTGGCGAACGGGTGAGTAACACGTGGGCAATCTGCCCTGCACTCTGGGACAAGCCCTGGAAACGGGGTCTAATACCGGATACTGACCTTCACGGGCATCTGTGAGGGTCGAAAGCTCCGGCGGTGCAGGATGAGCCCGCGGCCTATCAGCTAGTTGGTGAGGTAATGGCTCACCAAGGCGACG
>NZ_JBITRU010000002.1:0-85293 GCF_044540255.1 Streptomyces sp. NPDC086080
ACATTCTGGCCGTCGGGCTGACGGCGTCTGTCTGTGGAGCTGGTGTAAGACCTCAACGGAGTACTCCGGGCGGGCAGTCGGCGATGAAGCAGAAACCCCACGGCGCGAGCCGTAGGAATCCCCCTCCTTCAGGAGGGGGAGGAAGTCAAGGTGGTCGGTGCTCCCTTGCGGTGGGCCGTGTCGGCGTGCTGGCCCGTTCCGCGTTCCCAGGGGAACGGGACTCCGCCAACGGTAGTTGCGTTGGGTGACATTTTGGGTGCGGATGGTCAGAATCTGCAGGTGGTGGCTGTTCCGCGACCCGGTTGGGAACACCGTCACCCTGGTCGGTGGCCGCCGCTCACCATGACGCTTGAGGTGTGAACAGTGACCAGCGGCAGCAGACCGCACCAGGTGAGACCAGGCTCCCGGTCGGTGAACTCGCCCAGGACGTACGGCAGGACGTGCGCGGGATCGTCATGGACCACCAGGACGGGCTCGTATGGCTGCGCCCCGAGGGCGGCGGAATCGAGTGGACGGCGCAGCCCGCCGACGTGCACCCGCTGCGCGTCCTGGAGCGGACGGAGCCACTGCTGCGGGTCCCAAATCGCCCGGGCCAACGCACGGAGCAGAGGGGAGGTTCTCTGACTCCCCGGGTCCTCGCGGGCAGCCCCGGTACGAGCGGACGGGAACACTCGGGCCGGCCGGGGCCGCGAGGCTCCGACCCGTCCGACGACAACGGCGTACGGAGTGTCAGACATGGCGACGACAGGCAGGTGGCGGACGGACACGGACACGGACACGGTGAAGGATGCCGAACGGGCGTGTGAGGACCTGCGTGACGCGCTCGGGGTGGCGGGAGTGACGTTGCCGTCCCTCGGGCTGGACGCCGCTTCCTGCGCCGGGTCGCCTCCGCTCGTGCTGATCGACCTGGGGCGCTGCAACGTGGCCACGGCTCGTGCCCTCGCTTCCGCCGTAACTGCGACGATCACGCGGGAGATGACGTGATGTCCGCCCCGTCCGTCGAGCACCCGTGGCGTGATGCGGGTACTACTCTGCCGTCGTAGGAGGAAGCACGATGGGCCAAGAGCCGCTGGCGGACTGGGCGGAGCGCCGCGACGCGAAGATCGGACGCCTTCGGGCCGTCTCGCTGGTGTCCGGCGACGGCCCCCGGGGCTCACACCTCAATCCCGAGGCGCCCCGCGTGATCCAGCGGTGGAACGGATACGCCTGGGAGCCACACGGGTATGCGGCGAACCTCGCCGAGGCTCAACGGCTGCTGTACCCGCGAGACGAGGCGCCGCCGACGGCTCCGGTTCCCCGGCCGCAGCCGCTACGGGAAGGGCGGGGGCGGCACCGCAGGCCGGGCCCGAGTGCCGGATGAGTCGATGGCCGGTCTGGGCCGGGTGCGCACGATCAGCGTGCCGATGTGGCCCGGTCCCGGCGCGTCCACGACCGATGCCCCGGCCCAGGCGAACCCGGCCCGGAGCAAGTGTCTCCCCCGCCGCGGGCTTGTGGCTGAGCATCGCCCCGTAGCGAAGATCAGGTTCTTGGAGGAAACCGTCGGCGACCTCGACGCAGTTGCCCCCGTCTGGGTGCTGCTCGCATTGGGTGCACTCCTCCGAGGCCGCTTGAATCATTGCGGCGGAAGCCTGCGGTGACAGGGTGCATGCCCTGAGCGGATCGGGCAAGATCGTCAGGCCACGCTCCGTCACCCGGATCCGCGGACAGCCATGGGAGTGCACAAGGACGCTGCTGGTATTCGCCCCGCCATGCGGGGCGTCTCTACCTCAAGTGAAGCTCAGATGTTCGATAAATGCTTGCCTCCTCACCGAAAGAAATGATTGAGTCGCTCTCGGTTGCCCCGTCTTCGGGGCGTACCCGACAGCCGGGTGTGCTGCTACACAAGGGCTGTTCAGTACCCGGCTGGCCTGACCACCAGAATCCGGATGAGGGGGATTGGCATGGCAAGACGTTCTGCGCTGCTGCGTCGAATGGTCGGTGCTGGCACACTGGCGGTTTTCGCGCTCGGCGGTACTGCCGGCGCGTCCTATGCGATAGGCGAATATCACGTCTGGAACAAGAAGTCGACGCCGCTGAAGGAGTCCGCTTACGGTAGCACGGCGTATGGCTACGGGAAGTGGCGACTCTACAACGGCTCGAACGGCACGACGTCGAAGGTCTACAGCTACAGCCGTCTCGCCCACAACGCTGACAACCACAAGGTGTATGTCGAGCTCAAGACCCAGGCGAACGCTGGTTACTGCGTCGCGCCGAAGTACACGACCTGCGACAAGAAGTGGTATCACCACGCCACCGCGGAGACCAAGCATCACACCAGCAGCAGTTACAAGTACTACAAGGCGTACGACGGTGTGCCGGGGGACGCGGACTACGCGCGGGGAGCGGTCCGAACCTCCATCGACATTCCGTATCGGCCGGACACTCACAGTGGCACGTCCTACACCGAGGGCTCGAAGTACTGAACCCAGTCGCACGCCATGACTCGGAGCCCGATGTGCCGAGTCGAAGAATGGCAGGGCCCGCGCTTCCCCTCTCGGTGAGGCGCGGGCCCGGATTGAATCCGCTGTCAGCCCGGGAAAAGAGCAAAGAGGGCACCGTGACCGTCAGTTCCGGCCGACTAGTATGCAACGCCGTCTCCAAAGGATATGGAGAGGAATTCTGCCTGGGTCCGCTGTCTATGGAAATAACTGGCGGTGTAACGTGTCTCGTCGGCCCCAACGGGGCGGGGAAATCCACATTCTTCCGTCTGGCTGCCGGAGTGGAGAAACCTTCATCCGGTACCATCACCTTGGAATCCGGTGAGTGCAATTCCTCACTTGGCTATCTCCCTCAGGAACCCCAGTTGCCGGCCGCCGCCACCTGCGAAGAGTTTCTGCACTATGTGGCATGGTTGCAGGGCGTCCCCGCCCGGCGCAGGCCGGAGTCCGTTACGTCGGCCCTTGCCCGGACCGGCCTCGATGACAAGCGCACAAGCCGGATCCGCTCGTTGTCGGGCGGCATGGCACGTCGCCTCGGAATCGCGCATGCCTTGGTGCACAACCCCTCGCTCCTTCTACTCGATGAGCCCACCGTCGGACTCGATCCGCGGCAGCGTGTCGCACTGCGCGGGACGATCGCCGATCTCTCCGAGGGTCGTGTGGTGATCGTGTCCACGCACCTCGTGGAGGATGTCCGCGGGCTCGCCAACCGCGTCATCGTTCTCGGCGAGGGCTCTGTGGTCTTCGACGGCACCGTCGCTGAACTGGAGAAGAAGGCCGACCCGAGTGCGCCGGGGGATAGCGATCTGGAACGTTCCATCGCGACGCTGATGGAAGACGGGGCAGCGTGATCATGCGAATCCGGTATGCACTGCGCACGCTCGTCGGCCCTTGGGTCGTTCTGCCAGCTGCTGTCCTGGAAGTGGTCAACTTCTATCAACGGGGCATGCCTTGGCGTGGTGAGGGGTTGTGGACGGTCGACTGGTTCGCCATCCCGCTGTTCATTCTCGGCCCGGTGTACGCGGGGGCGGCAGCGGTGGACGCGTCTCGGCTGTCCCGTCCGGGCAACATCCACCTGGTCGTGTCGGTCGCCCGGCTGCGTCTGCCCTATCTGCGGGCCGCCGCATGGTGCGCCGTACCAGCCGCTGCGGTTCACCTGCTCGCCATTGTCATCGCCCTGGTGACCGGCGGCGTCCAGAACCCTGAAGTGGGGTGGGGCTGGATGGTTCTCGCCGCCCTCGTGCAGTGTCTGGCCATCGCCTGGTATGTCGCCCTGGGATCGGCGATCGGACGGTTCGCGCCGCCGGTGGTAGCCGGGCTGTCTGCGGCGGCCGGCGCCTTCGTCCTGTTTTATCTGCTGGGTGAGGGAAGCGGAGCGGGCGCCCAGGAAAATTTCCAACTCCTCACGTTCGGCGGAGCGACGGTGTCCCGGCTCGGGTTGACGTACGACGGGGGATATCTGCTCGGCCAGGCGGTGGTGCTGCCGGCCACGGCGGCCGCGATGTTGCTTCTGCCATTGCGGATGCGTTCGGGTGTCCGGGTTCCCACTGGCGCCGGAAGCGGTCTGGCCGCCGTCACGGTGGCCGTTCTCGCCTCGACCTCGCTCGTCCTGCCGGCACAGCGGCTCCAAATGGCCCCGCAGACACCACAGGATTGTGTAGGGAGCAGCCCGCAGGTCTGTCTTTTCGCGGAGCACTCTCGGTTCGCCGGGACCGTGAACAGCCAGTTCCGTGACATGGTCGATGCGGCGAGGGACGCCGGCTATGACGCTCTGATTCCGGACAAGGTGGAGGAGATGAGCCGCACCTACCGGCCGGCACCCGGTACGGGAACCGCCGGTCTGCAGATACCCGCGGACACGTACGAGACTGGGGAGCTCTCCCTCGACGAGTTGGTGACAGAAATCGTCACTCCGCAGCACTGCGCAGCACTGTACGGGGAGGAACCTCCGAGCGACGGGTACTGGGAGCGGAACCTGTCGCTGTACGCGACGTGGATGACCCTGATGGACGTGAAGATGGATTTGCAGGACTTTCCGGTGCCTGTGAAGATCCTCGACGCTGAGCAGGTACGGGACATCAAGGCGGACTTCGCGCGGTGTGACCTGGACGGAAGCACGTGAGGAAGATGCCGGTCGTGCAGGCCTGGTCGGCAGTGCATGCCGTCAGGCCCGCACGGGTTCTGCTGGCCATGGTGGCCTTGGTCTCCTTGTGCGGCAGCCAGGTGACGGTGTCCGGCGTGGGCCTGTTCCTGTTCGACAGCCCCGTCTCCCTCCTCCTGCTGCTGCCAGCCCTGGCCGGTATGGGGGCGGCCATCGCCACGGACAACACGGCGCGGCTCCCCCTCCCCGACCCTCCGCGATCCGTTCTGGCCCGGGCGGGATGGGTGACTGCGTGGACGTGTCTCGCTGTACTCGCCGCCAATGTCGCGCAGGTGACCGGCCCGGAAGTGACCTGGCAACCCACCGCGCGCAACGTGCTGCTTCATACGGCGCTCAGCCTGGTGACCCTGCACTACGTGCATGCGCATGCCGTGTGGCTCCCTTCCCTTGCATTGACCCTGTGCAGCATGCTGTTCGGGTACCGGGTCGGCGAGCCGGGCCACTACTGGTGGGCCGTCATCATGGACCTGGAGGTCACCCCCACCCAATGGGTGGTGACCGGCGTACTGTTCACAGCCGCTGCGCTCGCCTACGTCGTTTTCCCGGCGGTGCGTCGACCTTCCTGGGGGTAATCGACTGTGCGAGTGTTTCTGGCCGTCGCGGGTGGGCTCGTGCTGTCGAGCCTCCTGATGTTCCTCATCGCGGTGTTCTTCGTCCGTATGAGGAAGGTGCGCTTTCGACGGCGTTGACCGAGACGGTGACCACCCGGGTCCCGCCGGGGGCGAGGGCCAGGCCGAAGCGGATCGGAACCGGAGCGGCCAGCCCGGAAAAGGCTCGGGTATCCCAGGCCGCGTGCCTCCTGCCTCACTTTGACGTGCTGTTCCGCATCTCCGGGCGGCCGCAGCCGAGCTCCAGGGCCGTCGCCGGGTCGTCGAGCAGTTCGGGGACGTGGCGCCCCGTGGCCGGTGTACTGGGTACAGCGGAACGACGGCTCGGCATCATCCTTGAACGTGGACTCGGCGTAGATATCACGCGGTTCGGTCTCGGCAGCGATGTCGACCAGACCAGTGGCCGTGTCGTGCGTAACGACGTCGCCGGAATCCGGCCCGTTCCGTGCGTGAGTTGTAGCCGACTGGTCGTGACCGGAGTGAGGTCGCGCAGCTCAGACAGGAGGGCGATTGGCGGACTCGTACTCATCCGCGATGACGAAGACGCCGGCACAGCGGGGGCATTCGGCCTGGCCGAAGAGGTGGGCGATTCCGTCGGCGAGCCTGGATTGCCCGTCGCGGACGGCGATCTCGTGCATCCGACGACCGGTGCCGGAGATCATCTCTGAGGGTGCCGGCTTCAGGTCCCGTCGGTCCACGTCGCCCAGGTTCCAGTCCCGGATCGCTGAATAGTGTCCGTACCCACCGATGGCGATCGTCACCTCTACAGCGCAGTGAGGGCACGCGACCTCGTAGAAGTCGTCCGAGAAGTCGCCCAGGACCGCGCTCCAGTGATATTGCCCATCGGCTGCGATCAGGTCACGGAAGGCCGCGAGGTAGTCGTCCGGCCGTGAACGCAGGTGCCGATTGAGTAACCCCCGGAACTCCGCGATCGCGTCGGCACAGGCTGCCAGCAACTCGTCGCAGCCATGATCTCCTGCCCCGCACCGGACGATCGCCCCCGCCAGCTCACGCGCCCGGGAATTTCCCGCCGCCAGACGCACCAGACGGGGCAGTGCGGCGAAGCTGGCGGGGAACACCAAGTCGGACTCGAGGTTCAGCCGGTAGCCCAACTCGTCCCACGCCGCGGCGTCGTCCTCGTGCTCGGCCCGTGCCAGGAGTTCGGGAACGCGATCGACGTCCCCGTAGGAGTCGTACATCTGTGCCCAGTTCGTCACCTGAGCATTCAACCGCCCTGAGCTGCCGGAAAGGGGATTCCGTTCCCTTCCCGGCAGCTGGCCGTCAGGTCCCCCGTCCTGGCGGGGACGGGGGACCTGGTGGCGCGTCAGTACGCGGAGCCCGACGCGCCCAGGGAGCCGGTCGGGTGCCAGACCGTCTTGGTTTCGAGGAAGGCTGTCATGCGGTCCGTGCCGGGGGTGGCCGACCAGTTGTCCACAGGCTGTGGACGGAGGACGCGCTTGAGGTTGTCGGCCGCCGCGATCTCCAGTTCCTTCGCCAGGGTCTCGTCCGCGCCCGCGAGGTCGATCGCGTTCACGTCCATGTGCGCGGCGAGCGGGGTGGCGATCTCCGCCGTGCGGCCGGAGAGGATGTTGACCACGCCGCCGGTGAGGTCGGAGGTGGCCAGGACCTCGCCGAGGGAGAGAGCGGGGAGGGGGGACTTCTCCGATGCCACCACGACCGCCGTGTTGCCGGTGGCGATGACGGGGGCCACTACCGAGACCAGGCCCAGGAAGGACGACTTCTGGGGGGCGAGGACCGCGACCACGCCCGTCGGTTCCGGGGAGGACAGGTTGAAGTACGGGCCCGCGACCGGGTTGCCGCCGCCGACCACCTGGGCGATCTTGTCGGTCCAGCCCGCGTACCAGACCCAGCGGTCGATCGCCGCGTCCACCTGCTCGGCGGCCTTCGACTTCGACAGGCCCTCGGCGGCCGCCACCTCACGGACGTACTGGTCCCTGCGGCCCTCCAGCATCTCCGCGACGCGGTAGAGGATCTGGCCCCGGTTGTACGCCGTAGCGCCCGACCAGCCGCCGAACGCCTTCCGCGCGGCGACCACCGCGTCACGGGCGTCCTTGCGGGAGGAGAGGGGGGCGTTGGCCAGCCAGTTCTGCTTCGAGTCCGTCACCTCGTACACCCGGCCGCTCTCGGAACGCGGGAACTTCCCGCCGACGTACAGCTTGTAGGTCTTCAGTACGGAAAGTCGTGCGTCAGACATCGAGGTACGCCTCCAGGCCGTGGCGGCCGCCCTCGCGGCCGAAGCCCGACTCCTTGTATCCGCCGAACGGCGAGGTCGGGTCGAACTTGTTGAACGTGTTGGACCAGACGACACCCGCGCGGAGCTTGTTCGCGACCGCCAGGATGCGCGAACCCTTCTCCGTCCAGATGCCCGCCGACAGGCCGTACGGGGTGTTGTTGGCCTTGGCGACCGCCTCGTCCGGGGTGCGGAAGGTGAGGACGGACAGCACCGGGCCGAAGATCTCGTCGCGCGCCACCGTGTGCGCCTGGGTGACCTTCGTGAACAGCGTCGGGGCGAACCAGTAGCCGTTCTCCGGGAGTTCGCAGGCCGGGGACCAGCGCTCGGCGCCCTCCGCCTCGCCCTGGTCGGCCAGCGCGGTGATCCGGGCCAGCTGCTCGGCGGAGTTGATCGCGCCGATGTCGGTGTTCTTGTCCAGCGGGTCGCCGAGGCGGAGGGTGGTGAGGCGGCGCTTGAGGGAGTCGAGGAGTTCGTCGTGGATCGACTCCTGGACCAGGAGGCGGCTGCCCGCGCAGCAGACCTGGCCCTGGTTGAAGAAGATGCCGTTGACGATGCCCTCGACGGCCTGATCGATCGGGGCGTCGTCGAAGACGATGTTGGCGCCCTTGCCGCCCAGTTCGAGGGTCACCTTCTTGCGGGTGCCCGCGACCGTGCGCGCGATCTGCTTGCCGACGGCGGTGGACCCCGTGAAGGCGACCTTGTTGACGTCCGGGTGCGCGATGAGCGCGGCACCGGCGCGGCCGTCGCCGGTGATGATGTTGACGACGCCCTTGGGCAGGCCCGCCTGGCGGCAGATGTCCGCGAAGAACAGCGCGGAGAGGGGGGTCGTCTCGGCGGGCTTCAGGACCACCGTGTTGCCGGTCGCCAGGGCCGGGGCGATCTTCCACGCCAGCATGAGGAGGGGGAAGTTCCAGGGGATGACCTGGCCGGCCACGCCCAGAGGGCGCGGGTCCGTGCCGTAGCCGGCGTGGTCGAGCTTGTCGGCCCAGCCCGCGTAGTAGAAGAAGTGCGCGGCGACCAGGGGGAGGTCCGCGTCGCGGGTCTCCTTGATCGGCTTGCCGTTGTCGAGGGTTTCCAGGACGGCGAGCTCGCGGCTGCGCTCCTGGATGATCCGGGCGATGCGGAAGAGGTACTTCGCGCGCTCGGAGCCCGGAAGCGCCGACCACTTCTCGAACGCCTTGCGGGCGGCCCTCACCGCGCGGTCGACGTCCGCCTCACCGGCCTCGGCGACCTCGGAGAGGACCTCCTCGGTGGAGGGGGAGACGGTCTTGAAGACCTTGCCGTCGGCGGCCTCGGTGAACTCACCGTCGATGAAAAGGCCGTACGACGGGGCGATGTCGACGACCGAGCGGGACTCGGGCGCCGGTGCGTAATCGAAAACAGGTGCCATGGTGATCAGTCCACCGTCACGTAGTCGGGGCCGGAGTAGCGGCCGGTGGCCAGCTTCTGGCGCTGCATCAGCAGGTCGTTCAGCAGCGAGGAGGCGCCGAAGCGGAACCAGTGGTTGTCCAGCCAGTCCTCGCCCACGGTCTCGTTGACCAGGACCAGGAACTTGACGGCATCCTTGGTCGTACGGATGCCGCCGGCCGGCTTCACGCCGACCTGGACGCCGGTCCGGGCGCGGAAGTCGCGGACCGCCTCCAGCATGAGGAGGGTGTTCGCGGGGGTCGCGTTGACGGCGACCTTGCCTGTCGAGGTCTTGATGAAGTCGGCGCCGGCCAGCATGCCGAGCCAGCTCGCCCGGCGGATGTTGTCGTACGTCGACAGCTCGCCGGTCTCGAAGATGACCTTCAGGCGGGCGCTCGTCCCGCAGGCCTCCTTCACGGCGGTGATCTCGTCGTACACCTTCCCGTAGTTCCCCGCGAGGAACGCCCCTCGGTCGATGACCATGTCGATCTCGTCCGCACCGGCGGCGACGGCCTCGCGGACGTCCGCCAGCTTCACGGCGATGGGGGCGCGGCCGGCCGGGAACGCGGTGGCGACGGAGGCGACCTTGACGGTGGAGCCGGCGACGGCCGCCTTCGCCGTGGCCACCATGTCGGGGTAGACGCAGACCGCGGCCGTGGAGGGCGTGGTGCGGTCGGTCGGGTCGGGGTGGACGGCCTTGGCGCCGAGCGCCCGGACCTTGCCCGGGGTGTCCGCGCCTTCCAGCGTCGTCAGGTCGACCATCGAGATGGCGAGGTCGATGGCGTACGCCTTCGCGGTCGTCTTGATCGAACGGGTGCCGAGGGAGGCGGCGCGCGCCTCCAGGCCGACCGCGTCGACGCCGGGCAGCCCGTGGAGGAAGCCGCGCAGTGTGCTGTCGGACGCGGTGACGTCGCTGAGAGCGTGGGGTGCAGTGGTGGGCATGGTCACCAGACGAGCATATCTACGCGCGTAGCGGCTGTACAGCCCCGAGGTGCATCCCGTACGCCTTCGACGGGGTGCCGGGCGGGGTGCCGTGTGAGGACTCGCTGGGCGTCCCCGCCCGGCTTCCACCCCGTACGGGGTCCGCCGCGGCGTCGTGCAGAATCGGGACCATGACGAGCCCCGACCCCCAGTCGCCCGGCCCGGAGCCCACGAAGCCTTCCGGTCCCGCGACACCTCAGTACCAGGACCGGATCTACCGGTCGCCCGCCGGCCTGGTCGGAGGTGTGCTGCTGCTCGCCATCATCGGCTGGCTCGGCATCGACGCCGTCGTCGCCGGAGAGGGCCGCACCCCCTGGTTCGCCCTCGCCACGATGCTCCTCCTCGTGCCGCTGGTCTTCGCCTACAGCCTGCGCCCCGCCGTCTACGTCAACGACGACCGGCTGCGCGTCCGCAACCCGTTCCGCGTGATCGTGCTGCCCTGGGGGAAGGTCGCCTCGCTGCGGTCCGGGTTCTCCAACGAGGTCATCGACGAGAACGGCACGAAGTACCAGCTGTGGGCTCTTCCGGTCTCCCTGCGGGCCCGCGGCAAGGCGGCACGGCATGAGGCGCGGGCGGCCGCGGCGGCGGCTCGCGCCGAGAAGGGAGAGGGCGCGGGCCGGGGTGGCCGCGGCGGCGGCCGTGGGCTCATTCCGGGGGCCCCTCCCGAGGCACCCAAGAAGGCCGAGGGCGACCGGGCCATGGCCGAGATGCGCGAGCTGCACGAGCAGCGGCAGGGAGTCGACACCGCGCAGGGCGAGGTGACCGTGCGGTGGGCCTACGAGATCGCGGGGCCCGCGGTCGCGGGGGCCGTGCTGCTGGCGGTGCTGCTGGCTGTGGGGTGAGGAGTTCCGGGCTCCGGGTTCCGGGCTCGGGGTTCCGGGTTCCGGGCGGCGCGTGAGTCACGCGGGGCGAGTGGCTCGCCCCGCGTACTTCTCTCAGATGCCGGCGGCCTCGGAAAGGTCCTGCTTGATCCGGGCGAGAAGAGCCGCCGCCTTCGCACGGGCCGCCGGGAGGTCCGGCTTTTCGGCGACCGGGACCACCACCTCCAGGTAGCACTTCAGCTTCGGCTCCGTGCCGCTCGGGCGGACGACGACCCTGGCCCCGTCCAGGGTGTAGCGCAGGCCGTCGGTGGGCGGGAGCTTCTCCGTACCCTCGGTCAGGTCCTCGGCGCTGATCACGCGCAGGCCGGCCAGCCGTGTGGGCGGATTCTCGCGCAGGCGGCGCATCGCGGCGGCGATGATGCCGAGGTCCTGTACGCGGACCGAGAGCTGGTCGGTGGCGTGCAGGCCGTGCTCGACGGCGAGGTCGTCGAGGAGGTCGAGGAGGGTGCGGCCCTCCGCCTTGAGCTCGGACGCCAGTTCCGTGAGGAGCAGGGCCGCCGTGATGCCGTCCTTGTCCCTGACGCCGTCCGGGTCGACGCAGTAGCCGAGCGCCTCCTCGTAGCCGTAGCGCAGGCCCTCGACCCTGGCGATCCATTTGAAGCCGGTCAGGGTCTCCTCGTAGGGGAGGCCGGCCTTCTCCGCGATGCGGCCGAGGAGGGACGACGACACGATCGACTCCGCGAACGTGCCCCTCGCTCCGCGGCGGACCAGGTGGGCGGCGAGCAGGGCGCCGACCTCGTCGCCGCGCAGCATGCGCCAGTCCGTGCCGGTGGGGCCGTCCTTGACGGCCGCGGCGCAGCGGTCGGCGTCGGGGTCGTTGGCGATGACCAGGTCGGGGTCGGTCTCGCGGGCCTTCGCGAAGGCGAGGTCCATCGCGCCGGGCTCCTCCGGATTGGGGAACGCGACGGTCGGGAACTCCGGGTCGGGGTCCGCCTGCTCGGTGACGAGGACGGGCTGCGGGAAGCCGGCCCGTTCGAAGGCGGCGAGGAGGACGTCCTTGCCCACGCCGTGCATCGCCGTGTAGACGGTGCGGGCCGTGCGGGGGGAGCCCTTGGCCAGGACGGCGTCCGTACGGGCGAGGTACGCGTCCAGGACCGTCTCGTCCAGGGTCTCCCAGCCCCCGGTGGGGCGGGGGACCGTGGTGAGGGAGGTGACGGCGGCGATCTCGGCGGCGATCTCCGCGTCGGCCGGGGGGACGATCTGGGAACCGTCGCCCAGGTACACCTTGTAGCCGTTGTCCCGGGGCGGGTTGTGGCTGGCGGTGACCTCCACGCCGGCGACGGCACCGAGGTGCCGTATGGCGTAGGCGAGGATGGGGGTGGGCAGGGGGCGGTTGAGGACGGCCGCCCGGAGGCCGGCGCCGGTCATGACGGCGGCGGTGTCCTCGGCGAAGTCACGGGACTTGTGACGGGCGTCGTAGCCGATGACGACGAGGCCGGCTGTGTCGTTCCCGTGAGGGGTCCCGTGCTTCTTGAGGTACGCGGCGAGGCCGGCGGCGGCGCGGATGACCACGGAGCGGTTCATACGCATCGGGCCCGCGCCGAGTTCGCCGCGGAGACCGGCGGTGCCGAACTGGAGGGTGCCGGCGAAGCGTGCGGTGAGTTCGGCGTGGTCGCCGGTCTCGATGAGGCGGGCGAGTTCCTCGCGGGTGTCCGGGTCGGGGTCCTCGGCGAGCCATGCCTGTGCCTGTGCGCTGAGGGCGTCGTCTTCCACGTCGGTCGGCCTCTCTCGGTCGTGGTCTGAGATCGGAGTGTCATGCGGTGCGCCTCCGCCGGGGGCTGCGTAGCGCAGGTGCGGCGGGGTCTCGCGGACCGGCGCCGGACCACCCGCCCCGCGCCTACAGGCGCCCCAGCACCTGAGTCAGCAACGCCCCCATCCGCGTCGCCGAATCACGCCCCGCCTGCAGAACCTCCTCGTGGTTCAGCGGTTCCCCCGTCATGCCCGCCGCGAGGTTCGTGACCAGGGAGATCCCCAGGACCTCCGCCCCCGCCTCCCGCGCGGCGATCGCCTCGAGCACCGTCGACATGCCCACCAGGTCCGCGCCGATCACCCGGGCCATCCGGATCTCCGCCGGAGTCTCGTAGTGCGGGCCGGGGAACTGGGCGTAGACGCCTTCCTCCAGGCTCGCGTCGATCTCCTTGCACAGCGCCCGCAGCCGCGGCGAGTACAGGTCGGTGAGGTCGACGAAGTTCGCGCCGACGATCGGCGACGTGGCCGTGAGGTTGATGTGGTCGCTGATCAGGACCGGCTGTCCGGGGCGCATGCCCTGGCGCAGGCCGCCGCAGCCGTTGGTCAGGACGATCGTCTTGGCGCCCGCGGCCACCGCCGTACGGACGCCGTGGGCGACGGCCGCGACGCCCCGGCCCTCGTAGTAGTGCGTACGACCAAGGAAGACCAGGGCGCGCTTCGTACCGACGCGGTACGAGCGGATCTTGCCTCCGTGGCCCTCGACCACCGGCGGCGGGAAGCCGGGCAGTTCGGTGACCAGGTGCTCGGCCTCGGGCGTACCGAGGGCGTCCACGGCCGGGGCCCAGCCGGAGCCCATCACGAGAGCGACGTCGTGGGTCTCGGCGCCCGTGAGTTCGCGCAGGCGCGCGGCGGCGGCGTCGGCCGCGGCGTAGGGGTCGCCCTGGATGTCGTCCGGAAGAAGAGAAGCGTTCACGCGGTCGAGGGTAACCGGTATTCGCCTACGCGCGTAGATGTTCGGGACGGCGCGTTGGCGATCGTTGTCTTGTCGTTTCCGGCGAACGGCCCTCAGCAGGGACGTTTGCGCAGTTCCATCACATAGTCGTGGGGAGCGCCTGCGGACTCGGCGGCGTCGGCGATCTCGCCCAGATAGCGGGCCGAGGGCAGGCCGCCCTCGTAACCGTTCAGGACGTACGTCCAGGCCGGCTCCTCGCCGTCCAGGGTGTGGGCGCGGACCCGGGTGCGGCGATAGAGGTCCAGTCCGCCCGCCCCTTCCCAGCGGTCCAGGGACTCCTCGTCCATCGGGGTGATGTCGTAGAGGGCCACGAAGACCTGGGAAATGGGGTCCTCGACGAGGGTCGCCAGTGAACCCTCCCCGCCCATGTGCTCGCCCCCGAAGGTCAGCCGCCACCCGTTCAGCCAGCCGGTGGCGCGCAGCGGCGAGTGCGGGGCGCGGCGGGACATCAGCCGCGCGTCGAGGTTGCCGGCGTACGCGGCGTAGAGCGACATATGGGGAAGGGTACGGCAGACGGAACGTGAGCCACTCCGGTAACAGCGGGGCCACGGCCCCGGCCCCCGTGCGGTCGCACCGTGAAGTGTGCGGGACAATGGAGTACGTGACTCGGATCGTGATCATCGGTGGCGGACCCGGCGGATATGAAGCGGCGCTGGTCGCCGCTCAGCTCGGCGCGGAGGTGACCGTCGTCGACGCCGACGGCCTGGGCGGGGCGTCGGTGCTCACCGACTGCGTGCCGTCCAAGACTCTGATCGCCACGGCCGAGGTGATGACCACGTTCGACTCCTCCTACGAGGAACTGGGCATCATCGTCGCCGACGACACCCCGCCGATGGAGCAGGCGGCCCGGGTGGTGGGCGTCGACCTGGGCAAGGTCAACCGGCGGGTGAAGCGGCTCGCCCTGGCCCAGTCGCACGACATCACCGCGTCCGTGACCCGCGCCGGCGCGCGAGTGCTGCGCGGGCGCGCCCGGCTGGAGGGCATGCAGGCGCTCGACGGGTCGCGCAAGGTCGTGGTGCGCGCCGCCGACGGGAGCGAGGAGACCCTCACCGCCGACGCCGTACTGATCGCCACGGGTGGTCATCCGCGCGAGGTGCCCGACGCCCGCCCGGACGGCGAGCGGATCCTCAACTGGACGCAGGTGTACGACCTGGACGAGCTTCCCGAGGAGCTCATCGTGGTCGGCTCCGGTGTCACGGGTGCCGAGTTCGCCGGCGCCTACCAGGCGCTCGGGTCGAAGGTGACGCTCGTCTCCTCCCGCGACCGGGTGCTGCCGGGCGAGGACCCGGACGCGGCCGCCGTGCTGGAGGACGTCTTCCGGCGCCGGGGCATGAACGTCATGGCGCGGTCCCGTGCCGCGTCCGCCAAGCGGGTCGGGGACCGGGTGGAGGTGACCCTGGCCGACGGGCGGGTCATCACCGGGTCGCACTGTCTGATGGCCGTGGGCGCCATCCCGAACTCCGAGGGCCTGGGCCTGGAGGAGGCAGGGGTCAGAGTGCGGGACTCGGGCCACATCTGGACCGACAGGGTCTCGCGGACCACGGCCCCGGGCGTGTACGCCGCCGGTGACGTGACGGGTGTCTTCGCGCTCGCCTCGGTGGCGGCGATGCAGGGGCGTATCGCCATGTACCACTTCCTCGGTGACGCGGTCGCCCCGCTGAACCTCAAGACGGTCTCGTCGAACGTCTTCACCGATCCCGAGATCGCCACCGTCGGCTACTCCCAGGCCGATGTCGACGCCGGCAAGATCGACGCCCGGGTGGTCAAGCTGCCGCTGCTGCGCAACCCGCGGGCCAAGATGCAGGGCATCCGCGACGGCTTCGTCAAGATCTTCTGCCGTCCGGGCACCGGCATCGTGGTGGGCGGTGTGGTCGTGGCGCCGCGCGCCTCGGAACTCATCCACCCCATCTCGATCGCGGTCGACAACAATCTGACCGTCGAACAGATCGCTAACGCCTTCACCGTGTACCCGTCGCTGTCGGGGTCGATCGCCGAGGTGGCCCGGCAGCTGCAGACCCGGAAGGCGGGCGCGGAGGCCTGACGGCCGGAACCCGCACCCTGCCGGTCACGGGGCGTCGCCCCCGACGCACGCGCCCTATATCACTTGGTGTGGGGCCGTGCGAACAACTTCTGCTATTCAGCGCAAACTGCTGAAAGCAGACGGTCGTCGGCGTTACTGTCAGTTTCGTGTTCGCTGCAGAACGTCGCCAATTGATCCTCGAAATGGTGCGAGCGAACGGGGCCGTGTCGCTCCGTGAGCTCGCCCGCGTCGTCCAGACCTCCGAAGTGACCGTACGGCGGGACGTGCGCGCGCTGGAGGCAGAAGGACTCCTCGACCGCCGGCACGGCGGTGCGGTACTTCCGGGCGGTTTCACGCGAGAGTCCGGTTTTCCGCAGAAATCCCATCTCGCGACCGCCGAGAAGACCGCCATCGCCGACCTCGCCGCGAACCTCGTGGAAGAGGGCGAGGCCATTGTGGTCGGCGCGGGTACCACCACACAGGAGCTGGCCCGCCGGCTCGCCCGGGTGCCCGGGCTGACGGTCGTCACCAACTCGCTGCTGGTCGCCCAGGCGCTGGCCCATGCCAACCGGGTGGAGGTGGTGATGACCGGCGGTACGCTCCGCGGTTCGAACTACGCCCTCGTCGGCAGCGGGGCCGAGCAGTCCCTGCAAGGGCTGAGGGTGTCGAGGGCCTTCCTCTCCGGAAGCGGCCTGACCGCCGAGCGCGGGCTGTCCACGACCAACATGCTGTCGGCGTCCGTCGACCGGGCGCTGGTGCAGGCCGCGGCGGAGGTGGTGGTCCTCGCGGACCACACGAAACTCGGTACCGACACGATGTTCCAGACCGTGCCGACGGATCTGATCACCCGCCTGGTGACGGATGAGCCACCCGCGCACGACGATCGTGCGGCGACCGAGCTTCAGGCGCTCGCGGATCAGGGTGTGCAGATCGCTGTGGCCGGGGCGCCGGGGGGTACCGCGGGCGCGGGGGGTGACGGGCCGCCGTCGGCCCGCCAGCGCCGGGAAGTGCCGCTTCCCGGTCCTCGCCGGCAGGGGCCCGCAGGACTGCGTGCGGCCGTGGCGCTGGGCGCGGCGGCGGAGCAGGGGCCGGGGCAAGGGGCCGAGCGTGCGGCGCGGGTGGCGGATCTTCGGAGGCGGTGAGGGGGCGCTGCGCTGGCGGTGACGCGTGCTGCGGGGCCGGGGTGATGACGGGGCTGGGCCCCGGCGGCCCCGGCGTGTGGGTTGCTGCTTGCTGCACCGGCGAGGGTGCCCGGTGTTGGTGCTGGGCGGGGGGTGTCTGCGCAGCCCGGCGCTTGCGGGGTGCCGTCGCGCCCACCCGTGCCGCCCCAGCGGCACGACTGCCCGCGGAGGGCGGAGGGCCGCGGGGCGGCTGGCCGCGGGAGCGGCGGGGCGCGGCATGGATCGCCCGCGGAGGGCGGAGGCGTGGCGCGCTGTTCGCGGGAGTGGTGGGCCTGTGGTGTTGAGGGCCGGGCGGCAGGTGGGTACAGGGGCCGTACACGCGGGGCGGTCGGCACGCATGGCCGAGGCGGGGCGCGGGCGCGGACGGCGGGAAGGGGACGGGGCGGGGGTGCCCGCCCGCAGCGGCCGGCGCGTCCGCGCCGCTCACTTCTCGAACTGCCGATTCCGCGCCGGACCGAGGACGGGTACCCCCGACCCGGCCCCGACCCACCCACCACCCGTGGGCGCTACACCCGCCCCCACCGCAGGGACAGCGGCGCCGCAGGCATACGACCGACAACCGTCACTCGAACGCACACCTGCGGCTACAGCCCGCCACGGACCCGCAGGGCTCAAGGCATGCGACCGACAACCGTCACTCGAACGTGCACCTGCGGCACCACGGCCGCCCCAGACCCGCCAGGGCTCGAGGCATACGACCGACAACCGTTACTCGAACGTGCACCTGCGGCACCACGGCCGCCACAGACCCGCAGGGCTCAGTCCTTGATCTCGCAGATCGCCGCGCCGGACGTCACCGACGCGCCCACCTCCGCGCTCAGGCCCTTGACCGTGCCCGACCGGTGCGCGTTGATGGGCTGCTCCATCTTCATGGCCTCCAGGACGACGACCAGGTCGCCCTCCTTCACCTCCTGGCCCTCCTCCACCGCGATCTTGACGATCGTGCCCTGCATCGGAGAGGCGAGCGTGTCGCCCGAGGCCACCGGCCCGGACTTCTTCGCCGCCCGACGCTTCGGCTTGGCGCCCGCCGCCAGACCCGTACGGGCCAGGGACATCCCCAGCGACGCCGGGAGCGAGACCTCCAGCCGCTTCCCGCCGACCTCGACGACCACCGTCTCGCGGCCCGCGTCCTCGTCCACCTCCGCGTCCACCGCGGTGGCGAACGGCTTGATCTCGTTGACGAACTCCGTCTCGATCCACCGGGTGTGCACGGTGAAGGGATCGGCCGAACCGGTGAGTTCGGGCGCGAACGCCGGGTCCCGCACCACCGCGCGGTGGAACGGGATCGCCGTGGCCATGCCCTCGACCTGGAACTCCTCCAGCGCACGGGCGGCACGCTCCAGCGCTTCCTTGCGGGTACGCCCGGTGACGATCAGCTTGGCCAGCAGCGAGTCCCACGCCGGTCCGATGACCGAGCCGGACTCGACACCCGCGTCCAGCCGCACACCGGGCCCCGACGGCGCGGCGAAGGTCGTGACCGTGCCGGGAGCGGGCAGGAAGTTGCGGCCCGGGTCCTCACCGTTGATACGGAACTCGAAGGAGTGGCCCCGCAGCTCCGGGTCGCCGTACCCGAGCTCCTCACCGTCCGCGATGCGGAACATCTCCCGCACCAGGTCGATACCGGCGACCTCCTCGGTCACCGGGTGCTCCACCTGCAGACGCGTGTTGACCTCGAGGAAAGAGATCGTCCCGTCGACACCGACCAGGAACTCCACGGTGCCCGCACCGACGTAACCGGCCTCCTTGAGGATGGCCTTCGACGCCGAGTACAGCTCGGCGACCTGCGCGTCGGACAGGAACGGCGCCGGAGCCTCCTCGACCAGCTTCTGGTGCCGGCGCTGCAGCGAGCAGTCGCGTGTCGACACGACGACCACGTTGCCGTGACGGTCCGCCAGGCACTGCGTCTCCACGTGCCGCGGCTTGTCGAGGTAGCGCTCGACGAAGCACTCGCCCCGCCCGAACGCGGCAACGGCCTCACGCACGGCCGAGTCGTACAGCTCCGGCACTTCCTCCAGGGTCCGGGCGACCTTCAGCCCACGCCCGCCGCCACCGAACGCGGCCTTGATGGCGATCGGCAGCCCGTGCTGCTCGGCGAAGGCGACGACCTCCTCCGCGCCGCTCACCGGATCGGGTGTACCCGCGACCAGCGGGGCCCCCGCACGCTGGGCGATGTGCCGGGCGGCGACCTTGTCCCCGAGGTCGCGGATGGCCTGCGGCGGCGGGCCGATCCAGATCAGGTCCGCGTCCAGCACGGCCTGGGCGAACTCGGCGTTCTCGGAGAGGAAGCCGTATCCGGGGTGGATGGCGTCCGCACCCGACTCCCGAGCGGCCTTCAGCACCTTGTCCATGTCGAGGTAACTGGTGGCCGGAGTGTCACCGCCCAGGGCGAACGCCTCATCCGCGGCGCGGACATGCAGAGCGTCCCGGTCCGGGTCGGCGTATACGGCAACGCTCGCGATTCCGGCATCCCGGCAGGCCCGGGCAACGCGGACAGCGATTTCGCCACGGTTGGCGATGAGCACCTTGCGCACGATTGAGGCTCCCTCCTTGAAACAAGCCGAGTTTAGGGACTGCCGACACGGCACTACGACCCGTCCCCAGTGGTGAGCTTGCCCACACGGAGCGTGATGCGCGGCTTGCTCGACCCGCGAAATCCCTTGTCGCACAACGGTACGCAGGACTCCTCCGGGAAACCCTAGCCGCCCCGTGTGGTCAAGGTCTCTGTAAGGGGGTGCTGCGGCCCACTCTGTTTCTTTGTGGAGTTCCTACGAATGGCTCAATGATTCTTTGCCTTCCGCAGAACCCTTGTACCGAGGTTTACCGGTTAGTAGCCTTCGCGTCGGCCCGAACATACTCGGGGCAACCACAGTCGTGCTCGAAAGTGGGTGGGGACCGGTGGTGCGCAGACCGGTGGCGTGGGTCGTGGCGCTCGTGCTGTTCGTGGAGGCGCTCGGCGTCGCGGCGCTGAACTGGATCCTGAGCGTCGTCGTCGACCGGCAGGACATGTCGCTGGCGGGTCTCGACCCGCACATGATGTCGCTGTCCTCGAAGATCGGCGGGGTCGTCTTCGGGCTCTACTTCGCGCTGTGCGGGCTGGTGGCCCTGCTGGTCGCGCTGCGCGACCGGGCGCCGACGGGATTCGGCAGGGTGCTGCTGATCAGCGCCGCGGTGGTGCACGGGCTGCTGGGCGCGGGCGTGTGGGGCCTGGTCGGCCGGCCCGCGTTCGTGTTCATGGTGGTCGTACTCGGGCTGATCGTGCTGCTCCTGATGACGTACGACGGCCGCGCGGGCGACGCGTCCGCCGGCACCGCCCCTGAGGGCGGCGCCGGAGGTGCCGGAGGTGCCGGAGGAACGGACGGTATCGGCGGCGGTGCGGACGGCGCCGGCGGTACGGACGCCACCGGCAAGGACGGCGGCTCAGGGAGCACCGGCGGCGCCCCTGTCACTCCTCCGGCGGCGCCCACAGCTCCGTGATGCCGACGCCCAGCCGGGCCAGCAGACGGCGTACCAGGGGCAGGCTGATGCCGATCACATTGCCGTGGTCGCCGTCGATGCCGTCGATGAACGGTGCCGAGCGGCCGTCCAGGGTGAAGGCCCCGGCGACGTGGAGCGGTTCGCCGGAGGCGACGTAGGCGGCGATCTCCTCGTCCGTGGGGTCACCGAAGCGGACGACGGTGGAGGCGGTGGCGGAGGCGTACCGGCCGCTGAGGGTGTCGTAGACGCAGTGGCCGGTCTGGAGGGTGCCCGCGCGACCCCGCATGGCCTTCCACCGCGCGGTGGCCTCCTCGGCGTCCGCGGGCTTGCCGAGGGCCTGACCGTCCAGCTCCAGCACGGAGTCGCAGCCGATCACCAGCGCACCCTTGACCTCGGGCTTCGCGGCGACGACGGAAGCCTTGGCCTCGGCCAGGGCGAGCGCGAGTTCGGAGGGGGCGGGGGCGGTGACGGCGTCCTCGTCGACCCCGCTGACGATCACCTCGGGGGCCAGTCCGGCCTGGCGGAGCAGTCCGAGCCGGGCGGGGGACCGGGAGGCGAGTACGAGGCGGCGGCGGGGGTCGTGAGCTGTCATGCGGTCAGCGTATCGACGCGTCGTCGCCGCCGCCCGGGATGCCTCACCGCACGCCGATCACGAGCATGGCGAGCACCATGGCCAGCGCCATGAGAACGCCCAGCCGCCGCAACATGACCTGCGTGTCCCGCAGTTCCTTCGGCGGCTCGTTCTCGGGGTCCGACCACAGCATGCCTCCAGCGTCGCGCCGAGCCGGGAGAAGGCGCCTGAGTACGCGTACTCAACTTGGTGGAGAGGGGACGGGAGGGGCGCGGGCCGCACCCGGCGGTGCGGCCCGCTGCTGCTACGAGCCCGGCCAGTACGTGCGCGACCACGACGCCGGACCCGGAGGGGGCAGGCGGTGGGCGGCGATGCGGGACGGGTCGGACCAGGAATCACGAGGTGTGGGCGCGCCGGACGGCACGACGGACGCCGCCGCGGCGCGGGCCCGGACCACCGCCAGTGCGGCGGCCAGCTCCTCCGGGGTGGGGTTGCCCCGTACGACCTTGATCACAGCGTCTCCTTACAGGGGGATGTTGCCGTGCTTCTTGGGAGGCAGGGTCTCGCGTTTGGTGCGCAGGTGGCGCAGTCCGCGGACGATGTGGCGGCGGGTGTCGGAGGGTGAGATGACGGCGTCGATGTAACCGCGTTCGGCGGCGATGTAGGGGTTGAGGAGGGCGTCTTCGTAGGCGCGGATCAGCCGGGCGCGGGTCTCGTCGGGGTCCTCGGCGTCGGTGATGGTGCGGCGGTGGAGGATGTTGACGGCTCCTTGCGCGCCCATGACGGCGATCTGGGCGGTGGGCCAGGCAAGGTTGAGGTCGGCGCCGAGGTGTTTGGAGCCCATGACGTCGTAGGCGCCGCCGAAGGCCTTGCGGGTGATGACGGTGATCAGGGGGACGGTCGCTTCGGCGTAGGCGTAGATGAGTTTGGCGCCGCGGCGGATGATGCCGTCGTGTTCCTGGTCGACGCCGGGCAGGAAGCCGGGGACGTCGACGAAGGTGATGACCGGGATGTTGAAGGCGTCGCAGGTGCGGACGAAGCGGGCCGCCTTCTCGGAGGCGGTGATGTCCAGGCAGCCGGCGAACTGCATCGGCTGGTTGGCGACGATGCCGACGGGGCGGCCCTCGACGCGGCCGTAGCCGGTGAGGATGTTGGGGGCGAACAAGGGCTGGGTCTCGAAGAACTCGGCGTCGTCGAGGATGTGCTCGATCACCGTGTGCATGTCGTAGGGCTGGTTCGCCGAGTCCGGGACGAGCGTGTCCAGCTCGCGGTCCTCGTCGGTGACCGTCAGGTCCGCCTCCTCCGGGAACGCCGGGGGCTCGGAGAGGTTGTTCGACGGCAGGTACGACAGGAGCTGCTTGACGTACTCGATCGCGTCCTTCTCGTCGCCGGCCATGTGGTGGGCCACGCCCGAGGCGGTGTTGTGGGTGCGGGCTCCGCCGAGTTCCTCGAAGCCGACGTCCTCGCCGGTGACCGTCTTGATGACGTCGGGGCCGGTGATGAACATGTGGGACGTCTGGTCGACCATGATCGTGAAGTCGGTGATCGCGGGGGAGTACACCGCGCCTCCGGCACACGGGCCGACGATCAGGCTGATCTGGGGGATGACGCCGGAGGCGTGGGTGTTGCGGCGGAAGATCTCGCCGTAGGCGCCGAGGGAGGCGACGCCTTCCTGGATGCGGGCGCCGCCGGAGTCGTTGATGCCGATGACCGGGCAGCCGGTCTTCAGCGCGAAGTCCATGACCTTGACGATCTTCTGGCCGTAGACCTCGCCGAGGGCGCCGCCGAAGACGGTGAAGTCCTGGGAGAAGACGGCGACGGGACGGCCGTCGACGGTGCCGTAGCCGGTGACGACGCCGTCGCCGTAGGGGCGGTTGGCGTCGAGGCCGAAGTTGGTGGAGCGGTGCCGGGCGAACTCGTCCAGTTCGACGAAGGAACCCTCGTCGAGCAGGAGGTCGATCCGTTCACGTGCCGTCAGCTTGCCCTTGGCGTGCTGCTTCTCGACGGCGCGTGCGGAGCCGGCGTGCGTCGCCTCTTCGATACGACGCGTCAGATCCGCGAGCTTGCCCGCGGTCGTGTGAATGTCGGGCTGCTGCTCTTCCGGCTCGGACATCGGGATGCGGCTCCCTGCCTGCTCAAAAGGGGGGACGGTTACTCATCCGTAGAGTAGTGGGGGGCCCTCCGTTCGGCAGTGCGGTGTTTCCCACACCTAGTGTGGGTTGCATGATGTCCCGAGATGACTCCGAATCCGCTCCCGGCCGGAGGTCCAGCCCGTCGTCCAGCCCGTGGTCCGATCTGGACCGGCCGCCTCTCAACGCCGCCGCGCTGCGTCGGGGCCTGGTGCGGGAGGGGGCGTTGTGGCGGGAGGTGGAGGTGGTGCGGAGCACCGGCTCCACCAACTCCGACCTGGTGAGCCGGGCGGTTGAGGGGAAGGTGGCGGAGGGGGCCGTCCTCGTCGCCGAGGAGCAGACCGCGGCGCGGGGGCGGCTCGACCGGCGGTGGACGGCGCCGGCCCGGTCGGGGTTGTTCTTCTCCGTGCTGCTGCGGCCCGCCGAGGTGCCGGTGGCGCGGTGGGGCTGGCTGCCGTTGCTCACCGGTGTCGCGGTCGCGACGGGACTGTCGCGGGCCGGGGGCGTCGACACGGCGTTGAAGTGGCCGAACGATCTGCTGGTGACGGTGGACGGCGAGGAGCGCAAGGCCGGCGGGATCCTGGCGGAGCGCGCCGGGGACGATGCGGTGGTGATCGGCGTCGGGATCAATGTGAGCCTGCGGGCCGAGGAGCTGCCGGTGCCGACGGCGGGGTCGCTGGCGTTGGCGGGTGCGGTCACCACGGACCGGGATCCGCTGTTGCGGGGGGTGCTGCGGGCGCTGGAGGAGTGGTACGGGCGCTGGCGGGGCGCGGGTGGTGACGCGGGGGCGTGCGGTCTGCAGGAGACGTACGCGGCGGGATGCGCGACGCTCGGGCGGAGGGTGCGGGCGGAGCTGCCGGGGGATCGGGCGCTGGTGGGGGAGGCGGTCGCGGTGGACGGTGACGGCCGGTTGGTCCTGGCCACGGAGTCGGGTCTGCAGGAGCCGGTGGGCGCGGGGGACATCATCCACCTGCGCTGATCGCTCCGCTGGGCTTTCGGGTCGTATGCCTGCGGCGCCGGTGTCCATTCGGTGGGGGCGGGTGTAGCGCCCACGGGTGGTGGGTGGGTCGGGGCCGGGTCGGGGGTACCCGTCCTCGGTCCGGCGCGGAATCGGTGGTTCGAGAAGTGAGCGGCGCGGACGCGCCGGCCGCTGCGGGCGGGCACCCCCGCCCCGTCCCCTTCCCGCCGTTCGCGTCCGCGCCCCGCCTCGGCCAATGTGTGCCGACCGCCATACGCGCCTGCCGGTCATCCCCCGTGTACGGCCCCTGTACCCGCCTGCCGCCCACCCTCAACAACCACGGGCCCGCCGCTCCCACGGACAGCGCGCCCTACCTCCGCCCTCCGCGGGCGAGCCATCCCCCGCCCGCTCCGCCCTCCGCGGGCGAGCCGTGCTGCGAGTGGGGGAGGCACCCCGCAAGCGCCGGCTGCGCAGACACCCCCGCCCAGCAGCAACGGCGCAGACCAGGCAACCGACGATCACCCGCACACCCGGCCCAACCGAACGGAGTGAGCTGGCGCACACCTGCCGTAGAGTTGAGGCCGGTCGAGACATGGCCGTGGCAGATCGGAAGGGCAGCAACGCGTGACCGTCGACGACTCGGGTTCCGGTGCGGACGCGCAGGGCGCCGGCGAGGATCCGCTCGCTCTGCGTCTCGAGCAGCTCATTCTGGGCGCCGAGCGCCGCTACACACCGTTTCAGGCGGCCCGCAGTGCCGGCGTCACCATGGAGCTGGCCACGCGCTTCTGGCGGGCCATGGGCTTCGCCGACGTCGGACAGGCCAAGGCCCTCACGGAGGCCGACGTGCTCGCGCTGCGTCGCCTCGCCGGTCTGGTGGAGGCGGGCCTGCTCAGCGAGGCCATGGCGGTGCAGGTGGCGCGTTCCACCGGGCAGACCACCGCCCGGCTGGCCGAATGGCAGATCGATTCGTTCCTGGAAGGGCTGACCGAGCCGCCCGAGCCGGGGATGACGCGTACCGAGGTGACGTATCCGATCGTCGAGCTGCTCCTGCCCGAGCTGGAGGAGTTCCTGGTCTACGTCTGGCGCCGACAGCTCGCCGCCTCCGCCGGACGCGTGGTGCAGGGCGCCGACGACGAGGAGATGGTCGACCGGCGGCTGGCCGTGGCCTTCGCGGATCTCGTGGGATTCACGCGGCTGACCCGGCGCATGGAGGAAGAGGAGCTCGGCGAGCTCGTCGAGGCCTTCGAGACCACCGCCGCCGATCTGGTCGCCGCTCGCGGTGGGCGGCTCATCAAGACGCTGGGCGACGAGGTGCTCTACGCCGCCGACGACGCGGGGACCGCCGCGGAGATCGCGTTGCGGCTGATCGAGACCATGTCGAACGACGAGACGATGCCGGAGCTGCGGGTCGGCATGGCGTTCGGCACGGTGACCACCCGGATGGGTGACGTGTTCGGTACGACCGTGAATCTGGCTTCCCGGCTCACCTCCATAGCTCCCCGTGACGCCGTCCTCGTCGACGCCGCGTTCGCCGAGGAGCTGATCCGTACCGGTGACGCGCCCGCCTCCGAGGCCGCGGCCGCCGAGGAGGTCGCCGCGGCGGAGAAGGAGGGGGAGGAGCCGCCGGTGTACCGGTTCGCGCTCCAGCCGATGTGGCAGCGGCCGGTGCGCGGGCTCGGCGTGGTGGAGCCCTGGCTGCTCACCCGGCGGAGCGAGGCGCCCTCCGCCTACCCCTCTTCCTAGTTCCTCCGGTCAGTGCGGCTCTCCGCCGCCCACGCACAGGCCGATGATCGGTATGCACAGTCCGGGGTCGGGATCGGGGTCGAGGGCGGGATCCGGTTCGGGGGCGGGGGCGCCCGGTCCGTCGGGCCGGTGCGGGGGCGGTTCCTCGGGGACGGGCGAGGGGCCGGGAGGAGGGGACGGTTCGTCGTTCTTCGGGGGTGTGGGTGCCGGCGGGTCCGCCGTTTCCGGAAGGGGCGTGGGGATCCGTTCCCGGGGCCGGGAGGGCGCGCCGGGCGGGAGGACGGGAGTCGAGTTCTTGCTGCCCAGGACCTCGGGGGAGGACGGGCCGGCCTTCGGGGACGGTGCGGCCGGGGTGGGGGTGGCCGGACGGGGTGCGTCGGCGGGTGCGTCGGTTTCGGTGGGTGGGGCCGAGCGGGGGGCCGCTTCCGCTTCGATGCCGTCAGGGGCGGAGGCCAGGCGGACCAGGGTGACGGCGCCCGCGGCCAGGGCCAGGCCACTCGCCGCCAGCAGGGCCTTGCGGGGGCGGGGCTTGCGGTGCCGGCCCCGCAGGCGGGACAGGGGGCCGGCGGGCGGCTCGGCGGTGCGTGGTGCCGGTGGTCTCTTCGGTGTCATCGTTCCCTCCCCTGCCGCGCCGCGGTGTGCGCACGCTATGCGTTCCGGTGCGGGGTGGGGCCGGAGTCGGCGGCATGTCACTCGAACGGGTGGGCGGGGGGTGACAAGGGAACCGGGCGTGCGCCCTTTTGCGGGCGGGCGGGGGCTGCGATGATCGGGACGAGCGAAAAGTTAACCTGCGTTAACCGGAGGGCGTCATGAGTGAGGAACGGTTCGGGGAGTTCGTGCTGGTGCGCCGGCATGAGCGGGGGCATGTCGCGGAGCTCGTCCTCGACCGCCCCAAGGCCATGAACGCGGTGTCGACGGAGATGGCCCGGTCGATCGCCGGGGCCTGTACGGCGCTCGGCGCGGACCGCGACGTACGGGCGGTGGTGCTGACCTCGTCGCACGAGCGGGCGTTCTGTGTGGGGGCCGATCTGAAGGAGCGCAATTCCTTCAGTGACGCCGACCTGGTGCGCCAGCGGCCCGTGGCGCGCGGTGCGTACACCGGGGTGCTGGAGCTGCCGGTGCCCGCGGTGGCGGCCGTGCACGGGTTCGCGCTGGGGGGTGGCTTCGAGCTGGCCCTGTCGTGCGATGTGATCGTGGCCGACCGCACGGCCGTCATGGGGCTGCCCGAGGTGTCCGTCGGGGTGATTCCGGGCGGGGGTGGTACGCAGTTGCTGCCGCGCAGAGTGGGCGCGGCGCGGGCCGCAGAGTTGATCTTCACGGCGCGACGGGTGGAGGCCGCCGAGGCCCGGGAGCTGGGGTTGGTGGACCGGCTGGTGGACGAGGGACGGGACCGGGAGGAGGCGCTGGCCATGGCGTCCCGGATCGCCGCGAACTCGCCGGTGGGGCTGCGGGCGGCCAAGCGGGCGCTGCGGCTCGGGCACGGGCTGGATCTGTCCGCCGGACTCGAGGTGGAGGATGCCGCCTGGCGGTCCGTGGCGTTCTCCGGGGACCGGGCGGAGGGGGTGGCCGCCTTCAATGAAAAGCGCAGGCCGGAGTGGCCCGGGGAGTAGCCGCGCGGGCTCTCGTTCCGCTTGCTCGATGTCCCGGTTCGCCGGGAATCTCCCTAGTCTGGGGGCATGGGTGAGGAGAGCCGGCTGGCGGCCGTGGTGGCGCTGGCTCAGGGCATGGCCGCCGCGCACACTTCGCGAGAGGCCTGGCGGGCCGCGGCCGATGGGGCCTGCCGGGCACTGGGCGGGAGCTTTGCCGCGCTGTCGGTGTGGGAGCGGGAGCTCGGCCGGCTGAGGGTGCTGGTGAACGTGGGGGAGCTGGCCGAGGGGGAGGAGGAATTTCCTGAGGACGAGTCCTATCCGGTGCATCAGTTCGCCGAGATCACCGAGTTCCTGCATGAGCGGTGGGCGGGTGGCGGCGAGCCCGACGCCTGGGTGGAGACCGCCGAGGGGCCGCCGTCGGGACCGGCGGAGTACTGCCATCAGCGGGTGGCCGCGCTCAGACGGCGAGGGCGCGGGTGCTGTGTGGTCGCACCGATCGTGCTGCACGGGCGGGCGTGGGGCGAGCTGTACGTGGCCCGGCCGGCCGGTGTGCCCGTCTTCGGGCCGGGTGACGCCGACTTCGCGACCGTCCTCGCGGCCGTGGTGGCGGCGGGGATCGCGCAGACCGAGCGGCTGGAGGAGGCCCGGCGGCTGGCCTTCACGGACGCGCTGACCGGGCTGGCCAACCGGCGTGCCGTGGACGCCCGGCTCGACGAGGCGGTGGAGCGGCACCGGCGGGACGGCGCCGTCGTCAGCCTGGTGGTGTGCGATCTGAACGGGCTGAAGCGGGTCAACGACACGCTGGGACACGCCGTGGGCGACCGGCTGCTGGAGCGGTTCGGGACCGTGCTGTCGCTGTGCGGGGCGATGCTGCCCGGCGCCCTGGCGGCGCGGCTCGGCGGGGACGAGTTCTGTCTGCTGGCGGTGGGGCCGTCCGCCGACGAGGTGGTCAAGACCGCCGACGAGGTGTGCCGGCGAGCCGTGGAGCTGAGGATCGGGGACGGTGTCGCCTGCGGGGTGGCGTCCACCGGGGACCCCGTCGGACCGGTGCACTCCGCCCGGCGGCTGTTCCGGCTGGCGGACGCCGCGCAGTACCGGGCCAAGGCGGAGCGGGCGGCTCATCCGGTGGTCGCGGGGCGGGAGGGGCGGGACGACCCCGTCGTGCGGCTCGCGGACGAGCCGTCGCGGGCGCCGGACGGGGAGCGGCGCCGGTTCCGGGGGCGGCATGCGCCGTAGCGTGCGGGTAAGGGGTGCGGGTCACCTCCAGGGGTGACATCGTGGAATTCACTGCGTACGCTCCTGAATATGGATATGCACACTGTGGTGGTGGGGACGTCGGGTGTGACCGCGTCCGATGTGCTCGCCGTGGCGCGCGGCGGTGCCCGGGTCGAACTGTCCGCGGAGGCGGTGGCCGCCCTCGCCGCGTCCCGCGAGATCGTGGACGCCCTGGCGGCCAAGCCGGAACCCGTGTACGGGGTGAGCACCGGCTTCGGCGCCCTGGCGACCCGGCACATCAGCCCGGAACTGCGCGCCCGGCTGCAGCGCAACATCGTCCGCTCGCACGCCGCCGGCATGGGGCCGCGCGTGGAGCGGGAGGTCGTCCGGGCGCTGATGTTCCTGCGGCTGAAGACCGTCTGTTCCGGACGCACCGGCGTCCGGCCGGAGGTCGCGCGGACCATGGCTGACGTGCTGAACGCGGGGATCACCCCGGTCGTCCACGAGTACGGCTCCCTCGGCTGCTCCGGTGACCTGGCCCCGCTCTCCCATTGCGCTCTCACGCTCATGGGTGAGGGGGAGGCGGAGGGTCCCGACGAGGCCGTGCGGCCGGCCGGTGAACTCCTCGCCGAACACGGCATCAGGCCCGTCGAACTGCGCGAGAAGGAAGGGCTCGCCCTGCTCAACGGCACCGACGGCATGCTCGGCATGCTGGTCATGGCCCTCGCCGACCTGGACCTGCTCTACAGGTCCGCCGACGTCACGGCGGCGCTGAGTCTGGAGGCCCTGCTCGGTACCGACAAGGTGCTCGCTCCCGAGCTGCACGCCATCCGCCCGCACCCGGGACAGGCCGACAGCGCCGCCAACATGCTCGCCGTACTGAAGGATTCGGGACTGACCGGGCATCACCAGGACGACGCCCCCCGGGTCCAGGACGCCTACTCCGTGCGCTGCGCCCCGCAGGTCGCCGGCGCCGGACGGGACACCCTGGCGCACGCCCGGCTGGTCGCGGAGCGCGAACTCGCCGCCACCGTGGACAATCCGGTGGTCCTGGCGGACGGAAGGGTGGAGTCCAACGGCAATTTCCATGGGGCGCCGGTCGCCTATGTGCTGGACTTCCTCGCCGTCGCCGTCGCCGACCTGGCCTCCATCGCCGAGCGCCGCACCGACCGGCTGCTGGACAAGAACCGCAGCCACGGACTGCCGCCGTTCCTCGCCGACGACCCCGGTGTGGACTCGGGACTGATGATCGCTCAGTACACGCAGGCCGCCCTGGTCAGCGAGTTGAAGCGGCTCGCCGTGCCCGCGTCGGCCGACTCGATCCCGTCCTCCGCGATGCAGGAGGACCATGTCTCCATGGGCTGGTCGGCGGCGCGCAAACTGCGGACGGCCGTCGACAACCTCACCCGGGTCCTCGCCGTGGAACTGTACGCCGCCGCCAGGGCCGTGGAACTGCGGGAGGGGCTGACGCCGGCTCCGGCCACCCGGGCGGTCGTCGACGCCGTACGGGAGGCGGGTGTGGGCGGCCCGGGACCGGACCGGTATCTGGCGCCGGATCTCGCGGCGGCGGAGGCGTTCGTGCGTGACGGGCGGCTGGTCGCAGCCGCGGAGACGGTCACCGGGCCGCTGCGCTGAACCAGGCCGGGCCTCGCGGGCAGCACCGCCGCGGAGCCCCGGCGGGGCCCGGGTTCTAGTAGAACTCCAGCCGCTCGCGGCGTATCGAATAGACGACGAAGCCGGCGCCGAGGGCGAGGCTGGCCGTACCGCCGATGATGTACGGGGTGCTGTCGAAACTGCCGGTGTCCGCGAGACGGACGTCCTGGCCGGCGGTGTCCAGCGAGGCCGACGTGGTGCCGGACACGACTCTCGCCTGCTCGGTGACCTGCGGAGACGGATCCGCCGACGGCAGGTCCCCCGCCGGTGTGTCCGGCGATGCGTTGGCGGAGGGAACGAACCACAGGGCGCACAGGAGGGTGCCCGCGGCGGTGGCGGTCAGCAACGGACGGAGCGCGGATGACACGGAATATCGATCCCCTTGTGGCGCTGGCGAATTGGCCGTGTGGTGCGATGGTAATGAAAGGCGCGGGTCACAGGAAAGTCACGGGAGCCGGTAGCCGTACGCTCCGGACATGAGTACTGCAGAGACATCACGGTTTGTCCGGCTTCGCGTGGAGCTCGTCCTCGAAGTCGCCGACGAGAAGGCGGTCACCGGGGCCGCGCTGCGCAGGATCGCGGACGACGCCGGCATGCCGGCCGAGGAGCGGGCACACGCGGAGAGCGCCGCGGCGGAGGACACCGCGGAGGCCCTCGCGCAGTTGGTGGATCCGCTCGGCCTGGTGGGTGAGGTTCCGGGAGTCGAACTCCGGCAGGCCTCCTGGAGCGGCGAGCGGATCGACTACGACCCGGACTCGCCGGAGTGGGACCTCGACGAGGAAGATGGCGACGCGTTCTGCGACGAGGAGGACGGGGCGGGCCGGACCGGCTGACCCGACTTGGGGAAATCGTGACCCCGCGCGGCAACCACCGCCGGGATCACGACGTCTCATGGAGAGCAGTGACCGCCGTCCTCACCGTTCGCTCCGGCGGACGTGGTGAGCCCCACACTCGCGGGCCATGGGGAACCGGATCAGCCGGTCGTAGCGTTGAAGATTGTGGACGGGCCCCTCGGCTTCGCGCCGGGGACCCGTGGGGTTGGGATTCGGCAACGATGGAGAAGCGTGTGATGACGGACGGTAAGCGGCGCAGGCGTCTGGCGGCCGCGTCCGCTCTGCTCGGCGGAGTGCTTGTGCTTTCGGCTTGTTCCGGCGGGGGCGACGACGGCTCGGGCGGCGACGGCAAGGACACCTCGCAGGCCCAGGTCGACGAGGCGGCGGCGAAGAAGTCCTCCGAGGCGCAGATCAAGATCACGCCGAAGGACGGCTCCACCAACGCCTCCATCAACAACTCCGCGGCCGTGACCGTGAGCAAGGGCACGCTGACCGAGGTGAAGATGACCACCTCCGACGGCACCGCCGTCGCGGGTGAGATATCGGCCGACAAGAAGAGCTGGAAGCCGAGCGCCCAGCTGGAGCGCGCCACCAGCTACAAGCTGACGGCCACCGCCGAGGACTCCGAGGGCCGCGCCGCCCACGAGAACGCATCGTTCACCACGGTCTCCCAGGCCAACAGCTTCATCGGCAACTTCACCCCGGACGACGGCACCACGGTCGGCGTCGGCATGCCCGTGTCGATCAACTTCGACAAGGCGATCACCAACAAGGCCGCCGTCCAGAAGGGCATCACCGTCTCCACCAGCAGTGGCCAGGAAGTCGCCTGCCACTGGTTCAACGCCAACCGCATGGACTGCCGGCCCGACAAGTACTGGCAGGAGAACTCCACGGTCACCCTGAAGCTGGCGCTCGACGGGGTCGAGGGCGCCGACGGGGTCTTCGGCGTCCAGCAGAAGTCGGTCAGCTTCAAGATCGGCCGTAACCAGGTCTCCTACGTCGACGCCGAGACCAAGCAGATGAAGGTCACGCAGAACGGCAAGACCGTGCGCACCATCCCGATCTCCGCCGGCGCGCCCGACAACAAGACGTACGAGGGTCAGATGGTGATCTCCGAGAAGTTCAAGGAGACCCGGATGAACGGCGCGACGGTCGGCTTCACCGACGACGACGGCAAGGGCGAGTACGACATCAAGGACGTGCCGCACGCCATGCGTCTGAGCACCTCCGGCACCTTCATCCACGGCAACTACTGGGGCGCGAAGTCCATCTTCGGCAGCGTCAACACCAGCCACGGCTGCGTCGGCCTGGCCGACGCCAAGGGCGCGGGCGACCCGAACACGCCCGGGTCCTGGTTCTACGACAACTCGATCATCGGTGACGTGGTCGTCGTCCAGAACACCGGTGACAAGACCATCGCCCCGGACAACGGCCTCAACGGCTGGAACATGAGCTGGGAGCAGTGGAAGGCGGGCTCGGCGGTCTGACGCCCCCTCCGGACACGGAGCGAACCCACCCCACGTGAACGATGCCCTCGTCCCCTCCTCCGGGAGCGGACGGGGGCATCGGCCGTTCCCGCCGCTCCCGTGCGCGGGCGGGCCGGGACAAGGGGGGTTGAGAAGCCAACCGCGCGATTGTGTAACGGAGTTCCGGCGGTGGGGTTACAGTCGCCCGGCGACTTCGGAACCCTCCCCGTAGTGGTTGAGCCCCGTGATCATCGCTCGGCATACTGCGTGAACCGGGGGAGTGCGCGCATGCGTACGAGACCACCCCCGGCCGGGTGATTCCTGCTCACCCGGTTACCTCGCTGGGGGGAACCTTGCGCAGACAAGTGAAGAGGGCGTACGCGGCCACGATCGCCACGGCGACCACCGTGGCGCTCGCCGCGGGCATGGCCGGCCCGGCATCGGCGAACGGGGAGAGCACGGCCGCCGGTTCGGCCCTGGCGGCGTCCGCGCCGAAGGCCAGGCACCACATCACCCTGATCACCGGTGACCGGGTCGCGGTGGACGCCAAGGGCCGTGTCGTCGGGCTGGAGCGGGCGAAGGGACGGGAACACATACCCGTCCAGGTCCGCAAGGTCGACGGCCACACTCTCGTGCTGCCGGTGGACGCGGCCCGGCTGGTCGCGAGCGGCAAGCTGGACCAGCGGCTCTTCGACATCACCGAGTTGAACAAGTCCACGGTGCGCGGCTCGCAGAAGCGCGGCCTGAAGGTCATCGTCGGCTACCGGGGCGGCGCGGCGAACGCCAAGGCCGAGGTCCGTGACGCGGGCACGGTCCGCCGCACCCTGACGTCCCTGAACGCGGACGCCGTACAGACTCCGCACGAGGACGCCTCCGAGCTGTGGGACGCCGTCACCAACGGGGACAGGACCGCCTCCGGTGTCGCCCACATCTGGCTCGACGGGGTCCGCACGGCGTCCCTCGACACGTCCGTGGCGCAGATCGGCACCCCGCAGGCCTGGGCGGCGGGTTACGACGGCAAGGGCGTCAAGATCGCCGTCCTGGACACCGGCGTCGACGCCACCCACCCGGACCTCAAGGGCCAGGTGACCGCGTCCAAAAACTTCACCTCCGCGCCCACCGCCGGTGACAAGTTCGGCCACGGCACCCATGTCGCGTCCATCGCGGCGGGTACCGGCGCCCGGTCCAAGGGCACGTACAAGGGCGTCGCGCCCGGCGCCACCGTCCTCAACGGCAAGGTCCTCGACGACTCCGGCTTCGGTGACGACTCCGGCATCCTGGCCGGCATGGAGTGGGCGGCCGCTCAGGGCGCCGACGTCGTCAACCTGAGCCTGGGCGGCGTGGACACGCCCGAGATCGACCCGCTGGAGGCGGCGGTCAACAAGCTCTCCGCCGAGAAGGGCATCCTCTTCGCCATCGCCGCCGGCAACGAGGGCCCGCAGTCGGTCGGTTCGCCCGGCAGCGCGGACGCCGCCCTCACCGTCGGCGCCGTCGACGACAAGGACCGGCTCGCCGAGTTCTCCTCCACCGGCCCCCGCGTGGGCGACAGCGCCATCAAGCCGGACGTCACCGCTCCCGGCGTGGACATCACGGCCGCCTCGGCGAAGGGCAGCGAGATCGCCAAGGAGGTCGGCGAGAAGCCGGCCGGCTACCTGACCATCTCCGGCACGTCGATGGCGACCCCGCATGTCGCGGGCGCGGCGGCGATCCTGAAGCAGCAGCACCCCGACTGGACCTCCGCGGAACTGAAGGGCGCGCTCACCGGTTCCACCAAGGGCGGGAAGTACACGCCGTTCGAGCAGGGTTCGGGCCGGATCCAGGTCGACAAGGCCATCAAGCAGACCGTGATCGCCGAACCGGTGTCACTGAGCTTCGGCGTCCAGCAGTGGCCGCACACCGACGACAAGCCCGAGACCCGGCAGGTGACGTACCGCAACCTCGGCACCGAGGACGTCACGCTGAAGCTGACGTCGACCGCCACCGGCCCGAAGGGCAAGGCGGCCCCGGCCGGCTTCTTCACCCTGGGCGCCACGACGGTCACGGTTCCGGCGGGCGGCACGGCCTCCGTGGACCTCACCGTCGACACCCGGCTCGGCGGCACACTCGACGGCGCGTACTCGGCGTACGTGGTCGCGACAGGCGGCGGGCAGACCGTGCGCACGGCGGCCGCGGTGGACCGTGAGGCCGAGTCGTACGACGTGACGCTGAAGTTCCTCGACCGCGCGGGCAAGCCGACCGCCGACTACGTCGCCCACCTGGCCGGCATGTCCGGTCTGGGCGCCGACCAGTGGTACCAGCCCTACGACGCCGACGGCACCGTCACCTTCCGAGCGGTCAAGGGTACGTACATCCTGGACACCGCGGTCATGGTCGGCTCCGACCCGGAGAAGTTCGAGGGCGCCGACTGGATCGCCCAGCCGAAGCTCGACGTCACCAGGAACACGACGATCACGCTGGACGCCCGCAAGGCCAAGCCGGTGAACATCACCGTCCCCGCCAAGTCGGCCAAGCCGGAGTTCGCCTCGGCCGACTACACGGTGGAGACGGCGGACAGCGCCATGTCCTTCGGCTGGTGGCTGGATTCGTACGCCAACTTCCGCACCCAGCACCTCGGGCCGCAGATCACCGACGGCTCGCTGTACCAGCAGTGGGACGCCCACTTCAGCCAGGGCGCCAAGGATCAGTACGACACCCTCGTCGGCGGCAAGGTGAAGCGGCTCGGTACCGGCTACACCCGGCACTTCAAGACGGGCGAGTTCGCCAAGGTGAACGTCACCATGGGCGAGCCGGCGAGCGGCAAGAAGGGAGTCGTCAACGCCTTCGGCATGCTCCCCGGCAGCAACGGCGCCTTCGGAGTCGGCCGGCCGCAGACCCTGCCCGGCACCCGCACGCTGCATCTGTCCGCCGTGGGCGGGGCGAAGTGGGATCTCAACTTCTCCCAGCTGGGCGGTGTCGACGCGGAGGGCTGGCCGGTCAGCGACGCCTGGTACCTCATCGGCTCCGAGAAGGGCTACAAGGCCGGCAGGACCTACAAGGAGACGGTGAACACGGCCGTCTTCGGTCCGGCCTTCACCTCCGGCGACGGACTCCACCGGGACGGCAACACCATCTCCGGGGTGATCCCGCTGTTCGCCGACGGCAAGGGCCACGCCGGCCTGTCGGAGTTCACCTCGGTCAGCACCACCCTCTACCGCAACGGCAAGAAGGTCGGCTCGAACCGCGATCCGCTGCTCGGCGAGGGAGAGTTCA
The DNA here is from genome assembly GCF_044540255.1 of Streptomyces sp. NPDC086080. NCBI lineage: Bacteria > Bacillati > Actinomycetota > Actinomycetes > Kitasatosporales > Streptomycetaceae > Streptomyces > Streptomyces sp. NPDC086080. The sequence goes on from NZ_JBITRU010000002.1 coordinate 35,552, forward strand.
AGGTCCCGTCCGGTGACGCCGCGTACCGGCTGACCACCTCGGTCAAGCGCAGCGCCAAGGTCGCCGCGGTGTCCACGCGGATCGACGCGAGCTGGTCCTTCCGCTCCAAGAAGACCTCCGGCTTCAAGCAGCTGCCCGCCTCCACGGCCCGCTTCCACGCGGTCACGGGTCTTGACGGCAAGGCGAAGGCCGGCAAGAAGGTCACCGTCCCGGTCTCCGTGCAGGGCGCCGCCAAGGGCAAGAACCTCAAGTCCCTGTCGGTGTACGTGTCCTACAACCACGGCAAGACCTGGAAGAAGATCACGGTCAAGAAGGGGAAGATCACCTTCAAGAACCCGGCGAAGGGGAAGGCCGTCTCCTTCCACGCCAAGATCGCCGACAAGAAGGGCAACAAGTCGACGGTCTCGATCTACAACGCGTACTACGGCAAGTAGACGCCGCTCACCTGGACGGCCCGCCGGAAGGATTCCTTCCGGCGGGCCGTTCCGGTGTGCGGGCCCCTCCCGCCGTCAGCAGGTGGGGGCAGGAGGCGCCGACGGGCCTGCGCGGAGGGGTCAGTGCGGCAGGGTCGCCGGGCTGCCGCCGTTCGCCTCGTAGCCGGCGACCGCCAGGGCGCGGTAGACCGCGAACTCGGCGGCGGGGTCGGGGGACAGGGTCCAGGGGAGGGCGCCCACGTGGCCGTCGATGTGTATGAGCTGGCTCATGGCCTCCGCCCAGCGCTCCCCGCGGACCAGGAAGAAGACCAGCAGATGCCGCACGTGCGCCGTCATCGGGTCGTCGGGACGGGCCGAGTGCACCGCGTGCAGCGCGCCGTGCACCGCCTTGCCGACGACCTCGCTCTGATAGAAGCCGGCGACCAGGTTCACCTCGGGAAGATGCTCGAACACCGCGAAGAGCGGCATGGCGGCGAGCAGGGAGCCCTGCGGCGCCCGCGCCGCCGCGGCCTCCGCGAAGGCGTACGCCTGCTGCCGCGAACCGTGCCACTTCTCGCACCAGTAGTGCAGCGCGGCCAGATGCGCGCCCATGTGGGCCGGGGCGCGGTCCAGGATCTTCAGCCAGACCTGCTCGAACTCCGGCTGGGAGTAGCCGAGGCCGCGGGCCACCGAGAGCTCCACGATGTACGGCACCGGGTCACCCGGAGCCAGCAGCGCCGCCTGGCCGCACGCCGCCTTCGCCTCCTCCATGATGATCCGGAACTCGTCCGACCCGGGCGCCGCCGTACGCCACGCCTGCTGCACCAGGAACTCCGCGTGCACCGCGGCGCCCCCGGCGTCCTTGGGCGCCTCGGTCCGCCACACCCGCAGCCACTGTCCGCCCGGCGCCTCGCCCTCGCCGCCGGGCCGCTGGGCCAGCTCCAGCGAGGCCGCGCCCGCGAAGGCCTGGACGCGCTGCCAGCGCAGCTCACCCTCCGCGGCCGTGCCGGCCAGCAGCTGCCGCGCCGCGCGGTAGTCCTGGGTGCGCTGCACCAGGTCCAGCACGTCCAGCAGGTCCTGGTCGGGGCCGGGCATACGGATGTCCAGCTCCTCCTCCAGGGCGAAGCCGTAGTTCGCCGGGTCCGCGGCGTCCGGATGGCCGGGCGGGACCAGGCCCACCGCACCGCGCCGGCGCCTGAGGAACGGCAACAGCACGAAGCCGAACATGACGAGCGCGATCAGGACCCAGAGAATCTCCATGTCACCAGCGAACCAGACCGCGTCGGCAATTGGCCAACCCGGTGCCCGATCCTGTGGAAAACCCCGGCTCCCGCCGCTGTCCCGGGTCCGTGTCCGTCATCGGCACCGTGCGCGCACTACCCTCGGTGCTCATGAGCGACAGGCACATCAGTCAGCACTTCGAGACGCTCGCGATCCACGCGGGCAACACCGCCGACCCCCTGACGGGCGCGGTCGTCCCGCCGATCTACCAGGTCTCCACCTACAAGCAGGACGGCGTCGGCGGCCTGCGCGGCGGCTACGAGTACAGCCGCAGCGCCAATCCGACCAGGACCGCGCTGGAGGAGAACCTCGCCGCCCTGGAGGGCGGCCGCCGCGGCCTCGCGTTCGCGTCCGGACTGGCGGCCGAGGACTGCCTGCTGCGTACGCTGCTCAGCCCCGGTGACCACGTGGTGATCCCTAACGACGCGTACGGCGGCACGTTCCGCCTCTTCGCCAAGGTCGTCGCCCGCTGGGGCGTTCAGTGGTCGGTCGCCGACACCAGCGACCCCGCCGCCGTCCGGGCCGCGATCACGCCGAAGACCAAGGTCGTATGGGTGGAGACCCCCTCCAACCCGCTGCTCGGCATCACCGACATCGCCGCCGTCGCCCAGGTCGCCCGCGACGCCGGCGCCCGGCTCGTCGTCGACAACACCTTCGCCACGCCGTACCTCCAGCAGCCGCTCGCGCTCGGCGCGGACGTCGTCGTGCACTCCCTGACCAAGTACATGGGCGGCCACTCGGACGTCGTGGGCGGTGCCCTGATCACCGGGGACGCGGACCTGGGCGAGGAACTGGCCTTCCACCAGAACGCGATGGGCGCGGTCGCCGGCCCCTTCGACTCCTGGCTGGTGCTGCGCGGCACCAAGACGCTGTCGGTCCGTATGGACCGGCACAGCGAGAACGCCACGAAGGTCGCCGACATGCTCAGCCGTCACGCCCGCGTGACGAGCGTCCTGTACCCGGGACTGCCGGACCACCCCGGTCACGAGGTCGCCGCCAAGCAGATGCGGGCCTTCGGCGGCATGATCTCCTTCCGCGTGGAGGGTGGCGAGGAGGCGGCCGTCGAGGTCTGCAACCGGGCCAAGGTCTTCACCCTCGGCGAGTCCCTGGGCGGCGTCGAATCGCTGATCGAGCACCCGGGGCGGATGACGCACGCGTCGGTGGCCGGATCCGCGCTGGAGGTCCCCGCGGACCTGGTGCGGCTGTCCGTGGGCATCGAGAACGTGGACGACCTGGTCGAGGACCTTCAGCAGGCGCTCGGGCGGTAGAGCGGGTGGCGGACCGGGCGGCAGAGCCGGGGAGCCCGGCCGTCCGGCGCGCCGGGCCGGGCGGCCGGCTCGTCGGACAGGTCCCGGTCCCCCTCAGGGACCGGGACCTGTCCGGCTCGCGCAGCCCGACGGGATCCGCGGCCGGCGGCACCGGCCCGGCCCGGTTCACCAGCCCGTCAGGGGCGGGGTCGTCTCCGACGGCGGTTCCACCCAGGGACGGACCGTCACCGCCCACACCACGAACGCCACCGTCGCCGCCAGCAACAGCAGCCACATCGCGCGGCGGGCGAGCGTCCTGCGCCGCAGCATGCGGGCGCCGCGCCGGGTGGCGTCCGCGTACAGGTCCGGAGGCACGGGCGGGGGAGCCGCCTCCAGCATCTGCCGGACGACCGCCTCACGGCTGAGCCGGTTCATGTCCCTCTCCCGTCCCGTCCGCGTGGCCACCCCGGGGTGGGCGGCGGCGTCATGACGGCACCGCCTCGACCCCGCCCACGGCCGGGGCCGGCGGGCGGGCCGGACGCAGTACGGTCGCCATCGCGCGGTTGAAAATCGTCCGGACGCGTTCGACGGGCAGGCCGAGCAAAGCCGCCGTCCGCTCCCCGTCGACGCCCTCGTACAAGCGTATGACCAGCACCAGACGTTCCTGCGGAGTGAGCGCGGCCAGGGGGCCGGTGGGGCGGGAGCGGGAGCGTGGGCGGAGCGGTCCGACGTGTTGGTGCCAGGCGCCGTGCGCGAACCGTGCGGCCAGGTCCTGGCGGGTGTGGTCGTAGGGATCCTCGCCGTGCAGGCGGTCCCAGCAGGCGTACGTATGGGCGAGGGCCAGGGTCACCAGCCGCCGGGCGCGCGGGTTGTCGTTCCGTGCCTCCGCGGTGAGCAGGGTCGCGGTGTGCAGCAGGCGGCCGCCGGCGCCGGCGACGTATGCGGCGAACTCGCGGGCGCGGGCCGGGTCATCGGAGGTGTGCCGTGGTCGCAACCGCGCCTCCCGTCGCCCTGGGGGACGGATCCCGGCCGGGTGCGACGGGGACCCCGTTTCATATCAGGCCAGGGCGCACCCCGCGGTCAAGGGGCGCGCACGTGTGAGGGGCGGCGAATTCTTCCGCCCCCGCCGTCCCTTTCCCGTCCCCCGGGGGCGCTGCCCCCGGACCCCCGCTCCTCAAATGCCGGAGGGGCTGAAGTCAGCCCCTCCGGCATTTGAGGAGCGGGGTCTGGGGCGGAGCCCCGGTTTCGGGGCGGGAAGGGGCGGCGGGGGCGATGATCCGCGGGGCGTCAGGAGTCCGGTCGGTCCTGGGCGGACATCCGGGAGGACAACGCTCCGTTGAAGCGCGTGAGGAGCGCGCAGAACGCCTCGCGCTCCTCCGGCGCCCAGTCCTCCGTCAGCTCGGCCATCAACTGGCGCCGTGAGGAGCGCACTTCCTCCAGTCGCGACTTCCCGCGCGGAGACAACTGGAGTACGACCGCCCGCCCGTCCTCGGGGTGCGAGGTCCGCTTCACCAGGCCGGTGTCCACGAGCGGGGCCACCTGACGGGTGACCGTCGAGGAGTCGATGCCCATGCTCGCCGCAAGCGCTTTGACGCCCATCGGGCCTTCTTTGTCGAGCCGGTTGAGCAGCAGATACGCGGCGCGGTCCATCGAGTTGCGCACCTGGCCGACCCCGCCGAGCCGCGTCTGTTCGGCGCGGCGGGCGAACAGCGCCACCTCGTGCTGCAGCGTGTCGAGAAGACCCGTGTCACCGACGGCCGTCAGGTCCGTCGTCATGTCCATAGACATTTCAGGTGTTGTGGGCATGGCCGAAGGCTCACTTCGTGGAGGGCTGCTTGTTGGGGGACAGGGTACGCGGCCGGACGGGGGGCCGTACCGGCGCTGGGCAAAGCGGTGGTCCGCGGATCGGTCGCATCCGTCACGTCCGTCCGTGGACTGCGATGCTGGAGCCATGAGCCACAGCACGGCCCCCTCCCTGCGTACCGTCACCCTCGACGATGTGCGCGGTGCCCGGAAGATGCTCTCGGGCGTGGCCCGGAGCACCCCGATGGAGAGCAGCAGGTACCTGTCCCGGCGGGTGGGCACGCCGGTGCATCTGAAGTGCGAGAACCTCCAGCGGACGGGATCGTTCAAGCTGCGCGGCGCGTACGTCCGGATCGCGGGGCTGCTGCCCGAGGAGCGTGCCGCCGGTGTCGTCGCGGCGAGCGCCGGCAACCACGCGCAGGGGGTGGCGCTGGCGTCGTCGCTGCTCGGGGTGCGGTCCACGGTGTTCATGCCGAAGGGGGCCCCACTGCCGAAGATCAGCGCGACCCGGGAGTACGGCGCAGAAGTGCGCCTGCACGGCCAGGTGGTCGACGAGTCCCTGGCCGCGGCGACGGAGTACGCGCACGAGACGGGGGCGGTGTTCATCCACCCCTTCGACCACCCGGACATCATCGCGGGCCAGGGCACGGTCGGCCTGGAGATCCTGGAGCAGTGCCCGGAGGTGCGCACGATCGTCGTCGGGGTGGGCGGGGGCGGGCTGGCCGCCGGCATCGCGGTCGCGGTGAAGGCGCTGCGGCCCGATGTGCGGATCGTCGGTGTGCAGGCGGCGGGCGCGGCGGCGTATCCGCCCTCGCTGGCGGCCGGGCGTCCGGTGTCGGTGGACCACCCGGTGACGATGGCCGACGGGATCAAGGTGGGGCGGCCCGGTGACGTGCCGTTCGGGATCGTCGGTGAGCTGGTGGACGAGGTGTGCACGGTCACCGAGGACGAGCTGGCGGCCGCGCTGCTGCTCTGTCTGGAGCGGGCGAAACTGGTGGTCGAACCGGCCGGGGCGAGCCCGGTCGCGGCGTTGCTGAGCCGTCCCGGTGCCTTCGAGGGGCCGGTCGTCGCGGTGCTGTCCGGTGGCAACGTGGACCCGGTGCTGATGGAGCGGGTGCTGCGGCACGGCATGGCGGCGCAGGGCCGCTACCTGGCCGTCCGGCTGCTCCTGACGGACCGGCCGGGCGCTCTGGCCTCGCTTCTCGGGGCATTGTCAGTGGTCGACGCCAACGTCCTCGATGTGAGTCATGTACGGACCGATCCGCGGCTCGGGCTCACGGAGGCGGAGGTCGAACTGCACCTGGAGACCAAGGGTCCCGCGCACTGCGCCGAGGTCGAACAGGCGTTGCGCGAGGCGGGCTACACCGTCCTGGACTGATGCCGCGGGAGGCGTCACCTCTTTGAGCAATCCCATTGTGGGACGCGATACATCGCGTTATGGTGTGTCTCGCGTCACTGAGTGGCCGCCCGCGAGCCGCCCCCGTGCCGGGCGAAAAATCCCAGCACTCCGAAGCGCGCAAACCTAGGCTTTCCGGAAATCACGACGACGTGGAGACTCATATGCCAGGCGCCATCTATGCCGAAGGTCTGGTGAAGACCTTCGGAGACGTAAAGGCACTGGACGGCGTCGACCTCGAGGTCCCCGAGGGAACCGTCCTCGGCCTGCTCGGGCCGAACGGCGCGGGCAAGACCACCACCGTCCGCTGCCTCACCACTCTGCTGCGACCCGACAGCGGAAGAGCCGTCGTCGCGGGCCTCGACGTGCTGCGGCAACCCGACGCCGTGCGCCGTTCCATCGGCCTGTCCGGCCAGTTCGCGGCCGTAGACGAGTATCTGACCGGCCGCGAGAACCTGCAGATGGTCGGACAGCTCTACCAGATGAAGGCGAAGGCCGCGAAGGCCCGGGCCGACGAACTGCTGGAGCAGTTCCACCTCGCGGACGCGGCCGACCGTACCGCGAAGACCTACTCCGGAGGCATGCGCCGCCGGCTCGACCTCGCGGCGGCGCTGGTGGTGTCGCCGCCGGTGATGTTCATGGACGAGCCGACGACCGGCCTCGACCCGCGGAACCGCCAGCAGTTGTGGGAGGTGATCAAGCAACTCGTCTCCGGAGGGACGACGCTGCTGCTCACCACCCAGTACCTGGAGGAGGCCGACCACCTGGCGCACGACATCGCGGTCGTCGACCACGGCCGGGTCATCGCCCAGGGCACCTCGGACCAGCTCAAGGCCCGCACCGGCGGCGAGCGCGTCGAGGTCGTGGTGCACGAGCGGGAACACATCGCGGCCGCGTCCGCCCTCCTCGACAAGTACAGCCTGCGCGGCCCCGGCGAGGGCGACACCACGGTCGAGGACCACATGCGCAAGATCACCACACCGGTCTCCGGTGGAGCGAAGCTCCTCGCCGAGATCATCCGCGAGCTCGACGCCGACGGCATCGAGATCGACGACATCGGCCTGCGCCGCCCCACCCTCGACGACGTCTTCCTCTCCCTCACCGGACATGTCGCGGAAGCGAAGGACGAGGATCCGGACGGGGCGCGGGACACCAAGGCACAGCGCGGGGGGCACCGCCCTGGCAAGGAGGAGGCGTCATGAGTGCCGTCAGCGACACCGTGCGGGTCGCGGCCCCCGGCAATCCGATCGGCCAGTCGATCCGGGACTCCCTGGTCGTGGCCAAGCGCAACCTGATCCGCATGGCCCGGATCCCCGAAGTGGTTATCTTCGGACTGATCCAGCCGATCATGTTCGTGGTGCTGTTCTCCTATGTGTTCGGCGGCTCCATGGACATCGGCGGCAGCACCAGCCCGCAGGTCTACCGCGAGTTCCTGATGGCAGGCATCTTCGCCCAGACCGTCACCTTCGCCACCGCCGGAGCCGGTGCGGGCATCGCCGAGGACATGCACAAGGGGCTCATCGACCGCTTCCGCTCCCTGCCCATGGCGCGCGGCGCGGTGCTCACCGGCCGCACCCTCGCCGACCTGGTGCAGACGGCGCTCACCCTGCTCGTGCTCGCCGTGGTCGCCCTGCTGGTCGGCTGGCGCACCCACACCAGCATCGGTGAGGTGCTCGGCGCGTTCGCCCTGTTGCTTCTGACCGGGTACGCGTTCACCTGGATCGGCGCGGTCATCGGCCTGTCGGTCCGCACGCCGGAGGCGGCCACCTCCGGCGGACTGGTCTGGCTCTTCCCGGTGACCTTCGTGTCGAACGCGTTCGTGGACTCCAGCAACATGACCCCCTGGCTGCGCCACATCGCCGACTGGAACCCGTTCAGCGCCACGGTCCAGGCCTGCCGCGAGCTGTTCGGTAACCCGGGAGTCTCCACCTCGGACGCCTGGCCCATGCAGCACCCGGTGTGGGCCTCGCTGATCTACTCGGTGCTGATCATCGCGTTCTTCCGCACGCTGGCCGTCCGCAAGTACCGCTCGGCCGCGGCATGACGAAGCCCCCGGCGCCACGCAGGGGTGCCGGGGGCCCGTCAGGGACGCGCGGGACAGGTCAGCCGCTGTACGGCTCGGCCTTGATGATCCTCACCGAGGCCTTCTTGCCGTTGGGCAGCTCGTACTCGGCGTCCTCACCCACCTTGTGGCCCATCACGCCGGAGCCGAGCGGGGACTGCGGCGAGTACGTCTCCACGTCGGCGCTCGCGTACTCGCGCGAGGCGAGCAGGAAGGTCAGCGTGTCGTCCTCGTCACCGTCGAAGGCGATGGTCACGACCATGCCGGGAGCCACGGAGCCGTTGGCCGCCGGGGCCTCGCCCACCTTGGCCTTCTCGAGGAGCTGGGTGAGCTGGCGCACACGGAGCTCCTGCTTGCCCTGCTCCTCCTTGGCCGCGTGGTATCCGCCGTTCTCGCGCAGGTCGCCCTCCTCACGCGCGGCGGCGATCTTGGCGGCGATCTCCGTGCGCGCGGGACCAGTAAGGTGCGCAAGCTCGTCCTTGAGCTTGTTGTACGCCTCCTGGGTCAGCCAGGTGACGTTCTCGCTGGTCTGGGTCACAGGTGCTCCTCGTAGGTACTGGGGAAAATGCAAAACAACGCCCTACCCAGAAGGATGGTCCTCCAGGGATGGGCGAAACCACGAGCCTAACAATTCACTGCCCGCAGGGGGAGGACATAAGCCACCGTCCTTACATCAGCGCAGGTCACCGGCCGGGTATTCCCCGCCACATCACTCCGCGTGGCAGCCCAGCAGCTCGGCGCTGGTGCCCGGGGAGGTCGTGCGCAGCGTGACGACCTCGTCGATGCGTGTGGCGTCCCGGTCGAAGCGGAAATCGGCGCGGCCCACCTCGGCACCGTCCGAGGCCTGGGAACGCACCGTGCAGTAGCCGGCGACGCCGGCGTCCTTGTGCACCTCCAGGTGCACCTTCACCGAGTCGTCGGCGACCTCGAAACCGATCATCTCGGCGCTGATCTCGTTCTTCGCCACGTAGTGGTAGCCGAACCAGCCGATCAGCCCGAGCAGCAGCACCGCCAGCACGGCACCGACGGTCTTCAGGGTGCGGTCGGCACGCTCGTCCGAGGAACGGCCGTAACGGCCCTCAGGCAGCCGCGTGCTCGACGTACTCATGATCGTCTCCTCGGCAGGAAGGGACCGGTGTCCCCTGACGGTTCCCGGGAGCCGGACCCCGGAATTAATCGTCCCCCGATTCGGTCACTATAGAAGCCTGCGACTGCGCCGCCGCACACAGGGCGCGGCCCAACGACTTGAGGATTGAGTCTTGACTGACCAGCTGCGACTGATGGCCGTGCACGCCCACCCCGACGACGAGTCGAGCAAGGGTGCGGCCACCATGGCGAAGTACGTGTCCGAGGGGGTGGACGTGCTGGTGGTGACCTGCACGGGTGGGGAGCGCGGCTCCATCCTCAACCCGAAGTTGCAGGGCGACGCGTACATCGAGGAGCACATCCACGAAGTGCGCAAGAGGGAGATGGACGAGGCCCGGGAGATCCTGGGCGTGAAGCAGGAGTGGCTCGGCTTCGTCGACTCCGGCCTGCCCGAGGGCGACCCGCTGCCGCCGCTGCCGGAGGGCTGCTTCGCCCTGGAGGACGTCGACAGGGCGGCGGGCGAGCTGGTGCGCAGGATCCGTGCCTTCCGTCCTCAGGTGATCACCACCTATGACGAGAACGGTGGCTATCCGCACCCCGACCACATCATGACCCACAAGATCACGATGGTGGCGTTCGAGGGGGCCGCGGACACGGTGAAGTACCCGGAGGACGAGTTCGGTCCGGCGTACCAGCCGTTGAAGGTGTACTACAACCAGGGCTTCAACCGCCCCCGTACCGAGGCGCTGCACCGGGCGATGCTGGACCGCGGTCTGGAGTCGCCGTACGGGGACTGGCTCAAGCGCTGGAGCGAGTTCGAGCGCAAGGAGCGCACGCTGACCACGCATGTGCCGTGCGCCGACTTCTTCGAGATCCGGGACAAGGCGCTGATCGCGCACGCCACGCAGATCGATCCGGACGGGGGCTGGTTCCGGGTGCCGATGGAGCTGCAGCGGGAGGTCTGGCCGACGGAGGAGTACGAGCTCGCGAAGTCGCTCGTCGATACTTCCCTCCCCGAGGACGACCTCTTCGCGGGCATCCGGGACAATGCCTGATATGAGCGCAAGCGCAAGCCTGGCAATGATCCACCTGGTGCCTCTCGCCAAGGAACTCGACGAGGACAAGGTGACCCCTGGTGTTCTCGGGTTCATCGTGTTCGCGGTGATGGCTGTGGCGGTGTGGGGGCTGATGAAGTCCATGAACCGGCATATGGGGCGGGTGGACTTCGTAGAGCCCGAGGAGCCCCGGGGCGGGGCGGAGGATGTGGCTGTGGCCGATGGGGGTACGGCGCGGCGCTGACTGCGTCGCGGGCCGGGTGTGACGATCGGCACCCGGTACTGGTGTGGGCCGGGGGACGTAGGCGCAGCCCGGCGCCTGCGGGGTGCCGTCGCGCCCCCTCCCCCCACTCTCGGCTTCGCTCGAGCGGGGGACCCCCATCGCCCCAGCGGCACGACTGCCCGCGGCGGCGGGGTGCGGTGCCGCCGCCCCTGCGGCATGACCGCCTGCGGAGGCGGTGGGTGTGGTGTCGCCGCCCCTGCGGCGTGGCTGCCCGCGGAGGCGGTGGGGTGTGGTGGCGCCCCCCTTGCGGCGTGGCTGCCCGCGGAGGCGGTGGGGTGTGGTGGCGCCGCCCCTGCGGCGTGGCTGCCTGCGGCGTGGCTGTTTGCGGGGGCGGCGGAGTGGGGTGTGCGGGTGGTGTTGTCCGCTGCGGGGGATCGTGTTGCGCGCGGTGGACTGCGGTGGGGTGTCCCGCTCGGGGTGGAGGGCGTGGCTACGTCGTTGGGGTCAGGGGGACGCCCATGATCTCGCGGGCGTGGCGGCTGGGGACCAGGCCCAGGTGCCAGGCCTGCCAGCCGGCCTCCAGGGTGACGCCCCGCTCCAGCAGGAGCTGGTAGGCCTCCGCGCAGTCGGCCAGTTTGCCGTCGCGGGCGGGATGGGCGGCATGGATCAGCTGGGAGAGTTCTTCCTGGGCCACCGCCGTGCCGACCTCCGTGCCGCCCGGCGCCGCGTACGGCAGCAGCGTGCAGCGCAGGAAGCGGGCCCAGTCCTCGCCGCGCCGGTCGCCGTACGACACGAACAGCGTGACCGCCTCGTCGCACAGGGCGAGTGCCTGCTGCGTACGCGCGTTGCCCGCGTCCACCACCGCCAGCTCCAGGCAGGTCCACGCCTCGCCGTGTGCCACCCCGATGCGCTGGAAGTCGGCGCGCGCGTCCACCAGGAGCTGGCGGGCGAATCCGGAGTTGCGCAGTGATCCGGTCCGGGCCGCCCGCTGGTCCCGGGTCACCCGGGCCGAGTGGTGCCGGGCGCAGGCCAGCCCGTAGACGTCCCGCATCCGGGAGAACATCGTGCGGGCGCGTTCCAGTTCACGCACGGCGCGGTCCAGGTCCCCGGTCTCCTCCAGGGCCTGGCCCAGGTAGTACAGCGTCCACGCCTCGCCCCGCGCGTCCTCGTTGTCCCGGTGCCGGGTGGCGGCCCGGCGCAGGTCCTCCACTGCGGGTGACGGGTCGCCGCCGACCAGCCGGGCCCGCGCCAGTTCGGTCATCGCCCACGCCTCACCGCGGGCGTCGCGGGTGCGGCCGTACAGCTCCAGGGCCGTACGCAGCTCGGTCTCGGCGCGCGGGACGTCGCCGCTGCGCAGGTTCAGCTGCCCCAGCTGGAAGTGCGCCCACGCCTGGCCGTGCACCGACTCGCCCGCGCGGTGCAGCACCAGCGACTCGGTGAGCAGGTCCAGCGCCTCGGCCAGCCGGGCCCGGTCCCGCTCCACCGCCGCGAGCGCGTGCATCGTCCAGGCGCGGTCCGTGGCCAGCTCGGGCGGCGCCTGCAGATCCAGCGCCTCCCGCAGCTTCGCCGACGCCTCCGTCAGATTTCCCTGGTGGTGCAGCGTGATGCCGAGCGAGGTCAGCGCCCGCGCGGCGCCCGCGTCGTGGTGCGCCTCCCGGTACAGGTCCACCACGGACGTCAGCGTGGTCCGCGCCTTGTCCAGCTCGCCCAGCTGCCGTGCCGCGATACCCGTGCGCCACTGCACCGAGCGCACCAGCAGCCCTTCGTCCACGGCCTGCGCCAGCTCGTTGATCTCCCCGAGCCGGTAGAGGTCGCCGCGCAGCAGGCAGTAGTCGCACAGCGCGCCGAGAAGATTCTGTACCGCGCCCCGGTCCACGCCCTCCGCGTGCCGCAGCGCCGCCGTGATGAAGCTCGACTCGTCGTCCAGCCAGCGCAGCGCCTCGTCCAGCGAGGTGAAGCCGTACGGGCTGAAGCGGTCCGAGCGGGTCGACATGTTGCCGTCGACCAGTCGCAGTACCGAGTCGGCCAGCTCGGCGTAGTTCACGATCAGCCGCTCCTGTGCCGCCGTGCGCTCGGCCGGGTCCTCCTCGTCGAGGAGCCGGGCCAGTGCGAAGGCACGGACGAGGTCGTGCAGCCGGTAGCGGCTGTGCCGTACCCGGTCGATCAGCCCGGCGCGGTTCAGCGCGGTCAGATGCCGGGTCGCCTCGGCCTCGTCGGTGGCGAGGAGCGCCGCCGCGGCCGCGGCGCCCAGCGAGGCGCGTCCGGCCAGCGCGAGGCGCCGCAGCAGCCGCCGTTCGGTCTCCGGCTGGTCGGTGTAGCGCAGCCACAGCGCCCGCTCGACGGGATCGACGGGCCCGTACGCCGCCAGGTCGGTGGCGAGCGCGAGCGGGGAGCGCGGGCCCAGGGCCGCGCCGGCGATCCGCAGCGCCAGGGGCAGGCCCCCGCACAGGTCCCGCACCCGCTCGGTGGACTCGGCGTCGTACGGCCCCGAGGTGTCCTGCGCGGTGGCGGAGAGGAGTTCCTCCGCGCCGGCCGCGTCCAGTGGTTCCACCGGCAGCTGGTGGACGCGGGCCGGCAGGTCGTCCGGCAGTCCGAGGGGAGCCCGCGCGGTGACCAGGACCAGGCTGTCGGACCGCTCCGGGATCAGCGTGCGCACCTGCTGGGGGTCACGGACGTCGTCCAGCACGATCGTGACCGGCATCCCGGTCAGATGCTGGTGGTACAGCTCGCTCAGCCGCCTGACCTGCTGGTCCGGGGAGGACCGCTCCCGGAACAGCAGCTGCTCGCGTGGCGCGCCGAGCCGGTTCAGCAGGTGCAGCAGCGCGTCCCGGGTGGACAGCGGGGGTTCACCCGGGCTGTCGCCGCGCAGATCGACGACACACGCGCCACGGAAGTGGTCCCTCAGTTCGTGCGTGGCGCGCACCGCCAGGGTCGTACGGCCGCTGCCGGAGGCCCCGTGCAGCACGACCACCGTCGGCTGTGTCTCGGTACTCGCGCGGGCTGCCTGGACCCACTGCCGGATCCGTGCCATCTCCTGCCGCCGACCCGCGAACGGCCCGTACGGCTCGGGGAGTTGTCCGAACGACTGCCCCAGCACACTGCGGCCGCGGGCCGCCGCGCTCTTGTCCGCGCCGCGCAGCCGGGGCCCCGCCTTCTTCGGCCCGGTGGACGCGGTGAGCACCCGCTGCTGGTCCAGGAATGGCCGGATCCCGCGTACCTCCAGTGCCGTCAGCCACTGCAGCCGCAGTTGTTCCGGCCCGCCCGGCTGGCTCACCGCACCGGCCCGGTGGTGGGCGGCGGGCATATGGGTGCCGGCCACCTTCACCACGGTCGCCGCCGCGCCGACGACCCCGACGGTCACACCCGCGCCCAGCGCGGTGCCGGTGCCGGTGCCGAGCGCCATGTCGGCGACCGCGGCGGCGACCCCGGCCACCCCGGCCACCAGGAGCGGAGTGCCGGCCCCCTCGCGGGCGTAGCGCTGCCGGAAGGTGAGCTGTCCGGCCTCCGTCTCGTCCAGGGCGCGCGTGTAGGCCGCGTACTCCTCGGCGGCGGCCTGCGCCATCGTGTCCAGTGCCCCGCGCGCCCGTGTCAGCAGCACCTTGCCGTCGGTGCGTCCGCCCGACCGGCGCACCTCTTCCTCCACTGCCCGCGCCAACAGCCGCTCGGCATCCGCCCGCTGACTGTCCCGCATGTGATGTCCCCCTCCGGCGGCGTCGGCCGGTCCCGGCCGCGTTCCTTGGTCACAAGTGTGTCGTGCGGGGGCCGCCGTGGGGAGGGGGCCGGATCTCCCGGCTGTGTGCTGCCGGGCTCGGGGACGGGTACTGCGGCAGGATGGACACCATGCCGAACCGAGTGGCCCATCCCGCCTTTTCGGAGGGAATCCCCGCCTTCAGGCGGGGAGGGAATCCGATCCTGGGCCCTGCGGCGCGGAGCGCCGCAGCATCGCTCCGGAATGCTCTACGACGACAGCCGTGCTCAGTCCGGCCGCTTCTGGCTCTCGATGTAGTCCTTGACCACCTGGAGCGGCGCTCCACCGCATGAGCCGGCGAAGTAGGAGCCGGACCAGAACCGGCCGTGCGTGATCGCCCGGTTCACCCGGCCGGTGAACTCCTGCCGCAACCGGCGCGATGACACGCCCTTGAGGCTGTTGACGAGGTTAGACAGGGCAACCTTCGGCGGGTAGTGCACCAGCAGGTGAACGTGGTCCTCTTCGCCGTTGAACTCGATCAGGTCGGCCTCGAAGTCCTCGCACACCTTCCGCATGATCTCTTCGCAGCGCGTCAGCATGGCGTCGTTGAAGACGGTCCGCCGGTACCTGGTGACAAACACCAAATGTGCGTGCAGGTGGTGGACGACGTGGCGGCCACGCCTTACATCAGGATTTGGTTCCCAGCGTGGTGACATGAACCAATGATAGATTCGATGCCGACCCGGACCGGAGGGGGGTGGGCTGGATGATCCGTGCGTACAAGTTCCTTCTGCGGCCCACCGTCCGTCAGGACCAGGCCCTTGGCGAGATGCTGGCCGATCACCGCTCGCTCTACAACGGCGCGTTGCAGGAACGACGCGACGCCTACCGGCACGTGTCGAAGACGAGCGTCAAGTACGGCATGCAGTCCGCGCAGCTCAAGGAGATCCGGGCCTTCGACCCGGAACGTCAGGGCCGCTGGTCCTTCTCCAGCCAGCAGGCGACGCTCAGGCGTCTGGACAAGGCGTTCGCCGCGTTCTTCCGCCGTGTCAAGGCCGGCGAGACGCCCGGATACCCGCGGTTCAGGGGCGTGAACTGGTTCGACACGGTGGACTTCCCCAAGGACGGGGACGGCTGCCGCTGGGACAGTACGCCGCACGACCCGGTCACCCGCGTCCGGTTCCAGGGCGTCGGGCATGTCAAGGTCAACCAGCACCGGCCGGTGACCGGCAAGGTCAAGACCGTCAGCGTCAAGCGCGAGGGCCGTAAGTGGTTCGTCGTGCTGACAGTGGAGCAGGCACAGCCCGAGCCGCTGCCCGCGACCGGATCCGCGGCCGGGATCGACCTGGGCATCGCCAACTTCCTCGCCGACTCGAACGGCAACTTCGTTCCCAACCCGCGGCACGGGCGGAAGGCTTCCGCGAAACTCGAAGCCGCGCAGCAAGCCCTGTCCCGGTTCCCGCACTGCAAGGCCAAGGACCGCACCGCGAACCACCAGCGGGCTGTGGAGAAGGTCGCCGCGCTGCACGGCAAAGTCCGCCGTCAGCGGCTCGATCACGCGCACAAGACCGCCCTCGGCCTGGTTCGTGAGCATGACTTCATCGCGCACGAAGACCTGAAGATCCGCAACATGAGCAAGGCCCCGGCGCCCAAGCCCGACCCTGAGAACGGGGGGGTCTTCCTGCCCAACGGGTCCGCTGCCAAGGCCGGGCTCAACCGCTCGATCAACGATGCCGGATGGGGGGTGTTCCTGACGATCCTGCACGCCAAGGCTGAAAGCGCCGGACGGGAAGTGATCGCCGTGGACCCCCGCAACACCTTCCGGCGGTGCCCCGAATGCGGGCACACCGCCAAGGAGAACCGGCTCACACAGGAGAAGTTCCACTGCGTCTCGTGCGGCCACAGCGCGCACGCGGACACGGTGGGCGCCCTGAACGTTCTACGGGCCGGGCTGGTCCGTCGCGAAGCTCAACCCGCTTAGCGAGAAGCCACCCCGTTTACGGGGTGGAGGAGTCACGAGACGTCCCCGTACCTGCTGCAGCACGCCGACAACCCGGTCGACTGGTGGCCGTGGTCCCCGGAGGCGTTCGAGGAGGCGCGGCGGAGGCAGGTGCCGGTGCTGCTGAGCGTCGGCTATTCGAGCTGCCACTGGTGCCAGTGCATGTGAACAACCAGGTAGTTCTGACCTGGGGCGTTTCCAAGGAGTAGCCGGTGTGGACACGTTCGGTGAGCGGCTAGCCCGAGTTGGACGCCTGCTGACTCTACGGCGGAGTTCGACTCGCGCCCCGCGGCCGGGGGTGCCGTACGCGTTCCTGCCGAGGCCCGTGGTGCTACCGCTCCGTACGGCGTAGGAACTGCAAGCCCAGTACGGCCAGGGCGAGCGTCTGTCCGAGAGACGCGAGCAGGAGCAGGGGCTGAACGACGGGAGAGCACCAGAACGCGGTCGTGCAGACCATGGGCAGGACCAGGTACGTGAACAGGTCCACTGCGCTCTGAAGCCGCTTGCGCATGGTGTGGCCCGCGACGTCGCGGTGGTAGACCTCCCAGCCGAACACCGCGCCGTCGGCGGAGGTGAGCTCCCCCAGGCGGGGTCCCAGCCGGTCGCGGACGTAGTCGCCGATCGCCGAGATCTTCTCGTCGTTGGCCAGGTAGGTCCAGCCCAGGATCAGACAGATCGCCGGAACGAAGAGCAGCAGCCGGGACTGTCCGCTCTGGGCGGTGATTGCCACGACCGCGGTGGCTGCGGCGAGCGTGAAGTAGAGCAGGTTGTCGCGAAACCCTATGCGGGTCTTCTGTTCCTCCTTGAGACGGTCGTACTCGGCAAGCAGGACCTTGCTCTCAGTGACGTCGTCCGTGCAGGTCACAGGTGCTCCTCGGCTCGAGTTCAGGATCAGCCGGCGGTCTGGAAGGGCGCCAGGCTGTCGGGGCCGTGCCGTTCGATCCAGCTCTTCCCGTCCGCCGCTATCCCCTCCAGGAGGCGGAAGGTGTGGGTGGAGCCGGCCGCGCTGAGGCTGATCTCGGAGATTTCCTGGGGATTCTCGGTCGGCGCCAGCTGACGGGCTTCGGCGTCCTTGACGCGGATCTTCCTGGCTGGTCCGTTGGCGAGGAGAAGCTCCAGGTCGTAGCCGACGTCGGCGTTCTCCGTCACTTGCACGGAGGTCAGGGCGTCGAACCGGTAGTTGTTCCGCTGCTCGTTCCTGCGCGTCGCGTCGGAGAAGTCGAACTCGGAGCTGATCTCGCGGATGCCGTCCTGGGTGAACAGGAACAGTCGGAAGACGTAGTGCGAGTACCGCCATGGGCCGCCGCGGACCCGGCCCCGTTTGTAGGAGGGAGCCGGGGCCACCAGGATGGTGTGAGTGATCAGGTCGCGCCAGGTGAGCCGGTGGTGTTGGAGCGCCTCGTCGACGAACGACGTCTTGTCGCAGGCGAGCCAAGTCTCCATCTCCTGTTCGCTGGGCCGCTTGTCGTCCAGGAAGGACTGCCAGCGCTGGTAGGCGCTCTGCCGTGCGGCCAGTTGTTCCAGGTACTCCCGATTCTCCCGATCCAGTCGGTGCTCCTCACGCCGGACCTCCAGCCAACGGGAAGCGGCTGCGTGCCCGGACCAGGCCGCACCGAGCACGGCCAGGAACGCCCACAGAACCTGCTGCTGGGCGGCATCGGTGACCGCCGTGGCGAACGCGGCCAGAGCCGCCGTGCCGAGAACGGCGAGGGCTGCCACGGTCAGGGCCTTCGTCCTGCCCGGAGTCGGGTCCTGGTGGTGCTGATCGAACAGGGTGCCGCTGTTGTAGCGATTCCGGGCATCCTCGGCGAGGTACCGGATCAGCCATTCGACCCGCTCCACACCGATCCGGCTCTCCCGGTAGAGATCCGCGATCTCGGCGGCGAGGCCGCTGCGGATCTGATCCGTGTGGGCGAGCCAGGCGTCCGAGGTGAACCCGTGGGGCCTGCGCCTGCTGAAGTAGTGATCGAACGAATGGCGGACGCGCTTGGTGAACCTACCCTCGGCGGAGTCCGGGCCGGAGTCGGGTCCGGAGTCCGGGCCGGGTACGGAGTCGGAGGCAGGATTGCGTGGGTGGGGGACGCGCGCCCCGGCCGTGAGGCCCGGCCCGGGCCACCGGCCCCACCACCGGACGCCGAAGCGGGCCGCGGTCAGGCCCGCGCCGAGTGCCACCGGTAACTCGACGATCGCCTGGGCCGGATCCGTGATCAGTGCCAGGGCCCAGAGGAGCCCACTGCTCACGACGAACAGGATCGCGCGGAGGGGGAGGGCCGCCTTGGCGGCGGCAGCGGTGCTCGGGCGGGGCGGAACGGCCCGTGCCCCGATGGGGGTGGGTGCGAAGTAGGTCCAGACACGCTGGCCCCGGTCGTTGGCGAAGCGTTCTGCCTTGGCCCGTTCAAGGGTTTCCGCCCACAGGTAGTCCTTCAGGCCTCCGGTGAGCATGAGGTCGAGGTGGCGGAGGATCGCGTCGTGCTGGCGGTGCGGCAGGTCCTGCAACTGCTTCAGCACGGGTCCGGTCTCGCTGCCAGCCGTGCTGAGCGCCGCCAACAGGTCGAAGGTCACGCGTAGGGCTTCCGTCCACTCGTCCTCGGCGTAGTCCTGCACGCGCCCGGCCGTGTAGCGCAGCCGCTGAACCTCTTCGTCGCTCAGGTCGTGGTGGGTACGTGCGCTGAGCATGGCCAGCACCCAATGGAAGCGCACCTCCGTGCCGTCGTGGCCGTGGGCGATCGCATCAGTGATCATTTCCCGGGCGCGACTGGGAACGCCGTCCTCCAGGAGTCGCACGCCGACCCGGTACTTCTCCTGCGGCGAGGCGTCCGGGTGGACGATGTAGACGTGGGAGTCGTGGACGGTCTCGGCCTGAATCCCCACGGTGGAGTATGCGGCCGAGTTGTACGAATCCGGGCTGTACGCGGCACTGTCGTCGCGGCTCATGCCAGGCCACCGGCCGCAGCGACCAGGGGTGCCAACGCGGCTACCAGCGCGGGGCATTCCGCGACCAGTCCACGCAGCCTCTTGAGCGCAAGGACGGTCTGCTTCGACGACCCAGGGGCACGCTCTCCGGCCGACCGGAGGGAGGATTCCAGATCGGTCAGGGCCGCCTGGTAACTGTCCTCGTCGAGCACGCCCTCGGCGCGGTGCCACCTCAGCTGGTCGCGGAACCCGTTCAGCTCCGTGACTAGGTCCGTCGGACCGGATGCCTTCGGGGCCGTGCCCATGTGGACACTGCTGCCCGTGACCGAGCTGGCCATGATGCCGACGGTGCTGTTGTGAGCGGTGTTGATGACCCCCCGGTCTGATCGCTCGACCGAACGGTCCCTGTCGTCCTGGGCCATTGCGGACTGCATGGCGGACTCCCCCTGCTCGTTCACCAGTTCCACTGCCAGGCGGACGGCGAAAGCCGCCGCGTTCGCCGCGGCCCGAGGCTGCCAGTTGCGGTCGTCCGAACTGTTCTTCGTGCCGTCCGCTCGGTCGCTTATTCCCCGGACGATGGCCACGGGAGCTCCGCTGAGATGGCCGGCCTGGGCCACACCGGCGGCCTCCATCTCGATGGCGAGCGCATCGTTGTAGTGCTGCCGGATCCACTTCGCCTCGGCCGAGATCCTCGAGTTCTGGACGATCTCGCCGGCGGCGACAGCCCCGAAACGCACCTGCGGTCGGTCCTCGTGACCAGGCGGGGGATCCGCCCACTCGTCCAGACGGGCCAGGTGCGAGGCGAGCTGGCTGATGCCGTGCGGCGCTTCCCACACCCGAGGGCGGGCTTTGAGTCCATCGTCCTCGCTGGTGCCGCCGTGGTAGGCGTACACATGCGACGCCACCACCACGTCACCCAGCCTCGTGGCATCCCACAGGGCGCCGGCGACCCCGACGAACAGCACGGCCACGGGCGAGAACTCCTGGATCGCGCGTTCCGCGATCACCGCGGAGGACTGGTTTCCCTTGCTCGTCAGTCCGAGCGCGACACGGCACGACGTGCCCTTCACGACGCCCACTTCGAACCGGGTACCACTTTTGTGGAGATGTAATCGAAGATCCACCAGCCTCTCGCGCACGGACTGATACTCAAGATTGAGGGCGGTGAGAATCACCACCAGGTCTTTCGACATCTACTCCTCTTCCCCTGTCGTGTGGGGTCGGATCAGCGGCGGGAACAACACGGTGTTCGGCCCGGCCCGGTACAGCCGCGCGGGCCGCCCCCCTGTGGCCTTGCGGTCCGCGCCGGTGGGAACGATGAATCCCTTCGCGGCCTGGACCTTCCGATAGAAGTTGCGGGTGTCGAGCGGAGTGCCCCAGACGGCCTCGTACACCTGCTGGAGCTCCGCGATGGTGAAGCTCTCTCCGCAGAAAGCGGTGGCCAGCGCCGAGAACTCGATCTTGGCGCGCGCGCGTTCGATCCCGTCTTCGGCTATGCGACGGTGGTCGAACGCGAGAGCGGTCTCGCCGGACAGGACGGCGTCCGCGGGAATCCATGCGGCCTCGGTGGCATCCGTCCCCGCGACGGGATCAGGCAGCCCCGGTGCGATCGCCAGGTGAGCTACGGAGACGACTCGTCCCCGCGGGTCGCGGCCCGGACTTCCGTACACGGCCAGTTGCTCAAGGTGCACCCAGCCGGAGGTCAGTGCCGTTTCCTCGCTCAGCTCGCGGTGGGCGGCGTCGAGGATCTCCTCGTCATCGTGGTTCAGAAATCCTCCCGGCAGCGCGAGGGCGCCCTGGAAGGGTTCTTCGCCCCGTTCCACCAAGAGCACGTGCAGACGACTCTCCCGCAGCGTCAGGATCACGAGATCGACTGTCAGTAGGACGGGAGGTGGTGACCATGCGTCATCTGGCATGTTTTGCAAGGTACTTCAGATACTGTCACTTGCACAAGAAGTCGGACGGCGTGATCGACGCACCACTCGTCCCCAAGGGCCCTGGCGTGGCTGAATGGCCCGCGGTCCAGCCGGCGGTTCCGGGGCAGTGGGACCCCGACCCGGCCGAGCGTGGCGGGCTCGGGCGGGTTTCGGTGCTCGCGTCAGACCCTGTGGGAGGCTGACCCGCATGAACCGGTTGGCTGGTGCGACCTCGCCATATCGGCTTCAGCGCGCTGACAACCCGGTCGACTGGTGGCCGTGGGGACCGAAGGCGTTCGAGGAAGCGGAACGGCACGATGTTCCCGTTCTGCTGCCAGTTGGATACTCTGCGTGTCACTAGCGGCAGGACGTGTGAGTGGCCAGGCAGTCATGGCCTGGGGTGTGTCAGGGGCGGGAGTCGCGTAGATTCGTACGATGAGGACCTGAACGCAAGTATCGACGCCTGGGTGGAGGCCGAACTGGCCGCTTCGCCCGAGTGGGGGCCCGAGAAGATCGCCAGTATCCGCCAGTACTTGGAGGGCAGCGCACCCGCTGTCGCCGCTGAGGAGTAGGGGGCGCGGAGCCGCAGTCTGCAGCCCACGCCACAGTCAGGATTACGTGGCGGAGTGGCAGGGGGCGGGCCGCCACGGGGCTGCGACACGTCTCCCGATCCGGCAGCAGCCCCGTAGGGTCAGAGTGGCGGTGACGGGAGCGGTCAGCACCCGCCGCCCGTGGCCGAGTGTGAGGACTACAGGGCGGGTGCGCCGAGGGTGATCAGCTACGGCGCGGCCGGGGTAGACCCAGGCGCCGGGGCGGCCGACCGTATCTGGGGGCACTGCGGCTTCATCGGCACTGGCATGTGCATCCCGCCCAAACTCGGGACCTGGGCCCTCTTGCTGACCAACAAGCTCTACTGCACCCGCGACTGCGAGTCGCTGACCAGCATCCGCAACGGCTTCTGCGTACTCGTCTTCAACTGGCCACGCACGCAGAGGGAATGGGTGCGGACTTGGGCGAGCCACGCGTGTTGATCTGCGGAAGCCGCAGCTGGCCGTAGAGGCCGTCCCGACCGCCTGGTGGCCACCGGCGGCGTCTCGGCGGTCTCATCCGGCTGGCCCGCTACTGGTCCGGTTCACAACGTAGCCCCGACCTCAGCAGCACGAGGCGGGCGTGCCTGGAGTTGCGGCATGCGAGGTCGCGCGAAGTGTCAGACCAGGGGCCCAGGACCGGTACGCCAACTTCGCCAAGCACATTCAGTCGTATGCGACCCGGATGCGTACGGCCCTGGACGAGCAGGACAAGGACAAGAGCGTCAAGCTCTGGCAGCAACTCTTCGGTGACGGGTTCAGAGCACCGGCCACGACGGCAGCGGCCTCCCTCGCCAAGGCCGGGCAGCCGGCCTCGGCGGAAGGGGTCACCCGGGCGCCGTCGGAGAGGTTCATCGAGGAGATGGGTGTGCAGTGGACGGGTGGACGCTGGGCCCGGATCGAAGCCCGTGTCGCGAACCCCATCGGCACCGGGTCCGCGGACCTGCGCCGTACCGGCTTCGCCCCCGTCGGCCGGGACATCTACTTCACGGTGAGCACCGACGCCCCGCAGCCGTACGACATCTGGTGGAAGGTCCGCAACCACGGACCGGACGCCGAGAATGCCCACGGTCTACGTGGTCAGATCACACCAGGGCGCGGACCACGGATCCGTGAGCGCACTAGGTATCGGGGTCGGCATTACGTGGAGGTATGGATCGTCAAGGACGGCAAGGTCGTCGCCAGCGATCACCACGACGTAGTGATCCGCTGACGACGCCACGCCATCAGGGTGACGGGCATGAAGCGGGGGCGGCTCCCCACGCGGCTTGTCCCCGGCGAGAACATACAGGTCGGCCCCTGGTTGAAGCTCTGCATCCGGACCGCCTACGACGGGTCTTGGCCGAGCTGCGGGTCGATGCCCAGAGGCCCCCGGTTGCGGACATGCCTTCGCCCACAGGACGTCGGAGGCGCCGAGGGCGTGGGTGATTCCTCGTTGCTCACAGGGCCCCAAGGTCGACCGTGACAGGGAAGGGCGCGGCGGCCTTCACGGTGCCGGTGAACACCTCGCCGTCCCGGTAGGCCCTGTTGGCTGGGTCGAGGACGTAGGTGTAGACGATCGGAACGCCGGTGGCGGACTGCTCGATGCGCCAGTAGAAGGGGATGCCGGCTTTGGCGTATTGGTCCACCTTCACGATCCGGTCGGTGGTCTCTGACCCCGGGGATACGACCTCGACGACCAGGAGTACGTGCTCGGGGCGGGTGGGCGTGAGGTCGATGGTCTCTGCCCGGTACACGGTGACGTCCGGACGGCGGTTGGTGAGCGGCACGTCCTGCAGGCGGACGTCGAAGTCCGTGTCGGCGTTCCAGTCCGGGCCCGCCGCGGCGTCCAGGGCATTGGCCAGGAGCCGAGCCAGCCGGTTGTGCCGCTTCGAGGCGCTCGGGCTCACGACGACCATCCCGTCCACGATCTCAATGCCGGCGCACTGCTCCTCGGACCAGGAGTCGTACTGCTCCGCGCTGATCTGGGTGTGCATCCACGCGGGCGCCACCATCTCGGCGGTCATGGAGTACCTCCTTCGAGGATGCGGTGCTGCTCGACTCAGCGTACTGCCCGCTTCCAGTCGGGCACCGGCTTTGGGCCGGGGCAGAACCTCCAGCGTCCGCAGGGCGACCTGGGCGCAAAAGGGGCGATCCGCATTCACCACGTGATGGCGCATGAGTGCAAATCGGCCAAGTAGGGCGGGGGCTTGCGGGCCGAACCGGCGGGACCGTGCCGGCGTGAGAGGCTGGGCCGTATGAACCGGTTGGCTGGTGTGACCTCGCCTTATCTGCTTCAGCATGCCGATAATCCCGTCGACTGGTGGCCGTGGGGGCCGGAGGCGTTCGAGGAAGCGAAACGGCGCGATGTACCCGTCCTGTTGTCAGTCGGATACTCTGCGTGTCATTGGTGTCATGTCATGGCGCACGAGTCCTTCGAGGACCGGGAGACCGCCGACGCCATGAACGCGCACTTCGTCAGCGTCAAGGTCGACCGCGAGGAGCGTCCCGATGTGGACGCCGTGTACATGGAGGCGGTGCAGGCGGCGACGGGGCAGGGCGGGTGGCCGATGACCGTGTTCCTCACGCCGGACGCCGAGCCGTTCTACTTCGGTACGTACTTCCCGCCTGCGCCCCGGCACGGCACGCCGTCGTTCCGGCAGGTGCTCCAGGGCGTCCACCAGGCCTGGGACGAGCGGCGGGACGAGGTCGGCGAGGTCGCCGGGAAGATCACCCGGGACCTGGCCGACCGGGTGATCTCCTACGGCGACGACCGGTTGCCCGGCGAGGAGGAGCTCGCCCGGGCGCTGCTCGGGCTGACCCGTGAGTACGACCCGCGGCGCGGCGGGTTCGGCGGGGCGCCGAAGTTCCCGCCGTCCATGGTGATCGAGTTCCTGCTGCGGCACCACGCCCGCACCGGCGCCGAGGGTGCCTTGCAGATGGCGCGGGACACTTGCGAGCGGATGGCGCGCGGCGGCATCTACGACCAGCTCGGCGGCGGCTTCGCCCGGTACTCCGTGGACCGGGACTGGGTGGTGCCGCACTTCGAGAAGATGCTCTACGACAATGCGCTGCTCTGCCGGGCGTACGCACACCTGTGGCGGGCCACCGGGTCGGAATTGGCGCGCCGGGTGGCGCTGGAGACCGCGGACTTCATGGTGCGTGAACTGCGCACGACGGAGGGCGGTTTCGCGTCCGCGCTGGACGCCGACAGCGAAGAGGCGGTGTCGCCCGAAGGGCGTCGTCAGAAGGGTGGTGGCGGGCGACGGGAGGGCGGCACGGGCCGGCAGGTCGAGGGCGCGTACTACGTGTGGACTCCGGCGCAGCTGCGGGAGGTCCTCGGGGAGGACGACGCCGCGCTCGCCGTGCGGTACTTCGGGGTGACCGAGGAGGGCACCTTCGAGAAGGGCGCCTCGGTGCTGCAGCTGCCGCAGCGGGACGAGGTGTTCGACGCGCAGCGGATCGACGGCATCAGGGAGCGGCTGCTCGCGGCCCGTGCCGCGCGCCCCGCACCCGGCCGGGACGACAAGGTGGTCGCGGCCTGGAACGGGCTGGCGATCGCCGCCCTCGCCGAGACCGGGGCCTACTTCGGCCGGCCGGACCTGACGGAGGCCGCGGTCGCCGCGGGTGACCTGCTGGTGCGGCTGCACTTCGACGAGCAGGCCCGTATCGCCCGCACCAGCAAGGACGGCCGCGTCGGCGCCAACGCGGGGGTGCTGGAGGACTACGCCGATGTCGCCGAGGGCTTCCTGGCGCTCGCGGCGGTGACCGGTGAGGGGGTGTGGCTGGAGTTCGCCGGGCTGCTGGCCGACCACATCCTGGCCCGTTTCACCGATGACGAGTCGGGTGCTCTGTTCGACACGGCGTCCGATGCGGAGCGGCTGATCCGGCGTCCGCAGGATCCGACCGACAACGCGGCCCCGTCCGGCTGGACGGCCGCCGCGGGCGCGCTGCTGAGCTATGCGGCGCACACCGGTTCCGAGCCTCATCGCACCGCCGCGGAGAGGGCGCTGGGCGTGGTGAAGGCGCTCGGGCCGCGGGTTCCGCGGTTCATCGGGTGGGGGCTCGCGGTCGCCGAGGCGGTGCTGGACGGTCCGCGGGAGATCGCGGTGGTCGGCCCGACGCTGGACGATCCGGCGACAACCGCCCTGCACCGTACGGCACTTCTGGGTACCGCGCCGGGTGCGGTGGTCGCTGTGGGGACTCCGGAGAGCGATGAGTTCCCGTTGCTCGCCGGTCGTCCTCTGGTCGGTGGGGAACCGGCCGCCTATGTCTGCCGCAACTTCACCTGCGACGCGCCGACGACCGATCCTGATCGGCTGCGTACGGCGCTGGGTGGGTGAACGGGTAGCCGGGCAGGTCGAGTTGACGTACGCGGAGGGGACCGGAATCGGTCGATCAGTGACCTGATTCCGGTCAACTCCGGTCTATGTGCGTGCGGTTCCGCAACAAGGTCTTTATCGGAAGTGCCCCCACGTTTCACAATTCCCCCCTAGCCTCTGCACAGTGCCGTGGCGGATGGGGCCGCCATGGAAGCGACGTGCCGTCATGGCGCGGAGGTTTCGGGGGATCCGGGGGGATCTGTTTGTTCACGTCTGTGTTCATCACTGTCATTTCGCTGGCCTTGTTCTGGATGGCCGCGTTCACTCTGTGGTGGCAGATGCACGCCTGGCGCACGCCGGAGGTGCTGGCCTCGACGAGGTTCAGCAGCCCGGACGGCGGCGGGCATCTGTCGTTCTCTCTGCTGCTTCCGGCCCGGCACGAACAGGCCGTGCTTGACCACACCATCCAGCGGTTGCTGGAGTCCAGCCATACCGACTTCGAGATCATCGTGATCGTCGGCCACGACGATCCGGAGACCACCGCGGTCGCCGAGGCGGCGGCCGGCCGGGACCCACGGGTCCGGGTGGTCGTCGACACCCACGAAAAGAAGAACAAACCGAAGGCCATGAACACGGCGCTGCCGCACTGCCGCGGCGATGTCGTCGGGGTCTTCGACGCCGAGGACCAGGTCCACCCGGAGCTCCTCGCCCATGTCGACCACGCCTTCCGCTCCACCGGCGCCGACGTGGTCCAGGGCGGGGTGCAGCTGATCAACTTCCACTCCAGCTGGTACAGCCTGCGCAACTGCCTGGAGTACTTCTTCTGGTTCCGCTCGCGGCTCCACCTGCACGCGCAGAAGGGGTTCATCCCGCTCGGCGGCAACACGGTCTTCGTCCGTACCCCCGTGCTGCGGGAAGCGGACGGCTGGGACCCCGACTGCCTCGCCGAGGACTGCGACCTGGGCGTGCGGCTCTCCAGCGTCGGCAGGAGGGTCGTCGTCGCGTACGACTCCGACATGGTGACCCGCGAGGAGACCCCGGGCTCACTGCTGTCGCTGTTGAAGCAGCGGACCCGCTGGAACCAGGGCTTCCTCCAGGTGTACCGGAAGAAGGACTGGAGGCAACTGCCCACCTTCGGACAGCGGATGCTGGCCCGCTACACGCTGATGACGCCCTTCCTCCAGGCGTTCACCGGCCTGGTCATCCCGCTGAACGTGGCGGTCGCGATCTTCCTCGACGTGCCGGTCGCCGTCGCCTTCATCACCTTCCTGCCGGCCGTCACCGCGCTGGTCACCTTCGTCTTCGAGGTGGTCGGGCTGCACGACTTCGGCAAGCAGTACGGGCTGCGCGTCCGGTTCACGCACTATCTCAAGCTCGTCGTGGGCGGCCCCTTCTACCAGGTGCTCCTCGCCTTTGCCGCCATCCGTGCCGTGTGGCGCGAGCAGCGCGGGCGCACCGACTGGGAGCTGACCACGCATGTCGGCGCGCACCTCGACGCGACGCCCGAAGCGGCCGGTGGCGCCTCGGCCGTGACCGAAGGAGCCGGCACTGCCCGAGAACCCGGCACGACCCGTGATGCCTCCGCCGTGACCCGAGAGGACGTTCCCGCGTGACCTCCACCCTTCCCGCGGTGACCGCTCCGGAGGTCCCCGCGCGGCGCAGACCCGTGCCCGCTCCCGGTCCGGCCGGCCGGGCGGAGCCGCCGAGCCGGCTCCGCTCCTCCCGTGCCGACCTCGTCCTGTGCGGTGTCCTCCTGGTCGCGATCCTCGTCGTCCAGGGCTGGAACATCGCCGACTACCCGACCCTCAGCGACGACGAGGGCACCTATCTCGCCCAGGCCTGGGCCGTCCAGGAGGGCAGGGGCCTCGCCCACTACACCTACTGGTACGACCACCCGCCGCTCGGCTGGATCCAGCTCGCCGTACTGACCTGGATACCGGCGCTGATCAGCCCCGAGTCGATGACCGTCGGCAGCATGCGCGCCGTGATGCTGCTGATCAGCGCCATCAGCGCGGTCCTCGTCTACGTTCTCGGCCGCCGTCTCGCCCTGCCTCGCTGGGCCGCCGCGCTCGGCATGGCGATCTTCGGGCTCTCCCCGCTGTCCGTCGTCCTGCAGCGCGAGATCTTCCTCGACAACCTCGCGGTCATGTGGACGCTGCTCGCCTTCACCCTCGCCGCCTCCCCGAGCCGCCATCTCTGGCACCACTTCGGCGCGGGCGTGGCCGCCGCCGTCGGTGTCCTCACCAAGGAGACGATGCTCGTCGTCCTGCCCGCCCTGTTCATCACCGCCTGGCGGCACAGCCACCAGGACACCCGCAAGTTCGCGCTGACCGGCGCCGTCACGGCCTGCGCGCTGATCGGGTTCTCCTACCCGCTGTTCGCCCTGCTGAAGGGCGAGCTGTTCCCGGGCAGCGGGCATGTCTCCCTGTGGGACGGAGTGGTGTACCAGATGACCCGGCCGGGTTCCGGCTTCATCCTCGACGAGGGTTCCGGCTCCTGGGGCGTGCTCCAGTCCTGGCTGTACTACGACCGCGTCCTGCCCCTCGGCGGCCTCGCGGGCGCACTGCTGCTGCTCGCCACCTGGCGCTGGTCGGTCACCGCCCGCGCGCTGGCCGGACCCGCCCTCACGGTGGCGATCCTGGCGGCGCTGGCCCTGCGCCCGGACGGCTATCTGCCCGCGATGTACATCATCCAGGCGGTGCCCTTCCTCGCCCTCGTCCTGGCCGGCGGCACCGCCAGCGTCGCCCACGCCGTTCTGCGCCGACGGCGCTCCGCGACCGAGCGACGGCCGCTGACCTGGGCCCGCTACGCACTCGCCGGGGCCCTCGCGCTGGCCGCCTGCCTCCATGTCGTCCCCCGCTGGTACGACGGCGCCCGCATCGCCGTCACCACCGAGGCCAACGCCCCGTACGAGGCCGCCTCGACGTGGATGGCCACCGAGGTGGCGGACCCGGCGGGCACCCGGGTGCTGGTCGACGACGCGATGTGGCTGGACCTGGTGCACGCCGGGTACCGGCCCGGCCTCGGCGTCATCTGGTTCTACAAGGCCGACCTCGACCCCGCGGTGACCGACACCCTGCCGAACGGCTGGCGGGACATCGACTACGTGGTCGCCTCGCCGACGGTGCGGCGCGACGCGAAGGACCTGCCCAACGTCCGGCAGGCCATCGAGCACTCCGTGCCGGTCGCCGTGTTCGGCACCGGTCAGGACCGTATCGAGATCCGCAGGGTCGAGACCGCCGGAGGCACCCGATGAGCCAGGAGTCCCTGTCGCCCGGCGAGCTGGGGGACCCGGCACTCGCACCGGTGGAGGTGCCGGAGCCCGGTGCCGTCACCGTCGTCGTGCCCACCTTCAACGAGTCCGCGAACGTACGCCGGCTGCTGCACCAGATCACCGAGTCGGTGCCCGCCCGGCTGCCCTGCGAGGTCGTCTTCGTGGACGACTCCACCGACGACACCCCCGACGTCATCCGGGACGCCGCGAAGGACTGCCCCTTCCCGGTCACCGTCCTGCACCGGGAGGAGGCGGTCGGCGGGCTCGGCGGCGCGGTCGTCGAGGGCATCCGGGCCGCCACGTCGGACTGGGTCGTCGTCATGGACGGCGACTGCCAGCATCCGCCGTCCCTGGTACCGGAGTTGGTGGCGACGGGGGAGCGGGCGAACGCCGGGCTCGTGGTCGCCTCCCGGTACATCGAGGGCGGCAGCCGGGCCGGGCTGGCCGGCAGCTACCGGGTGGCCGTCTCACGCGGGGCGACCTGGCTGACCAAGGCCCTCTTCCCGCGCCGGCTGCACGGCATCAGCGATCCGATGAGCGGCTTCTTCGCCGTCCGCCGCAGCACCGTCACCGCCGATGTCCTGAGGCCCCTCGGCTACAAGATCCTGCTCGAACTCGCCGTCCGCAGCCGCCCCCGCACGGTCGCCGAGGTGCCGTTCGTCTTCCAGGACCGCTTCGCCGGGGAGTCCAAGTCGACCGCGCGGGAGGGCGCGCGGTTCCTGCGGCACCTCGCCGGGCTGCGTACCGCGTCCCCGCTCGCCCGCATGGTCGTCTTCGGACTGATCGGGCTGACCGGCTTCGTCCCCAACCTGGCCGCGCTGTGGGCGCTCACCGAGGCCGGGCTGCACTATCTGCCGGCCGAGATCGTCGCCAACCAGTTCGGTGTGGCCTGGAACTTCCTGCTGATCGAGCAGCTGCTGTTCCGCGACCGGCGCCGGCACCGGCACTGGGCCGACCGCACCGCCCGGTTCGCGCTGCTCGCCAATGCCGACCTGGTGCTGCGCCTTCCGCTGATCGCACTGCTGGTCGCCCAGTTCGGCATGGCGGCACTGCCCGCCACCGCGCTGGCCCTCGTGATCACCTTCGTCCTGCGTTTCGCGGGGACCGAAGCGCTGGTGTACCTCCCGAGCCGGAGCCGCAAGGCAAGGAGTGCCGCATGAGAACATCCGGAAATCCGCTGAAGTCCAGACGCACCACGGCCCTCCTGGCCGTCGGTGCCCTCACCACCGGTCTTCTCCTGACCGCACCGCAGCCCGCGTCCGCCGCCAACCTGATCCTGAACCCCGGCTTCGAGACCGCCGGCACCGGCGACATGCCGT
The DNA here is from genome assembly GCF_044540255.1 of Streptomyces sp. NPDC086080. Classification (NCBI taxonomy): domain Bacteria; kingdom Bacillati; phylum Actinomycetota; class Actinomycetes; order Kitasatosporales; family Streptomycetaceae; genus Streptomyces; species Streptomyces sp. NPDC086080. The sequence continues at coordinate 66,115 of NZ_JBITRU010000002.1, forward strand.
ACTGCTGGGAGAAGTCAGGCTGGGGCGACAACGACTTCACCTTCACCACCACCGCCGACGCCCGCACCGGCTCCAAGGCCATGAAGGTCGAGCTGACCCGCCGGGTCGACGGCGACCGCAAGGCGCTGATCACCGAGTCCGCCGCCTGCGCGCCCGTGGTGACCCCGGGCAAGCAGTACGACCTCGGGCTCTGGTACAAGACGACCACCCCGGACGCGGCCATCACCCTGTTCCGGCACGACACCACGGCCGGCTGGCAGTACTGGACCGACCTCAAGACGCTGGACATGGCGGCCGCCTGGACCGAGGCCACCGTCCGCACCCCCGAGGTCCCGGCCGGCACCGACCGCATCTCCTGGGGCGTCTCCGTCTACGGCACCGGCTCCGCCACCACCGACGACTACATGATGGAGCAGGTCGCCGAGCCGGTCCCGGAACCCGGCTGCACGGGCACCGCCGAGGAGTGCGCCGACGGCGCCTGGGAGGTACTGGCCACCCAGAACCCGGTCCGCTCCATGCACTCGGTGGTGCTCCACAACGGCAAGGTGCTGCTGATCGCCGGCTCCGGCAACGACCCGGAGATGTTCGAGGCGGGCACCTTCACCAGCGCCGTCTACGACCCGGCGAACGGCACCTACAAGGTCATTCCGACCCCGGACGACATGTTCTGCGCCGGGCACGTCCAGCTCAAGGACGGCCGGGTGCTGGTGATGAGCGGCAACAAGGGCTACCCGTCGGCCGACGGCACCATCGGCTACCAGGGCTACAAGGACTCGTACATCTTCGACCCGGCGACCGAGTCGTACACGAAGACCAACGACATGAACGACGGTCACTGGTACCCGTCGGCGACCCTCCTCGGCAACGGTGACGTGATCAGCTTCGGCGGTCTGCGCGAGGACTCCACCGGCTCGGTCACCGCCGAGCGGTGGTCGGACGCCGAGCAGCAGTGGCTGCCCCTGTGGAGGGTCAACCAGACCTGGTCCTACTGGGGCCTGTACCCGTCGATGATCCTGATGCAGGACGGCCGCCTCTTCTACTCCGGCAGCCATGTCTTCGGCAACAACATCCCCGGCACCGGCTCAGCGATCTACGACTACGACGCCAACACCATCACCCAGGTCCCCGGCCTGCGGAACAAGGACGAGCGGGACCAGTCGGCGAGCGTGCTGCTGCCCCCGGCGCAGGACCAGAAGGTCCTCACCCTCGGCGGCGGCAACATCGACTCCAACCCCGACGCGGGCCGGCTCACCGACATCATCGACCTGAAGCAGCCGAACCCGGCCTACGTCGCCGGCCCGCCGATCCCGCAGGGCACCGTCGACTACGGCAACGGCCCGGTGCCGCAGACCGGTGACCAGGGCAAGATGTACGTCTCCGCGGTCCTGCTGCCCGACGGCAAGGTGCTGGAGACGGGAGGCGCGCTGCACAACCGGGCCGACCCGGTGTTCGAGACGTCGGTCTTCGACCCGGCGTCGGAGACGTTCGACCCGGTGGCGGTCGACCCGGAGGCGCGCGGCTACCACTCCTCCGCGTTCCTGCTGCCCGACGGCCGCGTGATGACCACCGGCGACAACCCGGGCAACGGCTCCTGGAACCACAACGTGTCGATCTACAGCCCGCCTTATCTCTTCAAGGGCGAGCGTCCGGTGATCACCTCGGTCATCGACACCGAGTGGACCTACGGCGACACCCAGCGGATCACCGTCGACCGCCCCGTCGCCAAGGCGGAGTTGATCCGCCCCGCCGCCGTCACCCACTCCTCCGACCCCAACCAGCGGTTCGTGGACCTGCCGCTGTCCGTCGACGGGAACACCGTCGACCTGAACGTGACGAGCAACCCCGACCTGGCCCCGCCCGGCTGGTACATGCTGTTCGCGGTCGACGCCAACGGCATTCCCTCGGTGGCGAAGTGGGTGCACCTCCAGGGCCCGCAGGCCCTCACCGCGAAGGACGCCTCCGCCCATGTCCACGGCTTCGCCGAGGCCCCGGAGGGCAAGGTGACGGGGGCGGGCAAGAAGCGCACCGCACAGCCGGTCGCCCCGGCCGTCTCCGGCTGCGACCGCCACTACGGCTCGGCCAACGTCTGCGTCCCGACGGTGTTTCCGGACGAGGTGAAGCCGACCACGCTCGCCCGCTGCACCTGGCTGAAGGACCACGACTACGGCCCGCTGAGGGTCAACGGCAAGGACGACCCGCTGAAGCTGGACCGCAACCGCGACGGCACGGCCTGCGGCACGAAGGATTACCGGGTGCGCTGAGGAACCGCCCCGAAGGGGCGCGGGGAACCGCGCGACCGGCCACCACGGTCCCGCGGTTCCCCACGGCGCTCCCCCGACGGCGCTCGGGCAGGCGGAGCCCGCCCGCGTCAGGGTCGCTCCGAGCGCGACGCGACCGCCCGCTCCACGATCGCGACGAGTTGCTCGTGGTGCGCGCCCTTCCAGTACACCCGTCCGCACTCACGGCACTGCGCGAACACGTCGTAGTTCCGGTGCGTGCCGCCCCGCAACTGGTCGGCGACCTCGTCCTTGCCGGCCTCGCGCAGCAGCCCGTTGCAGGCGGTGCAGCGCGTCCACGGCCGCAGCTCGGGATCGAACCGGTCCAGTACGTAAGAGAGTTGTTCCTCCGGCCGTGTGCTGTACACGAACGCCCCCGCCCACAGCTCCCGCCGCCGCAGCAGCCCCCGGTCACGGCTGAGCATCACCCGCTGTTCCGCCGCCGACCGCGCGGCCAGCGCCGGGTCACCGATGTCCGTCGACTCGTACCCCGTGTCCACACCCAGCAGCCGCAGCCGGCGGGCGAGCGTGCCGAGGTGCACGTCGAGCAGGAACCGCAGGGGAGCGCCCGGCACCCGCTGGGGGTGGGTGTGCGAGCGTACGGTCACCGACTCGCCCGCGGCCGGGACATGGCCGGCCGGCACCTCACGGCCGTCCACGAGCAGCGTGCCGACCTCGGTCAGCGGGACTCCGAGCGACTCGACGACATGGCCGAGGCTGGAGACGCCGTCGGTGGTGACCTTCGTGGCGCCGGTGGGCCGTGCCCGGGGGACGAAGAGCAGCAGCTCGGGGTCGAACGCGACATGGATCTCGGGACCGTTCACCCGGCCAAGGATGTCATGTCCGGGTTCCGGGGCCGCGGGATTTCCCGGTGGGCAGGCCGTGCTCGACCACGTCGAGGCCCGGTCGACGAGGGCGGTGAGATCGTCGGCGCCCGGCCGTGTCCGGCCCCGTGGCGCGAGGCCTCCGGCAGGGCGCCGGCCGGTGCCGTCGCGCGGACCCGCGCCTCCGGGCCGGCGCCGATCGAGCCCGGCGCGCGCGGCGATGGCCTCGGCGCGCAGGCGGCCGGCGGCCGTCAGCCGCGCCGGCATCCGGGACGGCACCGCGGGCACTCCGGCCGTCAGCCGCGCCCGCGACCGTGTCCCGTACGGCGGCTCGGTCATCGCGCGGGTGACGGCGCCGCGCGCCCCGGACCGAGGCCGGTGAGGGTGCTCCGGCGGCCGCGCGGCGAGTTCCGTGTTCTTCCGCTCGCGGAGCCGCGCGCGGCGGGCCGGCGGGGGCGCGAGGGGAACGTGCGGCCTTCATGCCCCCTCACGCGCGGCCATCGGCCCCCTCGGCTGCCGCTGCCGCGCGGGCGCGAGAGGGCACGAGAGAGGCCGCGGCGCCGATGCCGCGGCCTTGTCGTGGGGGGCGGCCCCGGGGTGGCTCTCCCCGTGCGCCGGAGGGTGGCTCTGTGCGTGCGCTAGTACGCCACCAGGGAGATTCCCACGTAGTGGGCGATGAAGGCGGCCAGGGTGAACGAGTGGAAGACCTCGTGGAAGCCGAACCAGCGGGGGGAGGGGTTGGGTTTCTTCAGGGCGTAGATGACCCCGCCGGCGCTGTAGAGCACGCCGCCCACGACGACCAGGACGAGCACGGCGATGCCGCCCGCGCGCATGAAGTCCGGGAGGAAGAAGACGGCCGCCCAGCCCATCGCGATGTAGCAGGGCGTGTAGAGCCAGCGGGGGGCGCCGACCCAGAAGACCCGGAAGGCTATGCCGGCGGCCGCCGCCGCCCAGATGCCCCACAGCAGCCACTGCCCCTTGGAGTCCGGCAGCAGCAGGATGGTCAGCGGGGTGTAGGTGCCCGCGATGATCAGGAAGATGTTGGCGTGGTCGAGACGGCGCAGCACCCTGTCCATGCGGGGGCTCCAGTCGCCCCGGTGGTACAGCGCGCTCACGCCGAACAGCAGGCAGGCGGTCAGGGCGTAGATCCCGCAGGCCAGGCGGCCGCGGGGTGAGTCGGCGAAGGCGGTGAGGGCCAGACCGGCGACCAGGGCGGCGGGGAACATGCCGAGGTGCAGCCAGCCGCGCAGCTTGGGTTTGACGGGGTGCGGCAGGGAGGTCGCCACCGGGCCGCGGCCGTCGGCCGGGGGCTCAGCGGGGGCGTCGGGGACGAGCGCAGTCATGTCTCGCATCGTACCTACGCAACCGTAAGTTACGGATCCCCGTGGAGCATTGACTCCGCGAAGTGGCCATCGTCTCACGCCGCCCCGTGCACCTGTCACGCAAAGAAAGTGTCATGTCTACCCAACGTGAGGGCAAAACCGCACGAAAGGCCGTGGTCAGCGTCACGTTGCTCACCTGTGCGGTCCTCTGGACAGATGGGCGCTCACGTCGGATGATCAAATGAGTGCGGTCGACACCGGATGAGCGCCCCACGCACCACCGTGAAGCATCCGGGTCGCAGCCCCCACGGGGCGTCCCAACAAAAAACCCCTCACTTAGGAGTCAACGTGGCGCGCGACATCGCGGAACCCGGCGTCCCCACCACCCACCAGGGACTGATCACCTGGGTCAACGAGATCGCAGAGCTCACCCAGCCGGACAACGTGGTCTGGTGCGACGGCTCGGAGGCCGAGTACGAGCGCCTGTGCGAGGAGCTCGTGGCCAAGGGCACCTTCCGGAAACTCGACCCGATCAAGCGCCCGAACTCCTACTACGCGGCCTCCGACCCCACCGACGTCGCCCGCGTCGAGGACCGGACGTTCATCTGCTCCGAGAAGGAGGAGGACGCCGGCCCGACCAACCACTGGAAGGCCCCCGCCGAGATGCGGGAGATCTTCACCGGTGACAAGGGCGTCTTCCGCGGTTCCATGAAGGGCCGCACGATGTACGTCGTGCCCTTCTGCATGGGCCCCCTCGGCTCGCCGCTGTCCGCCCTCGGCGTCGAGATCACCGACTCCGCGTACGTCGCCGTGTCCATGCGCACCATGACCCGTATGGGCCGCCCGGTCCTGGACGAGCTCGGCTCCGACGGCTTCTTCGTCAAGGCCGTGCACTCGGTCGGCGCCCCGCTGGAGCCCGGCCAGGAGGACGTCCCCTGGCCCTGCAACCGGACCAAGTACATCTCCCACTTCCCCGAGGACCGTGAGATCTGGTCCTACGGCTCCGGCTACGGCGGCAACGCCCTGCTCGGCAAGAAGTGCTACGCCCTGCGCATCGCCTCCGTGATGGCCCGCGACGAGGGCTGGCTGGCCGAGCACATGCTCATCCTCAAGCTCACCCCTCCCACGGGTGAGTCCAAGTACGTGGCCGCCGCCTTCCCGTCCGCCTGCGGCAAGACCAACCTCGCCATGCTGGAGCCCACCGTCTCCGGCTGGACGGTCGAGACGATCGGCGACGACATCGCCTGGATGCGCTTCGGCGAGGACGGCCGCCTGTACGCCATCAATCCCGAGGCCGGCTTCTTCGGCGTCGCCCCCGGTACCGGCGAGAACACCAACGCCAACGCGATGAAGACCCTCTGGGGCAACTCCGTCTTCACCAACGTCGCCCTCACCGACGACGGCGACGTGTGGTGGGAGGGCATGACCGAGGAGACCCCGGCCCACCTCGTCGACTGGAAGGGCAACGACTGGACCCCCGAGTCCGGCACCCCGGCCGCCCACCCCAACGCCCGCTTCACCACCCCCGCCGCGCAGTGCCCGATCATCGCGCCGGAGTGGGAGGACCCCAAGGGCGTGCCGATCTCCGCGATCCTCTTCGGCGGCCGCCGCGCCAGCGCCGTACCGCTGGTGACGGAGTCCTTCGACTGGAACCACGGCGTCTTCCTCGGCGCCAACGTGGCCTCCGAGAAGACCGCCGCCGCCGAGGGCAAGGTCGGCGAGCTGCGCCGCGACCCGTTCGCCATGCTGCCGTTCTGCGGCTACAACATGGGCGACTACATGGCCCACTGGATCGACGTGGCCAAGGACAAGGACCAGTCCAAGCTGCCGAAGATCTACTACGTCAACTGGTTCCGCAAGGACGACGAGGGCCGCTTCGTCTGGCCGGGCTTCGGCGAGAACTCCCGCGTCCTGAAGTGGATCGTGGAGCGCCTGGACGGCAGGGCGGAGGGTGTCGAGACCCCCATCGGCGTCCTCCCGGCCAAGGCCGCGCTGGACACCGAAGGACTGGACCTCTCCGACGCCGACCTGGACTTCCTCCTCACCGTCGACACGGACATATGGCGTGAGGAAGCCGCCCTGGTCCCCGACCACCTGAACACCTTCGGCGACCACACGCCCAAGGAACTGTGGGACCAGTACCACGCGCTGGTGAAGCGCCTGGGCTGACGCCCGCACAGACCCCGCGGCCGGTCGGTACTCGGTATGAGGATGCCCTGACCAGCGATCGTCACGCCACGACCGGCCGCGGAACACACCGGCGGGACCCCGCACAACGGCGTGCGGGTACCGGGCCGGCCTCCGCCCCCTCCGTCCGCCCCGACGGAACCCCGCGGCGACAGGCCCACCCCGCCTCCTTCGGCACGGCCCACCCAGAGGGCTCACGAACGTGCCGAGGGATGACCGAGCGCTCCGGCCGACGGACCCCCGTCGGCCGGAGCGCTCGGCCGTTCCCGCTCCTTCAGGAGCCCGTGTAGCGTCCCGGCCGGTGGTTGAAGGCCAGAACGACGTTGAGGACGACGGCGCCCACGGCCGACAGCAGGACGGCGCGGGCGGAGACGGCCGCGAAGGACACGGCCACGATGAGGACGTCGAGGGCCATCTGGACGTAACCGGCGCGCAGGCCGAGGCGCTCCTGCACGACCAGGGCGAGGATGTTGAAGCCGCCGAGGCTGGACCGGTGCCGGAAGAGGACGAGCAGTCCCATCCCGGCCAGCAGGTTGCCGGTGAGCGAGGCGTACACCGGGTCGACCGCGATCTCGGGGATCTCCACCGGGTGGAGCGAGGTCAGCAGGGAGAAGACGCCGATCGAGATGCCCGTACGGATCATGAAATCCCACCCCTTCTTCGCCACGGCGAGCACGAAGAACGGCAGGTTGACGAGGGCGAAGAGCAGCCCGTACGGCAGATCGACCGCGTAGCCGATCAGCAGCGCGAGGCCGGCGGTTCCGCCCGTGACGGTACCGCTGGTCTGTACGAGGAAGAGCCCGAGGGACGCGACGAAGGTGCCGGTGAGGATCGCCAGCAGATCCTCGGCCACGCCGTGCTTCGTCGTGGACACGGCCGCACTGGTCATGGCGACGATGGTCGAAGTCCGACGGGCGGAAACGCAAGCTCCGGCCGCACGACTGGGACAGATGCACACCCTTTCCCCGTACAGGCGGCAGAATGCCCAGCATGAAGTCCATCGACGCACTCGACGCCCGGATCCTGCTGGCGCTCGACGACGAACCCGGCGCGACGATCCTGCGCCTGGCCAAGGTCCTCGGCGTGTCCCGCAACACCGTCCACGCCCGCCTCCAGCGCATGGACCGGGACGACGTGCTGCTCGGCTTCAGCCAGCGCGTGCCGCCCGCGTCCATGGGCTACGACCTCGTCGCGTTCCTTTCCCTCGCGATCAGCCAGAGCGAGGGAACCGCCGCACTGGAGCTGCTGGAGACCATCCCGGAGGTCGTCGAGGTCCACGCGACCACCGGCGAGGCCGACCTGCTCGTCAAGGTCGTCGCACGGGACACGGCGGACCTGCACCGCATCACCACCTCCATCCTCGGCATCGAGGGCATGGTCCGCTCCAGCACGGCCGTCTCCCTGTGGCAGACCATGCCCAACCGCACCCGCGCCCTCCTCGAAGCCCTCGCACGGGGCGGCACCTGAGCAGAGGGGACGGCGGCAGGCGGAGGGCGTGGGCATGACGCCACGGCGTCCACGCCTACGATCCGGCCCGGATTCCCTCCTCATGTCCCCCGCCCCGTGCTCCCTGAGGCGTAACGGATTCCGCCTCCTGTCGTTCTTAGAGGTGTACTTCCAAGAGGTACGTCTCTAAGAATCGGGAGGCGTCATGGCCCACCCTCCAGCGCGCAGTCTGCCGAGACCGCCGGACATGTTCGACCGGGAGTGGGAGTGGAGTGAACTGACCGGCTTCGCGACGGGCGAAGGGGCCGGTCCCCGGCTCGGTGTGGTGTCGGGCCGCCGCCGGCAGGGGAAGAGCTTCCTGCTCCAGGCGCTGGCGGATGCCACCGGAGGCTTCTACTACGCGGCGGTCGAGGCATCGGCGACCGAGTCCCTGCACTTGTTGGGCGAGGCCGTCGCACGCTTCACCGGCGAGGCCGTCCCGCCCAGGCCGGCGAACTGGGCCGAGGCCCTGGAGATGCTCTTCGGGCTGGCCAAGGACCGACCGCTGCCGGTGGTGATCGACGAGTTTCCCTACCTGGTGCGTAACGCCCCGGCCCTTCCCTCCCAGCTGCAGGCCGCCATCGGGGTGCGCTCCGAGCGGCACCGCACGGAGCGGCCCCGGATCCTGCTGTGCGGCAGCGCGATGTCCTTCATGGGCGGGCTGCTCTCCGGAGCCTCCCCCTTGTACGGTCGGGCAGGACTCGACCTGGTGGTCCACTCGCTCGGCTACCGCGAGGCCGCGGAGTTCTGGGGCATCCAGGATCCACGGCTGGCCGTCCTTGTCCATGCGATCGTCGGCGGAACCCCCGCGTACCGGCGGGAGTTCGTCGACGACGACGTACCCGACGGCCCCGACGACTTCGACGCCTGGGTCTGCCGGACCGTACTCAATCCCGCGCGACCCCTGCACGGTGAGGCGCCGTACCTGCTGGCCGCCGAGCCGGACCTGCGCAACCGCTCGCTGTACCACTCGGTCCTGGCCGCGGTGGCGGGTGGCAACCGCACCAGTGGCGGTATCGCGAGCGCGGTGGGCCGCAAGGCCACGGACATCTCACTGCCGCTGACCGTCCTGAGGAGCTGCGGCCTGCTGACCGCCGAACCCGACGCCTTCCGCGCCAACCGCACCACCTACCACGTCGCGGAGCCGCTGATCACGTTCCACCATGCCGTCATGCGCCCCGAGACGGCCCTGCTCAGTCGCCGCCGGGGAGCGGCCAGGATGTGGGAACACAGTCGGTCCACCTTCCTCAGCAAGGTCGTCGGTCCCCACTTCGAGCAGCTGTGCCGCGCGTGGGTCGAGTGGCACGCCGACCCCGCGACGTTCGGGGGCATGCCGATCCAGGTCGCCGCGGGGACCGTCGCCGATCCGCTGAACCGGACCTCTCTCGAGGCCGATGTGGTGGTGCACGGCGCGATCGGCCAGGACCAGGGCATTCTGCTCTCCGTCGGCGAGGCCGAGTGGCACAAGGTCATGCACCTCGGCCATCTGCAACGCCTGCACCGCATCCTGGAGTTGCTGAGAGCGCGAGGCGTGGACACCAGCCATGCCAGACCCGCCTGCTACAGCGGCGCCGGCTTCGACCCGGAACTGCGCGCGGCTGCGGACCGGGGCGAGGTGGTCCTCGTCGACCTGGAACGGCTGTATCACGGTTCCTGAAGGCGCGACCGGGCGTCCGGCGGCCGGTTCTCGATCATCCTGGGGAAGGATGTGAGGCCGTCCGTTTCCCCGGACGATGATGCGCACCGCTCACCCATCGAACGCGAACCCGAACCCCGAACCCGAACGCGAGGGAAAGGACACGCAGTTGCGCATCGCCCGGCTTCTCGGAACCGTCCTGGGTACCACGTTGCTGACGACCGCCGCCGTACTCACCGCACCGGCCCACGCCGGACCTCCGGAGTCCACGTCCCTGGACAGAGCCGAACTGCGCGACGCGCTGGACGCCGTCCACGAGGCGGGCATGTACGGCGTGTTCTCGTCCGTCCGGGACGGCGGCGAACGGTGGACCGGGGCGGCCGGCGTGGCCGACGTGGACACCGGCCGCCCGGTCACGCCGGGCATGCGGCAACGGGTGGGCAGCATCAGCAAGACCTTCACCGCCGTGGGCCTGCTCCAGCAGGCGGAGCGTGGCCGGATCCGGCTCGACGCGCCCGTCTCCGACTACCTGCCGGACCTGATACCGGGGGAGCGCGGACGGCAGATCACCGTACGGATGCTCCTCAACCACACCAGCGGGATCGGCGACTACGTCGCGGGTGCCTTCCCCTCCCTCCTCCAGGGCTCGACGGCCAGCCTCGACGAGGAGCGCTTCCGTTCCGTCCACCCGAGGGAACTGGTCCGGCTGGGTCTCACGGCCCCCGCGACCGGAAGCCCCGGATCGGTGCCGGGCACGTACTCCAACACCAACTACGTCATCGCCGGGCTTCTGCTGGAGAAGGTCACCGGCCAGAAGGCCCACACCTACCTCACCCGCCACGTCATCGACCGGGCCGGGCTGCGGCACACGTACCTGCCGCGCACCCCGTTCCTCAGGGGCCCGCACCCGCGGATGTACGAGTCGTTCTTCGGTCTGATCGACCCGCCCCGCGACTACAGCGTCTACGACATGTCATGGGCGTACACGGCGGGCGCGGTCGTCTCCACCACCGACGACCTCAACCGCTTCTACCGCGCCCTGCTCGGTGGGAAGCTCGTCGGCGAGGCATCCCTCGACGAGATGACGCGTACGGTCCCCGTCTCGGGCCTCGACTACGGTCTCGGCATCTACGCCCTGGACCTGCCCTGCGGCCGCTTCTGGGGCCACGACGGAGCGGTGTTCGGGGCCGGCACGGTCGCGCTGTCCAGCCGGGACGGCAAGCGGCAGATGGCCGTCGCGCAGAACCTGATGAAGTACCAGGAGATCGGCGAGGACGGCGTACCGCTGCCGCACCCGATCGACCACGCCTTCGCGGCGTACGTCGTGGGCGCGCTCTGCCCGGCCGCCCCCGGGACCGAAACCGGTGCCGGGACCCCGAGCCCGCAGGCCCGCGAGGAGCGGCTGCCGCGGCTGCCCCGGATCGACGATTCCCCGCTGACCCGCGCTCTGGCCGTGGATCGGCCGTCCGTCTAGTCCCGCGGGTCCCGGCGGACCCGTGGCGTGTGCGGCCGCCGAGCCGGATCACGGCGCTCGCGTGCCGGGCAGGCGCGTCCCGGCCGCGTGGCGGCGCGAAGAGGTGCGGTGCCCGGTCTGCGCGTCGTGACCTCCAGCCGCTGCCATGCTCGCTGCCGGAGTCGCCGCCACTACCGGCAGCGTGGCCGTGGTCGCCGACGGGATACCGGCGGACGTCCGAGGACATGGACGCGGCCGAGGCCATCGAGATCACTGTGCCGGACCAGCCGCTTCTCACGGGAGACGCGGACGCCGAGAGGGGGCTGGGCGCACGCGGGAACCCGACGCCCCGCCCGTCGGCCCGCCGGGCGGGGTCGCTCACGCCAGCAGGGTGCGCAGCCGCCCGGGAGGGAGCCCGGCCGCACGGCGGACCGCCCGGGTCATGTGGGACTGGTCGGCGTAACCCGACTCCCGAGCCAGGCCCGACAGATCCCGCTCGCCCTCGACGAGACGGTCCAGCACACGGGCCAGGCGCAGCCGGTCGCGGTGCGCGGAGAGCGTGCTCCCGGTGACGGCCGTGAAGACCCGGCTCAGATGGTGTGGGGAGGCGCCCAGGGCCCGCCCCAACGCCTCCAGCCCGATCGTAGGCTCGGCCGCCAGCACGGCACGCGCGTCGTCGGCCAGCCGTCGGCGTGCGGCGGCGGAGGCGGGCCGCCCGGAGGCGACGCGGGCGGGAGCGAAGCGCGCGAAGACCCCGGCCGACAACCGGGCCGTGTACTCACCGAGCTCGAAGGAGTCACCGCCCCGGCGGGCGAGGGAGAGCAGCATCCGGTGTGCGAGGGCCAACTCCGGCGTTACCATCACGAGCCCCTCCGGGACCGTGGGGTCGCCGCCCAGCAGGTCGGCGACCCGGGGCTCGGAGAGAACGATCTCGGTGAACGCGTCCGGCCCCAGCGGATGCGCGAACTGCTGCTCGGTGCCCAGGCGTTCGACGTACACACTGCCCGCGTCCAGCACCTGCTCGACCCCGTCGACCCGGGCCCGCAGCACCCCGTCCCGGAGCAGCACCAGACCGAACACCGGAGCGGGCCGGGGCGGCGACCAGCCGCGCGTGGTGCTGCCGCAGCGCACATCGGCGAGGAGGACGTCGTCCTCGCACAGGTACACCCGCCGGTCCCCGGCCATATGGGCATCTTAGGACCCGAGTTCCTTGCCACCGCCCCCGCGAACCGGACACGAACGTACAAGCGCCGGTACGCCCGCCCTTCGCACGATGGCTGTCACCCACCTCGATCCGACACCACCAGCAGGGGGAGACCATGACGCACCACCTCGTACCCTCCGACGCCCTCATCGCTACCCGCCGCGCAGTCCTGCGCGGCGCCGCGGCCGTGGGAGCCGGCACGCTCGCGGCATGGGCCGGCGGCACCCGGGCGGCCGCCGCGTCCCACCACCGCACCGGCACCGTGCACGTCGTCTCCCGTCACACGGGCCCCTACGAGGTGATGGCGCTCCTGGACGCCCACGGCACCTTCCCGCTCCCGCGGCAGGAGGCGTTCCCCGACGCGACCGACGCGGACTGGGTACGCGCCGAGCGGCTCGACCCGGCGGCCTTCGGCGCGGACGGCACCTGGGAACTCGACTTCCGCTGCTACGCCGTACGCCGCCCCGGCGGCCGCGTCACCCTCGTCGACACCGGCATCGGCGCGGCCGGCAGCCCCGCGTCGGACTGGGCCCCGGTCCCCGGCCGCCTCCCCTCGGTCCTCCAGCACGCGGGCATCGGGCGCGACGACGTCGACACCGTCGTCCTGACCCACCTCCACGAGGACCACTTCGGCTGGACGGTCGACCCCTCGGGCACCCCGATGTTCCCGGGTGCCCGCCACGTCGTGCAGCGCGCGGAGATCGCGGCCCTGGACGCCGACGACAGCGCCATGTCGTACGTGGTCGAGCCCTTGCGCCGGGCCGGACTGCTGCACCCGGTCGACGGCCGGACGAAGGTGCAGGGCCGCCCTGGCTGCGCGGCGGTGACCGCCGTACCGACGCCCGGCCACACCCCCGGACACCAGTCCGTACTCGTCGACGGCGGCGGCCGGGATGGCATCGTGATCACCGGCGACGTCCTCGTCCACGCCGTCCAACTGGCCGCACCGGACGTCGCGTACCGCCTGGAGGACGACCGGGCCACGGCCCGCCGCACCCGCTGGGCTCTCCTGTCCGAGGCCCGCACCCGCCACCACGTCCTGGCCACCGCCCACCTGAACCGGCCGTTCGTCAGCCCCTGATCCGAGCGGACGCCGGCCCCGTGACCTGCCTACGGCGCTTCCGCCCGCGGGCTCACCGTGACGGTCGTGGACGGCGGGTTCGAGGGCACCGACGACGCCGCGGACCGCGTCCACGGTGAGGGTCGTGTCGTGCCACGTTCTGTCGCCTCGCGCGGATGCAGTCCTTCCTTGACGGCGCCGTCCGACGCTGCCTATGCTAACGACGTTAGAAACTCTAACCACGTTAGAAATGTTAACGGCGTTAGTCGATGTGGCGCGGACCGGTGCCGCACCGACTCAGGGCAAGGAGACTCACATGCGTACGCGTACCTTCGTTCCCGGCCTCGCTGTTGTGATGGCCGCAGCGGCGCTGATCGCCGGCACCGTCGGTGCCGGACCCGCAGCCTCCTCCGAGGCGTCGCCCGGGAAGCGGGCTGCGCAGGCAGGGACGCAGCAGGCCGCGGGTGTACCGAAGCACGAGAAGGATCGGGTGCCGGCGATCGGGCGGCGCTGGGCCGCCGCGTGGATGACCACCGACACCCGCGATCTTGCCCGTCTGTACACCAAGGACGCGGTCTACACCGACCGTGCCCTCGACCTGGTGTTCCACGGTCGTGAGGGGGTGGCGGAGTGGGAGACCGGGTCCCATCAGCTCATCGAGGATCTCGGGTTCGAGGTGACCAGGGGGTTCCGCGGGAGTGACGGTGTGGTGGTCGAGGGGGTGTTCACCGGCCACATCGTCGGCGCGCCTCGTCCGTTCGCGGTCCCGGTCGTGACCGTGCTGCGGCTGCGCGGCAACCTGATCCGGTCGAGCAACGACTACTACAACCGGGGTGAAATCCTGAGCGATTCCGGCCTGCCCGCGGATTGGACCCCGACCGGCAAGTGATGCCGTACGCCAAGCCCGCCTCCGCGTCCGAGGGCGGGCTCGCCGTGACGTGGCGGCGGTTGCGGGGGAGGCGGGACCGGGCCGACGCCGTTTCGGTGCCTAGCCGTTTCCCGGGAGATCGGTCCGCCAGCCGCGAAGCAGTGTGCGCAGCGCCTGCTGGGCGAGCCGCCGGGCGCGCTCGTTGCCGATGGTGCCGATGCGGCCGAGCGACGCTATGCCGGACACCGTGCCCCAGACGATGTCGCAGGCCTCGTCGAAATCGGCCAGGACCACGTCGTGGGCGTCCGACCACGTGGTGAGGAGTTCCCTCAGGAAGTCGATGGCGGGGGCCGCCGCGCGCAGGCGCTCGTCCGCGTCGACGGTATCGCCGTTCATGATCTGGTACAGGTGCGGGTGTTCGCCGGCGAACCGGATGTACTCGGACGCGAGCTGCGTCATGCGCCGGTCGATGTCGGGTTCCTCGGCGGCCTGCTGAAGCTCGGCCATCATCAGGCGGTGACCGTGAGCGACGAGCTCGAGCACGAGCGCGTCCTTGTTGGCGAAGTACTGATAGACGACGGGGGCGGAGTATTCGACGTCGTTCGCGATGCGCCGGATCGTCAACGCCGCGGCACCCTCGTTCTCCAGGATGCGCAGCGCGGCCTCGATGATGCGTTCGCGGGTGCTCGCGCGTTCGCGGGCCCGTCTGGTGCTGGTCGGCATCGTTGCACCTCGCTTCCGGACCGGTCCTCCACACGAGCCGCCGGCGTCTGCGGCGTCGTCACGGCTCAGCATCCTAACAACGTTAATTCGAGCAGAGGCGTGCGGGTGCGACCGTGGCGAGCGGGCTGAGCAGCGAAGGCTGATGGCGCCCGGTCCGCGCGTCGCTGCGGGTGCGCGCGGACCGGGGCCGTTCGGGGAGCCCGGGGAACGGGGCTCAGCGGGACGCGAGGGCGCGCGGCTGGAGGGCCGCGGCGTGGGCGTCCATCTGTTCGGCGGCGAGGATCGCCGCCGCCGTGTCGGCGCGCGAGGCGGCGACGACCAGGGCGCGGCCCGCGAGGGCGTGGGCGCGCCGGTGCAGGGCCGCCGCGTTCGGCTCGCGGGCCGTGGTCCTCTTCGGCATGCGGGCCGGCTCACGTCCTCCCCGCAGGCGGGAGACCTGCTCGGTGAGCCGCTCGGCCGCGGTGTCCAGATCGGCCGAGGGCGCCGCCGCGCGCAGTTCGTCGGTGACGGTGAGCAGTGCGGCGAGATGACCCGCGAGCTGGATGTCCAGCTCTTCCTCGCGGGAACGGTGGGGGAAGTCGTGGGGGGTGCCGGCCATCGTGCTGTGGACCGACTTGTCACGGATCGGTTCGTACATGGATGGCCTCCTGGGAACTGGCAGGAAGCCATCCTAGCTTGGATTCGGTCTAAAGTTGAGTCGTGGACAAGATCAGACGGTCGGTGCCGCTTGTCAGGGCTGGCCGTAACCGTCCAGGAAGCGGCCGATACGGCCCATCGCGTCCCGCAGATCCGTCACCGACGGCAGGGTGACGATCCGGAAGTGATCCGGTTCCGGCCAGTTGAAGCCGGTGCCCTGGACGACCATGATCTTCTCGCGGCGCAACAGGTCCAGGACCATCCGCCGGTCGTCCTTGATCTTGAACACGTCGGGGTCGAGGCGGGGGAAGAGATACAGCGCCCCCTTCGGCTTCACACAGCTCACCCCCGGGATCTGGGTGAGCAGTTCGTACGCCGTGTCCCGCTGCTCACGCAGCCGCCCGCCCGGCAGGACCAGGTCGTTGATCGTCTGGCGTCCGCTGAGCGCCGCGACCACACCGTGCTGCCCCGGCATGTTCGCGCACAGGCGCATGTTCGCCAGGACCGTCAGGCCCTCGATGTAGGAGTCGGCGTGGGCGCGCGGGCCCGAGATCGACATCCAGCCCACCCGGTAGCCGGCCACCCGGTACGCCTTCGACATGCCGTTGAAGGTGAGGGTGAGCAGATCGGGGGCGACGGAGGCGGTCGGGATGTGCTCGGCGTCGTCGTAGAGGATCTTGTCGTAGATCTCGTCCGAGCAGACCAGCAGGTTGTGGCGGCGGGCGATGTCGGTCAGCCCCTTGACGACCGCCTCGTCGTACACCGCGCCGGTCGGGTTGTTCGGATTGATGATGACGAGCGCCTTGGTGCGGTCGGTGACCTTGCGTTCGATGTCGGCGAGGTCCGGCATCCAGTCGGACTGCTCGTCGCAGCGGTAGTGCACCGCCGTACCGCCGGACAGGGAGACCGCGGCCGTCCACAGCGGATAGTCGGGCGCGGGGACGAGCACCTCGTCGCCGTCGTCCAGCAGCGCCTGCATCGCCATCACGATCAGCTCGGACGCGCCGTTGCCCAGGAAGACGTGCTCGACGTCGGTCTCGATGCCGAGGGTCTGGTTGTGCATGACGACCGCCCGGCGCGCGGCCAGCAGGCCCTTGGCGTCGCCGTAGCCGTGGGCCGACGACACATTGCGGAGGATGTCCTCCAGGATCTCGGGCGGGCACTCGAAGCCGAATGCCGCCGGGTTGCCGGTGTTCAGCTTGAGGATGCGGTGGCCGGCCGCTTCCAGCCGCATCGCCTCCTCGAGCACCGGGCCCCGGATCTCGTAACAGACGTTGGCGAGCTTGGTCGACTGGATCACCTGCATGCTGGGAGCTTACGGCCCGGTATGGCCCTTCGGGCCGTGTTGTCCGCCACGTGGGACCGTCGGTTTCGGTGGGTTATGTCCGCTCGCTGTCCCCGGAGCCCCGATCTCTCTAGAATGCACGGCCATGTCCAGCGCATCCCGGTACGCCGATGAGGGGAACGACGCGTCGGTTCCCCAGGGTCCGCCGAGCGTGTACCTCCCGCAGACCCCTCCGCCCCCGGCGTACGACGCCTATGTCGACCCGGCGGCCGCTCACGGCTGGCAGAACGCGTACGACGAGACACGCGAACTGCCGCCCGTGGCGGTCGGTGAGCAAGGTCCGCCGGAGTCGGCCGGTGGTGACGTGGCCCCGCCGGAGACGGGTGGCACGCCGTGGTCCGGGGAGGTGCCGCACCCCGCCGGGGGCGGCGCTCCGGAGGGGCCGGGCGGCGGCCGTCCGCGTTCCGGGTCCGGCGGGCGGGGGCGCCGCAGGGCCCCCGCGCCCCCGCGCGTGCGTCCCGCGGTGGCGGTCGTGTCGGCGGTGGGCGCCGTGTCCGTGGCGGCGCTGATCGCCGGCTTCGCCTTCTCGGGCTCGCCGTCCAAGGGCGCCGGGGAGCGGGACGACCGTGAGGACGTGACCACCGGACGGCCCGACGTGCCGGCCACGGCGGCGGACGCGTCCGAGTCGGCCGGAGGGACGGACGCCACCGGCGGTCCGTCGGCCGGGTCCGCCTCCCCCGGTGCGAGCGGCTCCGGCGTGGACCCGGAGGCCGACGGGTCGCCGTCCACGCCTGCCACCGGTGCCTCCACCACCTCCACACCGAGCCTCCCCACGGCGACCCCCACCGTCTCCACCCCGCCGGGCAACCCTGGTCGGGGCGACGGGGGGCCGGGCCGGGGCCAGGGGCCGAAGCACTCCCGATAGGCGCGGCGGCGGTCGGTCGCCCGGACGCGGGCCGGTGCCCCGGGGCGGCCGGCCCGTCGGTCGCGCCTGCCCGAACCCGGTGCGGGGTGACACCCGTTGCCGGCCCGGGCCGGCCGGTGGGATCACCGGCCGGAAACACGACCTTGCCCCCTCGGCACCCCCGTGCTGACAATGCGCATGACAAGTTCAGGGGCGGCCGGGAGGTCTCCGGCCGCCCGACGCCGCATTGAGGGGAC
Organism: Streptomyces sp. NPDC086080; assembly: GCF_044540255.1. Classification (NCBI taxonomy): domain Bacteria; kingdom Bacillati; phylum Actinomycetota; class Actinomycetes; order Kitasatosporales; family Streptomycetaceae; genus Streptomyces; species Streptomyces sp. NPDC086080. Next base: position 84,235 of record NZ_JBITRU010000002.1, read on the forward strand.
CCCCATGAGAAAACCTCTCGTCGTCGCGCTCTGTGCCCTGGCCCTCGCCGGGGCGGGCGCGACTCCCGCGGTCGCCTCCGCGCCTTCCCCCACGGGCGCGGACACGACGACCACGGGCGCGACCCCGGCCACCTCGTTGACGGACCTCGTCAACGACACGGTCGGGGCCGCGGCGGACGCCCTGTCCGGACTCACCGCGCCGAGAGCCGACGCGGTGAACTTCGCGGGCAGCGTCTCGCTCAGCAACTGCTCCGGCTCCGTCGTCCGCATGCCCGACTCGGCGGCCGACGACCCGGCGCTCGTGCTCACCAACGGCCACTGCCTGGAGAGCGGCTTCCCCGCGCCCGGCCAGGTCCTCGTCGACCGGGCGTCCAGCCGCAGCTTCGGCCTGCTGAACTCCTCCGGCTCCAGGGTCGCCACCCTGCGCGCCGACCGGCTCGTCTACGCGACCATGACCGACACGGACGCCGCGATCTACCGGCTCGGCACGACGTACGCGCGGATCAAGAGCGCGTACGGGATCGACGCGCTGACGCTGAGCGGCACCCGCCCGGCGGCCGGTACGGCCATCAGCGTGGTCTCCGGATACTGGAAGCGGATCTACACCTGCTCCGTCGACGGGTTCGCGTACCGCATGAAGGAAGGCGACTGGACCTGGAAGGACTCGGTCCGTTACACCTCCACCTGTAACACCATCGGCGGCACCTCCGGCTCACCGGTCGTCGACAGCGCCACCGGCCAGGTGGTCGCCGTCAACAACACCGGCAACGAGGACGGCGAGCGCTGCACGGTCAACAACCCGTGCGAGGTCGACGAGAACGGCACCGTCACGGTCCGCCGGGGCATCAACTACGCCCAGCAGACCTACCTGTTCCCCGCCTGCTTCGGCGCGGACAGCAGGCTTGAGCTGAACGCGAGCGGCTGCGCGGTCCCCAAGCCGTAGACCGGGGCCGGGGGCGGGGGGGGGGCGGGGGGGGCCCCGGGCCCCCCCCCCCCCCCCCCCCCGGGGGGGCCGCCCCGCCGCCGTAAACAAACCCCCCGCGCGCCGGGACGAAGGGG
>NZ_JBITRU010000002.1:85303-198956 GCF_044540255.1 Streptomyces sp. NPDC086080
GGTGGGGCGGGCCCCGGGGGGGGGGGGTCCCGGCGGGGGGGGGGGGGGCCCCCCCCCGGTCCCCGGGGGGGGGGGGGGGGGGGGCGGGGGGCCGCCCCGCGCCCCCCCCGCCCCGCCAGCACGTCCGTGCGCCGCCCGTCCTCGATCACGAACCGCCCGTCGACCATGACGAACGGGATGCCCGTCGGCAGCGTCCGGGGTTCGGCGAAGGTGGAGCCCGCGGCCACCGTCCGCGGGTCGAACAGCACCAGGTCCGCCCGGTACCCCTCCCGGATCAGCCCCCGGTCCGGCAGCCGCAGCCGCGCCGCCGGGCGCGCGGTCAGGTGCGCCACGCACTCCTCCAGCGACAGCACCCCCAACTCCCGCACGTAGTGACCCAGATAGTGCGGGAACGTCCCGTACGCGCGCGGATGTGGCTTGGCACCCTGGAGGATGCCGTCCGAGCCGCCGGTGTGCGCCCGGTGCCGCATGATCGCCCGGACGTTCTCCTCGTGGCCGACGTGCAGGAGGATCGTCGGGGCGAGCCTGTCCTTCAGCAGCAGCTCCCGGACCACCGTCCAGGGGGCCTCGCCGCGCGCCCGCGCCGACTCCAGGACCGTACGGCCCACGTACTCGCCCAGCGCCGGGTCGCCGACGCCGGAGATCTCGATGGTCTCCCACTCCACGGGCACCCCGTGGCAGCCGTCCGAGCCGGTGACCTCCAGCTGGTGCCGGATCCGCTCGGCGGTCCCCTCGTCCGCGAGCCGCCGCAGGGTCTCCTCCGGGCCGCCCTCGTTCGCCCAGCTCGGCAGCAGCGCCACGAGGGTGGTGCAGCCGGGGGTGTAGGGGTAGGTGTCGAGGCTGATGTCCGCGCCCGCGTCCAGGGCGTCGTCGAGCAGGGCCAGCAGCTCGGGCGCGCGGCCCTCGTTGACGCCGAAGTTCATGGTGGCGTGCGCGAGGTGCAGCGGGCAGTCCGCCTCCCGGGCCAGCGCCACCATCTCCGCGTACGCCTCCAGCGCGCCCGCGCCGTAGGAGCGGTGGTGCGGGCAGTAGTAGCCGCCGTACGACGCCACCACCCGGCACAGTTCGGTCAGTTCACCGCCCTTGGCGTACATGCCGGGCGTGTACGTCAGCCCCGACGACATGCCGACCGCGCCCTGTTCCATGCCCTCGGCGACCAACTGCCGCATCCGGTCCAGCTCCGCCGGCGTGGCGTCCCGGTCCTCCCAGCCGACGGCGAGCGCACGGACCGTGCCCTGCGGGATCAGATACGCGGCATTGACCGCGATGCCCCGGTCCAGCCGGTCCAGGTACTCGCCCACCGACCGCCAGTCGAAGTCGATGTCGTCGCCCGGGCCGTTCCAGCCGGCGATCGCCCGGCGCACCTCGCCCAGCGTGCGGTCGTCGACCGGCGCGTACGACAGCCCGTCCTGGCCGAGGACCTCCAAGGTGACGCCCTGCGCCGCCTTGGCACTGTGGTCGGGGTCGCGCAGCAGCGCCAGATCGCTGTGGGCGTGCATGTCGATGAAGCCGGGGGCCAGCACCAGCCCCTCGGCGTCCAGCTCGCGGCGGGCCTTCGGACGCTGACAGCCCGCGGCCGCCGCCTCCTTCACGATGGAGACGATCCGGCCGCCGTCGACCACCACGTCGGCGCGGTACGAGTAGTCGCCGGAGCCGTCCACGACGTCGGCGTCCCGGATGACGAGCTCTTCCATGCGCGGCCTCCTAGAAGAACGTACGGAGGTAGTCGACCACCGTGCCGTCCGCCTCCGCCACGGGGATGAGCACCCATTTGTCGAACGACGTGCACGGGTGGGACAACCCGAGTCCCACCCAGTCTCCCACCTCCAGATCCGCCTCCCCGGTGGTACGCAGCCACGCGTGCTGGTCGGACAGCCCGGTCACCGAGATCCCCGTGGCCGGGCGCTCGGCGCCGTCCCGGCGGACCACCTGGGCGAACGGCAGATCGAGGTCGTGGGCCGCGTCCCGCTTGCCCGCGTTGGTGAACGCCTGCTCGGGGGAGGGGCGGGACACCACCTGCGTCCACAGCCGGAACGCCGGTTCCAGCGCGCCCTCCTCCGGAACCCGGTTGAAGGGCGTCAGCTTGCGGTAGTGGCCGTCGTCGTGCGAGACGTACGCCCCCGAGCGCAGCAACTTCAGTACCGGCAGGGAGAGTTCGGGGATATCGGCGAAGACGTCCGCCACCGCGTCGAACCAGGCGCTGCCGCCCGCGCTCACCACGATCCCGTCGAGCCCCGTGAACCGCCCCGCCTTGTCGAAGTCCACGGCGAGCGACACCAGCCGCCGCAGCCAGGCACGCACCCGCTCCGGATCCGCCCGCGGCACCTCACCCTCGTACCCGGCGACCCCGGCCAGCCGCAGCGACCGTGCCGCCGCCACGGCGTCGGCGACGGCGGCGCACTCGGCCTCCGTCCGCACACCGGTGCGGGCGCCCTCGCCGGCCGCGAGTTCGACGACGACGTCCAGCGGGCGGGACGCGTCGGCGAGCGCCGCGTCCATCGACTCCACGCCGCGCACGGAGTCCACGTAACAGAGGAACCGGAAGTCCGGGTCGGCGTCCAGCTCGCCTGCGATCCACGTCAGGGCCGCCGCGTCCACCAGCTCATTGGCGAGGAAGACCCGCTGGATCCCGTAGGCCCGCGCCACCCGGACCTGATGCGGAACGGCGAGCGTGATGCCCCACGCCCCGCGCTCGATCTGGCGGTGGAAGAGCTGCGGGGCCATGGACGTCTTGCCGTGTGGGGCGAAGGCGAGCCCGTGCCGGGCGGCGTAGGTCTCCATGAGCCTCAGGTTGTGCTCCAGGCGCTCGGCGGAGAGGGCGAGCACGGGGGTGGTGAAGCCGCCGGTGAAGAGGTTGCGGCGCTGGGCGGCCAGCTCGCCGACGGTCAGCCCTTCGGCGTCCGGCGGGAGGCCCTTGAAGCGGTGGTCCACCCGTTCCCCGGCGAGGTGGGTGAGAGCGTCGAGGGCCATCGGAGCCTCCCTGTTCAGTGGTGTTGCATCTTCTGCAACACTCGTTGCGTATATCGCTCAGCGCTGTCTAACATCTCGGCCACGCGGGGTCAACGGACACCGCTTCACCCCGCACCGGACGAGGAGCCCCACCATCGTGACCGTCACGGGACCCCGCAACGCCCCCGACGTCGTGGACGTCGTGGATGTCGTCGCGCTCGGCGAGTCCATGGTGACGTTCCTGCCCTCCCGGCCGGGACGCCTCGCCGACGTCCCGTCCTTCGACCGGGGGATCGGCGGCGCGGAGTCCAACGTGGCGTGCGTGCTCGCGGCGGCCGGGCACTCCGCGCGGTGGATCAGCAGCGTCGGCGCCGACGGATTCGGCGACCACCTCGTCGGGACGATCGGCGGCTACGGGGTCGACGTGTCGTACGTCCGCCGCGACCCGGCCCGCCCGACCGGCATCTACTTCCGCACGGCGGGCGACCGGTCGACCGACGCCCACGAGGTCGCCTACTACCGGGCGGGCTCGGCGGCGTCCGCGATGTCACCGGCCGGCGTCGACCTGGACGCCGCGCGCGCCGGACGCGTCCTGCACCTGTCCGGCATCACGGCGGCGCTCTCCGCCGGGTGCCTGGCCCTGATCCGCGAGCTGACCGCCCCCCACCCCGCCCGCCCCCTGATCTCCTTCGACGTCAACCACCGCCCGGGCCTGTGGCACGACGCCCACGGCCCGGAGGTCCTGCTGGAACTGGCGCGCGGGGCGGACATCGTCTTCGTCGGAGAGGACGAGGCGGAGGCAGCCTGGGGCATCACAGGCGGCCCCACCCGCATCCGCGCGGCTCTGCCCGAGCCGGAGACCTTGGTGGTCAAACAAGGAGCCCACGGCGCCGTCGCCTTCCACGACCCCGCGGGCAGCCAAGCCGGCCTCCCCGCGGGCGGCCCAGCCGGCCTCCCCGCGGGCGGCCCAGCCGGCCTCCCCGCGGGCGGCCCAGCCCGCTTCCCCGCGGGCAGTCGTGCCGCTGGGGCGGCACGGGTGGGCGCGGACGGTATCCCGCAAGCGCCGGGTCGCGCAGGCTCCCCCCGCCCCGCTGCCACCGCCTCAGGCCTCGAAGCGGGCGTGGCCGCGACAGCGGACAGCACCCCGCCGGCGCCGGGTCGCGCAGCCTCCCCCCGCCCGGCCGCCACCGCCTCGGCCCTCGAAGTCGACGTGGTCGCGACGACCGGTGCCGGTGACGCCTTCGCCGCGGGCTTCCTTTCGGCGACCCTCCGCAACCTCCCGCTACGGGACCGCCTCCGCCACGGCCACCTCACGGCGGCAGCCGCCCTCACCGCCCCCGGCGACCTCGCCGCACCCCCCGCCCGCGACCGTGCCGACCGCCTCGCGGCCCTCGACGACGCCGCGTGGGGGAGACTGCGACTCGGCCCCGGCTGGACACGAGCCGAAGAACATCCGGGGGCCCAGAAGGAGGCACGCACCCCATGAGCCAGACCGTAGACCGCGCCCTGCGCATCCTCCCGCTGCTCGCGGAGGGCCCCGCCGACCTCGGCCAGGTCGCCGACCGCCTCGGCGTGCACAAGTCCACGGCCCTCCGTCTCCTGCGCACCCTGCACGAACACGGCATGGTCTACCGCCAGTCCGACCAGCGCTACCGCCTCGGTGCCCGCCTCTTCTCCCTCGCGCAGGAGGCGATGGAGAACCTCGACGTCCGCGAGATCGCCCACCCCCACCTCGTACGCCTCAACGAGACCTGCGGACACACCGTCCACCTCGCCGTGCACGAGGAGAACGAGGTCCTCTACATCGACAAGGTGGAGAGCCGCTACCCGGTCCGCATGTACTCCCGGATCGGCAAGCCCGTGGCGATCACCGTCGCCGCCGTCGCCAAACTCCTCCTCGCCGACCTGCCCGAGCACGAGCGCCGCGCCCTCGCGGAGAAGCTCGACTACCCGATGTACACGTCCCGTTCGACCCCCGACGCCGCCGCGTTCCTCCAGGAACTGGCGACGGCGCGCGAACAGGGCTGGGCCACCGACCTCGGTGGCCACGAGGAGTCCATCAACTGCGTCGCCGCGCCGATCCGCGGCGCCGACGGCCGGGTGGTCGCCGCGATGTCGGTGTCCGCGCCGAACGTCGTCGTCACCGCGGACGAACTCCTCACCCTGCTCCCGCTGGTGCGCCGTACGGCGGACACGATCAGCGGCGAGTACTCCGGCAGAACACCCGTCGCTCCGGCCGAACCCCAGTGAAGGACGCCCCCGTATGACCGAGAAGACCGCGCTCACCCCCGGCACCCACACCACCCCGCCCGCGAAGTTCTCCCACGGCGTCCGCAAGGGCAACCTCCTCCAGGTCGCCGGCCAGGTCGGCTTCCTCCCCCACGAGGAGGGCAGGGCCCCCACCCCCGCCGGGCCGACCCTGCGCGAGCAGACCCTCCAGACGCTCGCCAACGTCAAGGCGATCCTCGAAGAGGGCGGCGCGAGCTGGGACGACGTGATGATGATCCGCGTCTACCTCACCGACGTGGACCACTTCGCGGAGATGAACGAGATCTACGACGCGTACTTCGAGGAGCAGGGCCTCAGCCGGCCGCCCGCCGCCCGCACGACCGTGTACGTCGGTCTGCCCGCCGGCCTCCTCATCGAGATCGACGCGCTCGCCGTCCTCGGCTGACCGTACGCGTGTAGGCGTCTGATAACGAAGTTGGGGCCGACTGTGTCCGGCACAGGTTTGTCGACCATACTCCTGCGGTGTGGAGCAGCGTATAGGTTCGAGCAGCCAGCCCCTGGAAGGCGCCGGGTTCGACCCGGCCTTCATCCCCGGGCTCACTTCGCCCGCGTCCGGCCGGGAGGAGGACACGAAGGCGAAGAAGACGGACGAGCCGGAGGACGACACGGCCCCCGGGGCGGAAGCCGGGGACTCCGGCGCTTCGGAGTCCGCCGAGGACTCCACGGCTCCCGAAGCCCCCGAAGCCGACGAGGAGGCCCCGGAGCCCGCCCCCGACGGCCCCGTCTTCGAGGCGTCCGACCGCCGGGCCAGGATCGTCGCCGACCACCGTGGTGTCCGTCTGCGTCTGGACGACCAGGAGTGCGAGTTCCGCTGGGACGAGATCGGCGCGGTGGAGACGGAGACCGCGCGTTTCGGCAAGCGGTACACGGTCACCGTCCACACCCCCGACCGCCGTTGGTACCCCCTCGAGATCGAGGCCGACTCCCGCGGCCGCTTCGCCGAGTGGGACACCGCGCTGGACGCGGTCCTGGACACCTACTTCGACGACGAGGACGACGAGGACGACGGGGGCGACAAGGACGACAAATCCTCCGAGCCCACCGATCCGTCCGAGCCCACGGAGGAAGCCGACGCCGACGACGAGAAGCAGGTGTCCTGAGCTTCGCTAGCCGCAGTACTGCCCCTCCTTCCCGATGGAGCGGTACATGCAGTCCGCGTTCTCCAGGAGTTGGAGCACGGCGTCCCGGTTGCGGGACGTCTCCCGCTCGATGACCTCGTCGGGCGGGTAGAAGCCGCCGTTCCAGGAGGACGTCGGATACATCTCGAAGGTGTAGCCGAAGATCTTGTGCGCGCCCCAGAGGTAGTCGTCGATCGACCCGTCCGTGATGTACAGGTCGCTGGACTGCTGGGGCGTGTAGCCGTTGCTCGCGGCCATCTTCTGGCCGACGGACTTGAAGGCGGCGTGTTCGTCGGCCGACATCCCGGTCGTGGTGTCGGAGTAGGTGTAGCCGAACGGCCACAGCACCAGCTCGCTGTACGTGTGGAAGTCGATGCCGGCCGTGATCTGCTGCACCCCGCCCACGACCCGGCTGCGGACGAAGTCGGCGACGACCTTCACCTCGGGCGCGGACTCCGGGGCCGAACCCCGGTAGGTCTCGGAGGACTTGGACCCCGAGGAGCCGCCGCAGCAGCCCCAGCGGTAGTCCCAGTTGCGGTTCAGGTCGGTCCCGACGTACGACGAACCGGAGTTGGGCTGGCGGTTCTTGCGCCACGAGCGGTAGGAGCCGGAGGCGATGTCGTACTCGCCGCCGTCCGGGTTGAGGTCCGGGACGATCCAGATCTCCCGCCCGTTGACCATGTTCGTGATCCGGGAGTCGTTGCCGTATCCCGCGCCGAGTTCGCGCAGCAGGTACAGGGCCATCTCCACGGTGAGATGTTCGCGGGCGTGCTGGTGGTGGGTGAAGAGGACCTCCGGCTCGTTCTCGTCCGCGGCCACGTTGTCGCTGATCTTGATGGCGACGATGTCCCGGCCCTGGTAGGACGTGCCGATCACCCGCTTGCTCATGATGGACGGGTACGCCGCCAGTCGCTGGTCGATCTCCGCGTTCATCTCGGCGTAGTTGTGGTAGCGGGAGTCGGCCGAGGGGAAGTCGTACAGGCGCGGTCCGTCGGCGGGCGACGAGCGGTCCGGTGCCGCGCCCAAGGGCGTGACGTCGTACCCCTGGCGGCGGAGTTCGCGGATCTGGTCGGCGCGTCCGGAGACGACCACGGTCTCCTCGCCGGCCTCGTCCACGGTGACGCCGGACCGCTGGATCGCCGTACGGGTCAGCGCGGTCGTGTGGCGGTGGATCTCGTACTGGCGGATGTCGTCGGCCGAGGGTGCCGGCCGGTCCGCGCTGTCGGCGCCGGCCTGGGTGGCCGTCAGCGACAGGGGGGCCGCGAGGGCGAGGGCCAGGAGGGTGGCGAGCGCGGCGGAGCGTCTGCCGCGTGGGCGGTGTCGCATGAAGTCTCCTTGTGGGAGGTGGGGGTTGTCCATGACGACGTGCGTGGTGCGGTGCGGCCATCGTCGATGTCTGACATGATCAGGTCAATATGGCGCAGGCGGGGCGCCAAGTCGCCTGTGGCGCACGAGGGTTCGTCCGCGTGTTCGGTCGCGTGTCCCCGGGTGACGCATCCGGTGGAGATCCCCGCACGCCCCCTTGTCCGGCGGCCACCCATCCGCTTTCTTGACCCCATGGCGGACACCACGGGAAACACCCAGGACACCGGGGCGGCGACCGCGCCCGGCCCCCACCCGCGCACCTCCAGCTGGCGCCACATCGGCCCCGGCATCGTCGTCGCCGCGACCGGCGTGGGCGCCGGAGACCTGGTGGCCACTCTCATCGCCGGGAGCAACTTCGGTTACACACTGCTGTGGGCCGCCGTCATGGGCTGTCTGGTGAAGATCTCCCTCGCGGAGGCGTGCGGCCGATGGCACCTGTCCACCGGGCGCACCGTCTTCGACGGCTGGGCGAGCCTCGGCCGCTGGACGACCTGGTTCTTCGCCGCGTACGCGGTGATCTGGGGATTCGTCTACGGCGCGGCGGCGATGTCGTCCAGTGCCCTGCCGCTCCAGGCCCTGTTCCCGGACGTAATGGACCTCGAATGGTGGGGCATCGCCTGCGGTCTGGTCGGCCTGGTCTTCGTCTGGTTCAACAAGTACGACGTCTTCGAGAAGGTCATGACGGTCCTGGTGGGCGTCATGTTCGTGGTGACCGTCTATCTGGCGATCCGGGTCACACCCCACCTCGGCGACGCCTTCGCCGGTCTCCTTCCCGTCATCCCGGACGAGAAGGACTCGGTCCTCAACACCCTCGGCCTGATCGGCGGCGTGGGCGGCACCATCACGCTGGCCGCGTACGGCTACTGGGTCAATGCCAAGGGCTGGACGAACAGCGGCTGGATGAAGGTGATGCGCCTGGACAACCGGGTCGCCTACGCCACCACCGGCATCTTCGTCGTCGCGATGCTCCTGGTCGGCGCGGAGCTGCTGCACTCGGCGAACATCGCGATCGCGAGCGGCGACAAGGGCCTGATGCAGCTCGGCGGCATCCTGGAGGATCAGTACGGCACGGCGACCGGGAAACTCTTCCTGATCGGCTTCTTCGCCACCTCCTTCACCTCCCTGATCGGCGTCTGGCACGGAGTGAGCCTGATGTTCGCCGACTTCCTGGCCCGGCAGCGCGGCGAGCGGGAGGCGCGGGCCGAGGTACTGGCCTCCGGGCGCCGCGAACGCTCCTGGGCCTTCCGCGCCTACCTGCTCTGGCTCACCTTCCCGCCGATGATCCTGCTCTTCCAGGACGAGCCCTTCCGGCTGATCATCATCTACGGCGTCCTGGGTGCCGCCTTCATGCCGTTCCTCGCCCTCACCCTGATGTGGCTGCTCAACTCCTCCCGCACCCCGCGCGAATGGCGCAACGGCCCGCTCAGCAACACCATGCTGGCCGTCGCGGGCCTGCTGTTCCTCGTCCTGTGCGTGAAGCAGGTCTGGGACCAGCCGTGGGCGGACTTCTTCTGACGGGCGGAGCCGGTGCGGACGTGCGGCCGGATGAGCGCCGGTGACACTCCTGCCCCGGCCCCGGCTCCTGCCCCGGCAAACGGAGGTGAGGGCCGGGGCAGGAGCCGCGCCGCGGTTACGGCAGGGCGTGGACGTGCGGGCCCACCGCGTTCGACCAGGCGTTGTTCGCCGTGGCGTCCCAGTTGGTGGACCAGGTCATGGCACCGCGCAGCGACGGGTAGGTCTTCGACGGCTTGAACGTGCCGCAGTTGGTGCCCCTCGTCAGACAGTCCAGGGCGTTGTTGACCACGGACGGGGAGACGTAGCCGCTGCCCGCGCCCCGGGTCGAGGCGGGCAGGCCCAGGCCCACCTGGGACGGGTCGAGGCCGCCCTCCAGCTGGATGCAGGCGAGCGCGGTCAGGAAGTCGACCGAGCCCTGGCTGTAGACCCTGCCGTCACAGCCGAGCATGGAACCGCTGTTGTAGTACTGCATGTTGACGACCGTGAGGATGTCCTTCACATTCAGCGCGGTACGGAAGTACGCGCCGGACGTCGACTGCATGTCGATGGTCTGCGGGGCCATGGTGAGGATCATCGACGGGCCGGCCTTCGCGGACAGCGCGCGCAGCGCCTGGGTCATGTAGGTGGCGTTGAGGCCGTTCTCCAGGTCGATGTCGACACCGTCGAAGCCGTACTCCTGCATGACCGCGTGGACCGAGTTCGCGAAGTTCGTCGCGGAGGCGGAGTCGTTCACCGAGACGGTGCCCTTCTCACCGCCGACGGAGATGATGACCTTCTTGCCGGCCGCCTGCTTGGCGCGGACGTCCGCCTTGAACTGGGCCACGGTGTACCCGTTCAGGCCCGCCGAGTCCAGGTTGAAGGTGACGGCGCCCGGGGTGCCGGTCGCGTCGGCGAAGGCGACCGCGATGATGTCGTACTGGGACGGGACGTCCGAGATCCTCTGGACCGCCGCGCCGTTGTTGAAGTTCTGCCAGTAGCCGGTCACCGCGTGCCGGGGCAGGTCACCCCCGCCACCGCCGCTCTCGTTCGTCCGCGCGGTCACCGCCGCCGACTTCGGGGACTCGCCGGCCGCGTTGACCGCCGCGACCTGGAAGGAGTACGACGTCGAGGCCGCCAGCCCGGTCACCGTCGCCGAGGTGCCGGACACGGCCGTGACCTTCGTACCGTCGCGGTAGACGCTGTAACCCGTCGCGCCCGACACCGCGTTCCACGCCAGTGACACCGACGAGGACGTCGTACCGGAGACGCCGAGCCCGCCCGGGGTGCCCGGGATCGTGGGCTCCGGGTCACCGCCGCCGCCCCCGTCGGGTCCGAACACCGACAGGTCGTCGACGTAGTAGGGCTGCTGGCCGTACCAGCCGTGGGTGTAGACCGTCACCGAGGTGGTGGAGGAGCCGGTGGTGAAGCGGGTCGACAGCTGCTTCCAGCTGCCGGAGTCCGGGGTCCAGGTGGACACGTCCGTCGTGCCGGTGCCGGTGACGCCCAGGTAGGCGTACCCGCCCTGCACCCAGCTGCTCAGGGTGTACGTGGAGTCGGGTTTCACGGCGACGGTCTGGGTGCAGCGGGCGTTGTCCTGCCCGGCCGGGGTGGCCCTGAGCGCGGCCGTGCCGCCGTGCACCGGGGAGGAGACGGTGCTGCCGCTGTTCGCCGAGCAGGTCCAGTTGCTCAGGCCCGCTTCGAAGCCGGCGTTCTTGGCGTTGTTGACGTCCGCCGCGGACGCCTGGCCCGCGCCGGCGAGGGGAAGGGCGAGGGCGAGGGCGGAGACGAGGGCTGCGGCCCAGGCGCGTCTGGTGCGGCCGGGCGTTGCTGGTGCGCGGTCCACTGGGGCCTCCGGTGGGGGAAGTTGGGGGAGGGGGCGACGGTGGCCACCGTTGGAGGACAAGTTGGTCCAGACCAATCTTCTTGTCAATAGGTCCAGACCAAAAGGGAGGGGCCCCGGGCGGAAGGGGGTCCTCCGCCGGGCCGTGAGGGAGTAGGCCCGCGGCTGGAGGGGAAGCGTGGGGTCGAGGGGCGAACGGCTCGGGGTGGGAGGTGAGGGGTGCGGGGTTGGGGTCCGGCGTCAAGCCGGCTGCGCGCGGCCCACCCCACCGGGTCCGGGTCGCGGCCGGCGAGATGCTCGACCTGTCCCGGTTTGGCGCACCTTGAGTACCAAGAGTTGCTGTTCGGCTGCACCATCGCTGTTCTCCGGCCATGCACCCGCGGTTACAGTGCTCACGTAGTCACGCAGTGAAGTCGCCGGGATGCATCGGAGTGACACCCCGGCGGGCTGCCGGGTATGGGGAGAACGGGGAGCCGCGCGTGCCAACTGCCATTGCCGTGACCGGCGCCGACATGGCGTTACCGGCCCAGGACGAACGAACCCTGCCCGCCGTCGTCCTGCGGGACATCGCCACCCGCCCGCTCGAACAGGCCCTGGCGGACCTGCAGATGCTCATCGAGCAGCACGGCCATGTCATCGTCGTCTGCTCCCAGGCCACCCCCGTCGCCGTCCGGCGGCGGCTGCACACCCTGCGCTCCCTCCTGGAGAGCGACCGGATAGCGCTCTTCCGCCCCGATCTGCCGCCGCTCGGACTGGCTGTCCTGGCGCGCCAGTTGCGGCAGCTCGCCTCCTGCGACCTCAGCCCGGGCGTCCTCGCCTCGGCCGGCCGCCTGCTGATCCACTACATCCACTGCGGGGCGCTGCTCGGCTCCGTCGCCCGCCTCGACCGCGTCCCCGTGGACCTGAAGCAGCACGCGAAGTCCTGGATGCCGGGCAGTCAGTTCGCCGTACTCGCCCACCCGCAGCCCCAGCTCGTCCGCCTCGGCCCCGAAGCCGCCCTGGACGGACCCGAATTCGGCACCTGGATGCTGGTCGCCAAGGGCCAGCTCCAGTCCGACTGGGTCACTACGACCCTGGCGCCCGCCTGGCAGGTGCAGGGCCTGCGCGAGACGGCGCTGCCCGCCGAGTCCCCGGGCTGGTGGGGGACCGGCAAGGTCATCGAGTTCTGCACCTATCTGCCCGACCTGTCGGTCCTGTACCAGCTGGTCACCTCCGTACGGCGCGGCACCTGCCACTGGTGCGGCATCGACGTCATCGGCGACCGGTGCGTGTTCTGTTCGGCCACCCCACCCACCCCCGAGGGCCCACCCGCCCTCACCCACCGCACCTGACCCGTTCGTCCACCGCACCAGCCCGACCCACATCACCAATGAGGTTGTACGGTCTATGAACTCCCGTCAGCGCCGAGGCGTGATACTCCTCCTCCTGTCGGTCCTGTGCGCCCTCGGCGCTTTCGCCGGCGTGCTCTCCGTCATCAACGACGTGGAGTCCAAGGTCGGCCCCGAGGTCACCGCGTACCGGCTGAAGTCCGACATCGCGCCCTACACCGCGCTCGGCACGGACCAGTTCGAGAAGATCTCGATGCCCGAGCGCTGGCTGTCGGAGAACGCCGTCACCGACCTCGACGACATCCGCGGCAAGATCGCCGTGACCACCCTGCGGCAGGGCTCCCTGCTGCAGAGCGACATGGTCGTGGACCAGCCCGAACTGCGGCCGGGGCAGCAGGAGGTCGCGATCATGATCGACGCGGCCACCGGCGTCGCCGGCAAGATCACACCGGGGGCCGCGGTCAACGTCTACGCCACCTTCGAGGGCGAACGCGAGGGTGCCCCCGACCAGTCCAGGATCATCGTGACCAACGCCCAGGTCCTCGACGTGGGCCGGCTCACCGCGCTCCAGCCCGAGGAGAACGACCGCGGCCGGCAGCCCACCGACGCCGTACCCATCACCTTCGCGCTGTCCGCCATCGACGCCCAGCGCATCACCTACGCCGAGTCGTTCGCCCAGCGGGTCCGGCTCGCGCTGGTCGCCCCCGGGGACGACACGGACGTCCCCGAGCGGGACCGGACGTACGAACTCGCGAAGGACAAGTGAGAGCCGCATGCCCACCAGGATCCTGCCGGCAGTCGGCGACGCGGACGCGGTCCGGTCCATCATCACCCTGCTCAGCCAGCTCCCGGACGCCGAGCCGGTGTCCCCGGTGGCCGACTCCACCCAGCTCATCGACACCCTCGCGCGGCTGGCCGCCGAGTCCGTCGACGAACTGCCCGAGGTCGTGGTCGTGCACGAGCGGATCGGCCCCGTCCCCGCCCTGGAACTGATCCGTGAAGTCGCCCTGCGCTTCCCCTCCGTCGGCGTCATCCTCGTCACCTCCGACGTGAGCCCCGGCCTCTTCCAGGCCGCCATGGACTACGGCGCCCGCGGACTCGTCGCCCTCCCGCTCAGCTACGAGGAAGTCGCCAGCCGCGTCCAGGCCGTCGCCCAGTGGTCGGTCGGCGTCCGCCGCCATCTGGGCGCGGCCGTCGACGTGTTCACCGGAGTCGGCGGCACCGTCGTCACCGTCAGCGGATCGAAGGGCGGCGTGGGCGCGACCCTCACCGCCATCCAGCTCGCCCTCGCCGCCCAGGCGTCCGGCCGCAGCACCGCCCTGGTCGACATGGACCTCCAGACCGGTGACATCGCCTCCTACCTGGACGTCCAGTTCCGCCGCTCCGTCGTCGACCTCGCCGCGGTGGGCGACATCTCCCCGCGCGTCCTGGCCGACGCCGTCTTCCGCCACGACACCGGTGTCGCCCTGCTGCTGGCCCCCGCCGAGGGCGAACGCGGCGAGGAGGTCACCGACCGCGCCACCCGCCAGATCGTCAGCGCCCTGCGCTCCCGCTACGAGGTCGTCGTCATCGACTGCGGCGCCCAGCTGGGCGGGGCCGGCGCGGCGGCCGTGGAGATGGCCGAGCGGGCCCTGCTGGTCACCACCCCCGACGTGGTCGCCGTACGGGGAGCCAAGCGGGTGGTGCGGATGTGGGACCGGCTGCAGATCCGCAAGGCGGAGGAGACCACGATCGTCGTCAACCGGCACACCCGGGGCACGGAGATCCAGCCCCCGCTCATCCAGAAGATCACCGGCACCGTGGTGGCGGCCACCACGGTGCCCGCGCACTTCAAGGAGCTTCAGGCAGTGGTCGACGCCGGCCGGGTCCACGAACTGGAGAGCAGGAGCACGGTGAAGCAGGCCCTGTGGGGCCTGGCCGGCGAACTCGGCCTGATCAAGGCCACCGAGGGAACCCACAAGGGCGGCCGGTTGCGCGGCGACCGGGGATCGGTGAGCTTCCGGAGGCGGAAGGACGGCGGGGGATGAGCAGGACGACGGACCTACGCGGGCACCACCGCGACCGTGACCGGGGCCAGGTCACCGTCGAGTTCCTCGGCATGACCCCGACGATCCTGATCACGCTGGTGGTGCTGTGGCAGCTCGTGCTCGTGGGATACACCTTCACCCTCGCCGGGAATGCCGCGGACGAGGCGGTACGGGCGGCGACGGCGGCGGAACCGGGCGGCGCACGCGACGGCGCCTGCCAACAGGCCGGGCTCGACACACTGTCGGGAGCGTGGGCGGGTGGAGCGAGCGTGAACTGTGCCACCGGGGGCGGCTTCGTCACCGCCGACGTGAAGCTGAGCGTGCCCATCCTCTTCCCCGGCACCCTCTCCTTCCCCTTCGACGTCGAGGGCCACGCGGGGGCGGTCGAGGAAGAGGACGGAGTGAAATGAGGAACACGTCACCGTACCGGCGCGAAGGCGGCCCCCGCGACCGCGGCCAGGCGGCGCTCGAATACCTGGGCTTCCTCCCCGTCCTGCTCATCGTCGCCATGGCCGCCGTACAGCTCGGCCTGATCGCGTACACCGCCCAGCAGGCCGGTACCGCCGCCCGCGCCGGGGCGCGCAGCGCCTCGCTGGACCAGGGCGCCGGAGGGGCCTGCACGGCCGCCGTCAGCACCTGGCTGGCGGACGGCACCGACTGCGCGACGGCGGAGGGCGGCAAGGAGGTCACCGTCACCGCCACGGTCGAGATCCCCTCGATCGTCCCGGGCTGGGACTTCGAACCCGCCCGCAAGACCGCCACGATGCCCATCGACCACTGACGCCACGCCACCAGGACGACAACCGGGAACAGGAACGAGGAGCGAGCGAGTCATGAGCCTGCGGGCACGCATCAACTCCCCCGAGGAGACGCCCGGACGGGGCGAGGACGGCCATCGGGTCGCCTCCTACCGCGCCAAGCTCCTGGAGGAGATCGACCTCGCGGAGATGAGCTCGCTGGCCGCGGCCGAACGCCGGGCCCGGCTGGAACGCGTCCTCGGCCACATCATCAGCCGCGAGGGCCCGGTCCTGTCGACCGTCGAGCGTTCCCAGCTGATCCGCCGCGTCGTCGACGAGGCCCTCGGCCTCGGCATCCTGGAACCGCTGCTGGAGGACGCGTCGATCACCGAGATCATGGTGAACGGCCCCGACGCGATCTTCGTGGAGCGCGGCGGCCGGGTGGAGCAGCTTCCCCTGCGGTTCGCCTCCCACGACCAGCTCATGCAGACGATCGAACGCATCGTCTCCACCGTCAACCGCCGGGTCGACGAGTCGAATCCGATGGTCGACGCCCGCCTCCCGTCCGGCGAACGCGTCAACGTCATCATCCCGCCGCTCTCGCTGAACGGCCCCACCCTCACCATCCGCCGCTTCCCGCGCTCCTTCACCCTCCAGGAACTCATCGGCCTCGGCTCGCTCGACGAGCACATGCTGTACCTGCTGGCGGGACTGGTGCAGGCGCGGTTCAACGTCATCGTGTCGGGCGCGACCGGCACCGGGAAGACGACGCTCCTCAACGCCCTCTCGGGCCTGCTCCCCGAGGGCGAACGCATCATCACCATCGAGGACTCCGCCGAACTCCAGCTCCAGCAGCCGCACGTCATCCGCCTGGAGTCCCGCCCCCCGAACGTCGAGGGCAAGGGCAAGGTCACCATCCGCGACCTCGTCCGCAACTCCCTGCGCATGCGCCCCGACCGCATCGTCGTCGGTGAGGTCCGCGGCGGCGAGTCCCTCGACATGCTCCAGGCCATGTCGACCGGCCACGACGGCTCCCTCGCCACCGTCCACGCCAACAGCGCCGAGGACGCGCTGACCCGCCTGCAGACCCTCGCCTCCATGTCCGACGTCGAGATCCCCTTCGTCGCCCTGCACGACCAGATCAACAGCGCCGTCGACGTGATCGTCCAGCTCACCCGGTTCGCCGACGGCGCCCGCCGCATCACCGAGATCGCCCTGCTGGAGAGCCACGGCGGAGAACCGTACCGGCTGGCCACGGCCGCCCGCTTCCACGCCCGCCCGATGACCGCCGACGGCCGGGTCCACGGCGCCTTCGAGCACTACCCCCTCCCGCGCCGCACCGCCGACCGCCTCTACATGGCGAGCCAGCCCGTCCCGCAGGCGTTCGGCATCGCCCAGTCCGCCGACCAGCTCGCCACCAGAGAAGCCAGGTAGGAACCGTCCATGGAGCTGCAGAACCTGACCACGCTGACCACCGGTATCGCCCTGCTGACCTGTGTCCTCGCGGTCGTCGGTGTGCATTCCTACGCCTCCGGCAGGGCGCAGCGCCAGGCACTGGTGGACCGCCTCACGGCCACCGGCCGGATCCCCGTCGTGGGCCGCCGCCGCCACTTTCCCACCCTGGACCGCAGACTGCGACGCACCAGGCTCGGCAGGAAGCTGGAACTGCGCCTGCTGGCCACCGGCCTCGACATCACGCCCGGCGAGTTCTTCGCCGCCATGCTCGCCGGCGTCGCCGGCCTCTGGCTGATCGGCCAGTCCACCCTCGCTCCCTTCTTCGGCCCGATCGCCGGTCTGCTCGGCGTCGGGGCGGCGTGGCAGTTCCTCAACTGGCAACGGCAGAAGCGCATCGAAAGGTTCATCAACCAGCTCCCGGAACTGGCCCGCATCCTCGCCAACGCCACCCAGGCCGGCCTGGCGCTCCGTACCGCCATCGGCATGGCGGCGGAGGAGCTGGAGGCCCCGGCGGGGGAGGAACTGGCCAAGGTCGCCAACCAGCTGGCGATGGGCGCCTCCATGGACGACGCCCTCGGTGAACTCGCCGACCGTCTCCCCTCCCGTGAACTGGTCGTCCTGGTCACCACGCTGGTGCTGTCCAGCCGGGCGGGCGGCCAGGTGGTGAGCGCGCTGCGCAACCTCACGGAGACCCTGGAGGAGCGCAAGGAGACCAGGCGCGAGGTCCGCACCCAGCTCTCCCAGGTCAGCATGACGTCGTACGCCGTTCCCGCCCTCGGTGTCGGCTCGTTGTTCCTGATGAACGGCGTGAAGGACGGCGCCCTCGAACGCATGACCGGATCCCCGGCCGGCCAGGCCGCGGTGATCATCGCCTTCGGGCTGTACGCCGTGGGCTTCGTCCTCATCCGCCGCCTGTCCCGCATCGACGTCTGACCGCCAGAGGAGGCCGACCGACATGGGACTACTGCTCGCGCTGCTGATGGGCCTCGGCGTCTGGGGCGTCTTCGCCGGCATCCGCATGTACCGGGCCGAGGCGAAACTCCCCGGCGACCTGATGCTCGCCCTGGAGGTCGGCTCCACCCGCACCGGCGCGGTCGACTCCCTCGTCGACCGCATGGGCATGCGCTACGCCCCCGCCGTGCTGCGCCTCATGGGCCCGGCGCTGGTCGCCAAGTACCGGCGCAGGATCGACCTGGCGGGCAACCCCGGCGGCCTCACCATCGACCGCTACGCCGCCCGCCGCGCCGTCTACGGCGCCCTGGGCACGGTCGGCTTCCTGGTCTTCCTGCTGCGCGGCCAGCTTTTCATGGCACTGCTGCTGCTCGCCTTCGGCGCGTTCTGGACGGAGGTCGGCATCTGGTCGGCGATCCGCATCCGCAGGGACGTCATCGAGCGGACGCTGCCGGACTTCCTGGACGTGCTGGCCGTCGTGGTCAGCGCGGGCCTGGGCTTCCGGCAGGCCCTGGACCGGGTCGCGACGAGGTACGAGGGCCCGTGGGCGGACGAACTGCGCATCACGCTCCGCCAGATGGACCTGGGCATGAGCCGCAGGCAGGCGTTCGCGGAACTGCGCCGGCGCAACGACTCCGAACAGGTGGCGATGTTCGTCACGGCACTTCAGCAGGGCGAGGAACTGGGCGCCCCGATCGTTGACACGCTGGTGTCACTGGCCAAGGACATGCGCCGTACGGACGCGCAGAACGCCCGCCGGAAGGCGGCCCGCGCGGTCCCCAAGGCCACCATGATGATCACCACGTTCATGGTCCCGGCCACGATGATCCTCCTCGGCGCCGGCCTGATCCTCGGCTCCGGCACCGACTTCGGCTCGATCACGGGCGAGTAGGGACGGGGGCGGGACACGATGACGACGACCAGGGAACGCACGAGGCTGCGCCGCCGCCCCGCGAAGCCGCCGGAGATCACCACCCCACCCGCGGGCACGATCCTCCCGCCCCACGCGAGGACGGGCGCGCCCGACATCCCGGTGACCACGGTGACCCCGGCCCTCCCCCCGGGCTGGGAACCGGTGACCCGGACACACGCAGCGGCAGCCGCCGACGGCGCCGAGCCCCCACCGGGGCCACCCGCACCCGACCACGAGACCCGCACGGGTGGTGCGGGTGGGAACCCACGTCCGGCCGAAGGCCGGACGCACCCCCCACAACCCGCACCCGCGGCACCCGCACCCGCCCCCACCCCCGACGCCCACATCCAGGCCAACGCCCTCCAAGCCCTGTGCCGGCAGGCCTTCGGCTTCCGCCTGGCCATGATCGCCCTCGCCGCCCCCTCCGCCCTGCTCAACGCCGGCCCCGGCTGGGGCACACGCCTCGTCGCCACGGCAGTGGTCGTCACCTTCATGGCGTCCTACGTCCTCTTCCGCGACTGGGAACGCTTCGGCCCCCTCCTCCTGCGCCACCCCACCCTCCTGGCCGCGGACACCCTCTTCGGCGCCCTGCTCCTCGTCTCCGCAGGCCCGGACACCACCCTCGCCTACGTCAGCGTCTGCACCCCCCTCCTCGCGGGCCTGATCTACGGCTGGCGCGGCGCCGCGGTCTTCGCCTCCCTCCAGGGCCTGATCCTCCTGATGGTCTACGCGACCCTGGAGGAACCGCACACGGACCCAGCCCAGACGCTGCTCCTCCCCGGCCTCTGCGTGATCGCCGGAGCCGTCGGCTCCAGCCTCCGCAAACTGATGCTCCACCTCGGCCACGCCACCCGAACGCTGACAGCGATCCAGGCCCGCCTCGCCGTGACGGAGGCGGTCAGCGCCGAACGAGCCCGTCTGGCCCGCGAGATGCACGACTCGGTGGCCAAGACCCTCCACGGAGTGGCCCTGGCGGCGGACGGCCTGACCGCCACGGCGAGCGCCCCGTGCATCGACCCGGCCCTGGTGAAGCAGCAGGCGGAACTGGTGTCCCGCTCGGCCCGCAGAGCGGCCGCCGAATCGCGCGAACTCCTGGCCGACCTGCGCCGCGAGGCGGACCCCGGCCAGGGCACCGACGTCCTGGTGGAACTGGCCGCCCGCACCAGGGACTTCAGCAAGCGCACCGGCTTGACGGCGACCTACAGCCCAACGGGCGAGGACACCGTCCCCCCGGTCCCCCCGGCGGTGGCCCGCCAACTCCTCACCATCGCCCAGGAGGCCCTAGAGAACGCTCACCGGCACGCGGCACCGACCAGGGTCGACGTCCGCGCGGGCGTTCACGGAGACCTGCTCCGCATCAGCGTCTACGACGACGGAGCCGGCCTCCCGCCGGGCACGAAACTCGAACACCTCCGCAGAACGGGACACTTCGGCCTCGTGGGCATGGTCGAACGGGCGGCCTCGGTCGGCGCCCGCATCCGCATCGGCCGGGGAACCCTCGCCCAGGGCACGGAGGTCCGCCTGGAACTCCCTCTCGCGGCGGTGACGCCGACAACTCCGACGGAGGCCACGCCATGACGACACAGCCGAACCCCTTCGAGAACGTCCCACCGCCCGCCGCCTCCCTCCGTGTGGTGGTGGCGGACGACAACCCGGTGGTCCGCGCGGGCCTGACCGCCCTCCTCACCGGCCGCGAGGACATCACGGTTGTGGCGGAGGCGGCGGACGGCCGCGAGGCATGCCGGGCCGCCCACACCCACCGCCCCGACGTCATCCTCCTGGACGTCCGCATGCCCGGCGTGGACGGCATCTCGGCCCTGCCCCACCTGGTCGGCATCGCCCCGGTCGTGATGCTGACGTACAGCGGGGAGTCGGAGATCGTCCAGGAGGCACTGCGCAGGGGAGCGGGCGGCTATCTGGTCCACGGAGAGTTCACGGCGGACCAACTGGTGGCGGCGGTCCGCGACATCAAGAACGGCCGGCCCCACTTCACCCCGACAGCAGCAGGAGCGTTGCTCTCGCAACTCAGACAGGGGCAGCCCCCGAGGTACCGGCTGCCGGACGGGCTGGGCCGCAGAGCCACAACCCACCCAACGCCACCCGAATTCGGCCTGCCCCACATCCCGCCCCCACCTACTTCTGCGGAAAACCTTTCGCACATGCAACCGGATATGGCACAGTCGTCGTCTGGGTGGGCAAGGGGCCGCCCGGCCGCACCCGACAGGTCCAGGTTCCAACTGAGCGCGAGGGAGGCGGAGATCATGGACCTCATCGCATCCGGCATGAACAACCAGCAGATCGCCTCCACGTGTTTCATCAGCGAGAAGACGGTCAAGAACCACATCAACCGCATCTTCGCGAAGCTCCACAGCACCAGCCGTTCCGAGGCCGCCGCGAAGTGGCTCGGCACGGCACCCGGCTCGGGCCGAGGGGTGGGGTGACCACCGTGACGGCAAGGGGGAAGAAGCAGTGGCCCCGTGATTGGGCCCGGATTTGGGCCCTGGGGCCCTCTGACGGACGGGGCGGTCGACCGTACGTTGCCCGTGTCGAAAGCGGCCCCACGAAAGAGGCCGCCACCGCGTCAGCCGGAGGGGACCAGAATGAGCAACTGGATCAACACCACAGTCAGTTACCTCCACTCCCGCGCAGCCCGCAACGACAAGGGCCAGACCGCGGTGGAGTACCTGGGCATCATCGCGGTGGTCGTGGCCATCGTGCTGGCGATCTCGGGGACGAATATCGGCAACACGATCTTCACGGCGATCACTACGCAGATCGCGGACGTCGTCGACTGATTCGGCGTCTTCGTTACGGCGACGCAGGGCAGGCATTCCCCATCTACCTTACGGTGGTGGGGGGCCTGCTCTTTCTCGCGTTCGCGTACTTTGCAGTCGGTCAGGCCGCGGCGAACCGGAATGATGCGCAGACAGCCGCTGACGCTGCCGCCCTCGCGGCTGCCCAGGACAGGCGGGATCAGCTTGCAGATGCGTGGGTGAAGAACCTTCTCGACCCGACCAAGTGGCAGGAGATATTCGGCGGCGACGCCGAAGGGCTCGGTCTTTCGTGTTGGAGGGCGGACCAGTTGGCGGCACAGAACGAAGCTGTTGTGCTGGGTTGTTCTCAGGTTGGCTTGCTGGCCTACACGGTGGAAGTCCAGACGAACGACACCGTTGGGGATTCCGTCATTCCTAATACGGAGAGCATGCGGTCGAAGGCGTCTGCCAAAGCGGTGATTAAGGCCCGCTGCGGGTTCGAGGTTCCAGGAGAGGCAGCGGAGGACGACATGCTGCCTCTGCTCATTTGCCGGGGCGGTACGAAGTGGGAACTGGACCCGCAAGACCCTGAGCAGCTACTTCCGAAAGCCGCGGATCTCTTCGACGTCCACCTGGCCGACTGACCCACGAACGACGAGTGATGAAGGAAGCAGAGGCATGAACATGCGGTTCACTACGAAGGCCCGCAGGGGGATCGTCGCACTGACTGTTGCGGCCGGTCTGGCCCTCGGAGTGGTCGGCTGCGGTGGCGGGGGAGATGAGGACAACAAGAAGCCGGAGGCCTCAGCCTCCGCATCCAAGGGCGATGGCTCCAACCCGAGTCCTCAGGACGAGACGAACGAGGTGATGGCCGAACTCAGGGGTCAGGATGGGCTGCTTCTCCAGATCACCGCAGCAGAGCGTGATGCCGGCGGGTTCGTTACGGTCAGTGGCAATCTGAAGAACGACGGCGCGGAGCGCGTCGTCGTTCCGCCAGCTGTTCGAGGGGATGAAAGGGAAATCATTCGGAGTGGAATGTCTCTGGGTGGCGCGACTTTGGTGGACAGCAAGACCAAGAAACGCTACTACGTCCTGCGTGACACGGAGGGGCGTCCCTTGACAACGACCGGCTTCACGGTGATCGAAGCAGGGGACAGTATTGCTGTGTTCATGCAGTTCCCGTCTCCACCCGAGGGTTCGTCCGAAGTCACACTCCAGTTGCCGACGTTCGCCAGCGGCACCATCCAGATCTCTGGGTGAGGCAGAGGATGACTCACAACCGCCTGCTCCTCATCGGAGCCGTAGCCACCCTCCTCGCCGTAAGCCCAGCCGTGGCTCATGCCGACGACGGCCCCAGCGTCCCTCCAGGCACCGAAGCCACCGCCTCCGCCCCCGTCGAACTCGACCCCAACGACCCCGACCTCAAGCTGCCGGAGGGCGCCACGCTCGCCGAGCCGAAGGTTCTGGACATCAAACAGGTCGTCGAGGACCAGAGCGGCGACGAGCGCCGCGAGGACACCAACTCCGACGTCAAGTTCGCCCTCCAGGCCGAGGTCCTGTTCGGTAAGGACAGTGCCAAGCTCAGCGGAGAGGCGAAGTCCCGCATCGCCGCCATCGCGGATGAGATCAAGAACCAGAACGCCACGAAGATCCGCGTCTTCGGCTTCACGGACAACCTGGGCTCGTCCGCGCACGGCGACGTCCTGTCCCGGAAGCGCGCCGACGCCGTACACGGCATCCTCGTCCAGGAACTGAGCGACGCCAACGTCACATACGAGGTCCGTGGCTACGGCGAGCAGTACCCGATCGCCGACAACTCCACGGAGTCCGGCCGCAAGAAGAACCGCAGGGTGGAGATCACCTTCCCGCGCACGGAGAGCTGACTACAGCAGATGATCGGCCTTGCCCGCCTTGATCTCCAGGATCAGGGAGCGCAGGGCCTCTCTGCTGTCGGTGAGCGGCGCGTCCTCCTGCCCGGCGACGGCGATGTAGGCGTTGCCGCCGGCATCGGTTCCTATGCGGAAGCAGTTGTTGCCCTCACCGCAGAAGGGCTCTTCCCAGTCGATGCCGGTCATGAACGTGGCTCCTCAGATGTCGCGGGCAACGGTGTGGATGAGATCCCGCGAGGCCGCCGCAGGCAGCGCCGCGTTGTCCATCCAGTCCAGATGCGCACGGTACTTGGTGAGCTGCGCCTCGGCGCCGGTGAATTCCGGCCCATGTGCGGAGTCCAGCTGCACGGTGTCGAGTTGGGGTACAGCCCCCTCGGCATAGAGCAGGGCGTGTCCGGCACCGGGAAAGTCGCCCGCGCCGTTCGGAACGACTCGTACCTCTATCGCGTCGCGCTCGGACTCGGCAGCGAGGATGCCGAGCTGCTTTCGGGTCACCTCGGCACCGCCGTAGGGCATGCGTAGTGCGGCCTCATGGACGTAGGCCACATAGGGGAGCGGCTCAGCTCGCCGGAAGACCTGCTGGCGCTCCATGCGGTGGGCCACACGAAGTTCGACCTCCAGTCGGCTCAGTCGCGGGAGCACCGCGGCGAACACCGCTCGTGCGTACTCCTCGCTCTGGAGCAGTCCAGGCATGTGCATGACCTGCGCGGTGCGTACCCGGGTGGCGTGCCATTCCAACTCGGCGATGTCCAGCAATCCTGTCGGCAACGTGCCCCGATACTGCTCCCACCATCCGCGCTCCCTGCTTTCCGCCATGGCGACCAAGGCGTCGACGTAACTGTTGTCGCTGCACGAGTAGTTGCAGGCCAGCTTGCGCACGCGCTCGGCTGAGAAGGGGCGGATGCCCGATTCCATATTGGACAGTCGCGTTCGGTCGATGCCGAGCAGGCCGGATGCGTACTCCGTTGTGGCGCCTGCCGCCAGCCGCATCTTGCGCATCTCCGCACCGAGGCGCTTCTGTCGCTCCGTCGGCGTGCTTCTGGTCCCCATGCCGCCCCTTCTGTAGTCGGTGAGTGGTGCCGACATTCCCATCGATGGGGGTAAGTGTCCCCGAAACATTGGACATTTTGACTCTCTGTATCCTACCGTCGGTGACAGGTCGATTACGACCCGCACCCCCCGGAACGGCATCGCGCGAGCCTGCCCGCACCCTCCTGCCCTGGGAGAGGCGCGCTCGCGTCAGGGAGACGAGCCACCGGACGGGCCGCACCTCACCTGCCGAGAAATGGAGTTGCCATGTCCGTATCCGTCGGCCTCTGTCCGATCGCCGCCCCCGCAGACATCCCTCCCGCACCGCCGACTCCTGAGACCCTCTCCTACAGCTTCACCCTCCCCGCAGCCCCGCACAGCCCCGCGATCGCCCGCGCCGCGGCCCGTACCGTCCTACGGGCCCACGGACTGGAGGACATGACGGACGCGGCGGTCCAGGTACTCGGCGAACTCACCGCCTGCGCCTACCGCCTGGCCCCCACCACGGAGGTGTACGTCTCACTCCGCTACCGCGACGACGCCCTCCGCGTCACCCTCTACGACGCCCACCCCCGCCACACCCACCCCCGACTGGCCACGGTCTGCGACACCCGCCGCCGGGCCGCGCTCCGCGTCCTGGCCTGCGTCGTCAAGGCCTGCGCTGGCGACTGGGGTTTCGGTGACGCGCGGCAGCCGGGTGGCGGGACCCGGATGTGGGCCGTCCTGCCGAGGAACGGGGCGCGTGGTTATGCGACGTCGGCCGGGGGCCGTTGAGCCATCTCCTCGACGATCCTGGCGGCAGCCGTACGGCCTTCGGGGGTGGGCGTGAGCGGGTACACGTGCACGGCTCCCTCGCAGACAATCACGCTGATCCGGGTCCCTTCGGCAAGCGCGCGGCGTTGCAGCACCCGCACGTCGGGAAGGCACAGGTCGCGGGTGCCGACGTACACCTCCATGGGGGCCAGACCCGCGAACGGACCGTTGAGCGGGCTCAGGCGCGGGTCGGCCGGGTTGTCGCCGCCCGCCCAGGCCCGCCCCACCTCGACCAGCCCGACCGGGGCCAGCCAGGGATCGCGGCGTGCGGCGGCAGGTATCTCCGGGTTGCCGAGGGTCAGGTCGAGCCAGGGGGCGATCAGTACCAGCCGGCGAGGCTGGGGAAGCTCGGAGGTGCGCAAGGTCTGGGCGAAACCCATGGCCAGGCCGGCCCCGGCGGAGTCGCCGACGAAGGTGACCTCGGAGGCGGGTGTCCGGGCCAGCAACTCCCGGTACACCTCGGTGACGAGGGGATACGCCTCACGGTAGGTGTGCTGGGGAGCAAGGCCGTAGAGCGGGACCTCGACACGCACGCCCGCGTCGGCGAGCGCGCCGATCAGCGTCCAGTGCTGCTTGGCGATCTCGCTGACGTACGCCCCGCCGTGCAGGTAGAGGGCGGCGCGAGACGCCTCCCGCCCGCGAGGGGCGACGGTCCAGGACACGAACCCGTCGATCTGCCGGGCGGAGACATCATGGCGCTTGAGCAGCGCGGCCGGCGGCTGCCCGGACCCCTTCGGCGCACGCAATCGCCGCCCGGCCCGGGAGACACTCGACGAACGCGGCTTCATCCTCAGCCGCGCGTACAACGCGACCACGTGCATGGCCAGACTCACGGAACCTCCACAGCGGATGTCATGAGGTGACGCGTGGCGCCCCCGCCTCAAGGATGCCGTCTTTGCTTACCCACCAGACGGTGACGGCTCTGCCGGGTGTACCGGGAACATCGCCGTGGTCGACGCCGCCCTGGACGCTCGCGTCCCTGACCGGGCTCGTGCTCGCCCTCGGCGTGGGGTGCTCCTCGCCCGGCCCGGACGCCAAGGTCGGGTGCACGGGGTCCTCCCGCGAGTGCGGCGGTCGGTGTGAACGGCGGGCGGTGTCAAGACATCTCAGGGGGCCAAGAAGTCAAGCTGCGGAGTCCTGACGGATCGTGGTGGAGAACAGGATGAGGAGCGCTCCGAGGATCTGTGCGCCGGACAGATGCTCGTGGTTGACGAGTACGGCGAGGAGGGTGGCGGTGAGCGGTTCGAGGAAGAGAGCGATGATTGCCCCCCTGGGGCCCGCGTAGCGCAGGCCAGTGAAGTAGCTGCTGTAGGCGACAGCCGTGGGGACCAGGCCGAGGAAGAGCACGGCACCGATTACTGCGGGACGGGCCGGGATAGACATGCCGACCGTCAGCGTGATGGGCAGCAGCAGGAGACCTCCAGCCAGGAAACCCAGACCGATTGTGGTGATGTGATCGAGGCCGGGAAGTGGTTCACGGCGGTCCATCGACAGCACGGCGAAGCCTGCTGCCGCCAGTAGCGCCAGGCCGGTGCCGGCCATCCGGTGAGCGCCTGCGGTCGGCGAGCCGATCAGCAGTACCAGACCTGCGAGCGCGATGACCAAGGAGACGATGGCGCGGCGGGTTGGTCGTCGTCGGTCGAGGAATGCCGTCCCAGCAGTGATCAGGATGGAGACTGCGACCATCGTGGTCAGGGTGGCCAGGCCGACCGAGGTAGCAGCTACCGCTGCGAAGTAGGCAGCCTGGTAGCAGGCGAACAGGAGACCGGCAGCGGCGATGCGGAACAGGCTCTGTGAGTTTCGCGGTACCCCGACGAGTCGTCCACTCACCAGGGCATATCCGGTGATGAGGGTGCCTCCGATCAGCAGGCGGTATGCGGCCACAGCGACCGGGGCCAAGCCGGTGTACGAGGCGAGGATCGAACCGGCGAGACCGCCGGTTCCCCACAGAACTCCAGCCAGAACGAGCAGAGTGGTGCCGTTTCGCAGCATGGGTGCAGCGGAAAGCGACGAGCGTGCAGGCATGAAAGAGGACTCCAGCTTCGACGCAGAGAAAGTGAAATGGCGTCAAAGCAGGGCATCAGCGGATCGAGGGCTGATCAGGCAGCACCGAAGGGGGCCACGGCCGTTCGTCGTGCCGGGCCCAGCAGACGCCCCGCTCAGAAGCGGGGCGGTGAGCAGATGATCTGATGCTGATGCACGGCGCTCACCCTAGCGTTGGGCAGGCGCCAGCTGCAGTAGGAATCCAAGCCATGGTCATTTCTGACGCAATGCGCGGAGCCTCAGGTGGAATCTTCTGTGGTCACAGGGGTGAAGGCACGCTGCTCATCGAAGGGCACGTTGTTGTGCAGGCAGTGGTGGAGCTGTCCGAGGAAGCGGTTGAGCAGGTGGTCGTACTCCGCTGCCGTTTCCCCGGCCCACCCGCCCTCGCACGTGGCCCGGCCGTATGGCAGGCGGTATCAATGGGCGCCCATCCGCTCGTCCGCCGGTACCTCCGTGGCGAGGGAGTACGCCTCACGGTAGGTGCGCTGGGAGGGGAGGCCGTTGGTCGGTACCTTGACGCGCACACCGGCGTCGGCGAGTGCACCGATCAGGACCTAGGGCTGCTTGGAGAAGTCGCAGACGTAGGCGCCCGACGAACGCGGCTTCCTCCTGAGCCGTGCGTGCAACCTGACCAGGTACATGGCCAGACTCACGAACTCTCCGGGGCAATCGTCAGACGCGACCCCACCCGCAACCCCCACCCCTCCATCGCCCCCGCCTCGGCCTCGAGCACATGCCGTGCCCGGAGCCGGGGCAGCCCGAGCCGTCCCGGCGGCATGGTGCGTACGGCGATGACCTGGAGCCTTCGGTCGAGGTAGGCGACGTCGATGGGCATCCGCATGCGGAAGGTGTGCACGCTGTTGGCGGGGGAGAGGAGCAGCGCCCCGTCGAGGGAGTCCCGCCCCAGCAGCCCTTTTGTCCGGGCCCGGTAGGAGGAGGCGATCTCCAGGGGAACGCGTACCGGTGGCCCCGCGCCGGCATCCCCCCGCACGGTCAACTCCCCACGCCCGTCCCGCCAGCGCCCCATCCTCCACCGACCCCCTCCACCGTGGACCACGGCCAATCGAACCCACCGAACGTATCCCCGGCGGGCCCGCGACGTCAGTGCTTGCGGAGTTGCGCGGCCAGGGCGGCGAGGGTCTGTGCCGTTTCGGCCAGGCTCGCCACGGCGGTCTCCAGCTCCGAGGCGACGCGGGGTGCCCCGGGAAGGCCGGTGGATGAGGAGGGGGCGGTGACCGGCGTGCCGCGATAGCCGATGGGGCCTTCGTTGCAGCGCTGGTAGTAGCCGGTGAACGCCTGCCCGGTGGGCGCCCCGGCGAAGGACACCTGAGCCAACTGGGTCCCGTCCGATCCGCAGTTGCGGGTGATGTCGAGACGGAAGCGACGGTAGGCCGGGGCGGTGGCGCGGAGGAAGAACTCCCTCGTCTCGTAGCGCCCGGCGAAGGTCTCACCGGCACGCGAGTCCAGCGGCGTCCAGGCCTTGCCGTCCTCGGAGCCGTACAGCGTCCAGTCGCGGGGGTCGCGGTCGGGGAAGTCGTTCGCCGACGTCAGGGAGTAGGAGGCCACGGCGGCGGGGCCGGCGAGGGTGAAGTCGAGCCGGGCGGTGTCGTCGCCGGCCAGCCACTTGGTGCGGTGGTCATCGAGGAGATTGCCGGCCACCTCGCCGTTCTCGCGGTACTCGTCGCTCGCCGTGACCCCGGTCACCGCGACATCGGTGGTGGCGGTGTGCAGCACGGCCACGCCGGAGTTGCCCCGTTGATCACGCCAGGTCACCCGCTCGACGGGGGCCGCCGCACCGTCGTCGACCAGCAGCCGCAGCTCGCGGGAGATGTGCCAGCGACCGCCCCACCCCTCCTCCGTGTGGAAGCGGTGCAGGGTGGACGCGGAGAGGTTCTCGGTCTCCTCCGAGAACGGCCAACGGTCGCCGAGACGGCCCCGGTACTCGTACGCCGTCCCGTCCGGCGCTCGGTAACATCCATGGAAATCGGACATGTTGGACTGGAAGCTGACGGCGGACTCGGCCCCGTCCGCCGTACGCCAGCCGAGCTGCGCGGGCAGGGAGTGCTCGTCCCGGTCGAGGTGGAAGAGCAGCCGCGGTGCCGACTGCCAGGAGGCGGATGCGGAGTGGGCGAGGCGGCGCTCCGTACGGTAGGAGAACACCGAGTCGTGGGCCTCCGCTGTCCGGGCCCGCTCCGAGCGGCCACGTTCCCGGACGGGGTCCAGGGTGATCCGGTAGAGCCAGAGCATGCTGCGGGCCTTGCCCGAGGAACGTATCTCCAGGGTGTTGGTGCCCGGCTTCAGCAGATGACCGGGTACGGCGAAGACATTGTCCTGCGGAAGGTCCCCGCCCCCGGGCACGGTCAGATCCGTGACCAGCGGCTCGCCCTGCAGCAGGACGTCCATCGGGGCGTACCCGAGGGAGGAGCCGAGCTTGGAGACGAGGGCCGTGACGGTGAGCGTCGCCTGCTCGACGTCCTCCGGGTCCGCCACCTCGAAGCGCAGCGTCACACTCCCGCCCGCGTCCAGTGCCAGATGCGACCCGGCGGACTGCGCCCGCTGCCGCGCGACCTTCGTGTTGGCCAGCCGGGCCGGATCGGCGGAGAAGTCCGCGTAGGTGACTTCGAAACCCATGGAGTACTCCACGTTCTGAGGTGCTGTCAGTTGCCGCGCATCGCCACGTCCTCCGGTGCGCCGACGCTGATGAGGGACCCTAGTGCGCCGGACTGACACACCACCGGAGTGCGCGGTGACCCTCACGGGTGAACCCATCACGACCGGCGGTCACCGGCGTTTATCGGCTCCTACGGCATTCGATGCGGACGCCGCATAGGCCTGCAGACGAAGCAGAAGTGAGACGGGGTCGGGGCCGCGCGGGGGCCCGGACCATGCCGTGATCGGTCTTCGGTTTTGATCGTTCCTGGAGGTCGACGCCGAGCAACTCGACGAGATGGGCGCTGTTTTGGGCCCACGGGCCCATGCCCGGTCACTCGTCCCTTCCTACCCTCGGGTCCTGCCGTGTACCGAACGCGGTGAGATGCGCGGGGGACTTGAGGAGGGCCGGGCATGGCCTCGAACGGGGGAGGTGCGGAGTCGGGGGCGGTACCTGCTCCCAGGTACACGGGTGGGCGGCGGGAGATGCCCCGGCCTCTTTCCCGCGCCCTGTTGCTCGTGCACGCGCTGTTCGCGTTCACCGTGCTCGGTGGCGTGGGGCTGCTCCTCACCGCCGCGTCGTTCGACGCGGTGGACGGCACCCTGCTCGCCCGGGTGGCCTACGCCGCCGCTCCCGGCGTGCTCGGCTGGTGGCTGGCCCGCCGTACCTGGCTGGGCGGAGCCGGGATCTGGATCGGGCTGATCGTCGTACAGGCGTGGCTGGTCCTCGGATCGCTGTCCAACGTCGCCGACGGATCGGCCCGCGGTCTCACCCAGTTGCTTCTTCCGCTCCTGATCCTGTTCCTTCTGACCCGCACGGAGAGCCGCGACTGGTTCCGTCTCGCAGAGCCGGACCGGCGCGAGCGTCGCCCCTTCTCCCTGCCCCGGATGATCCGCTGGCGCCGGGACGACGGCGGCCAGACGGCGGTGGAGTACGCGGGGCTGATCGCGGTCGTCGCGGCGATCATCGGAGCCCTCGTCGTCACCGGCCTGGGCGGGCAGATCCTCACCGAGGTCCAGGCCCAGGTCTGCCGCGTCACCGGGGCGGCCTGCGCCGCGCCCGGAAACGGCGGCGGCGACGACGGCCGGGTCACCGCGGAGGACGGTGCCGACGACGGAGACGCAGGCGAGACGACCGGCGGTACGGGGAACCCTGGGGGCGACGCGGACGACACGGGCACGGGCACCGACACCCCGGACTCCGGCACCACACCCCCCGCACCGGAGGGTGACCCCTCCGTCGTGGACCCGGTGGCCGCCGAGGACGAGATCGACGAGCCGCCGTACGAGGACCCGACCGCGGCCACCGACGACGACGGTGGCGAGGGCTGTTTCTCCGGGTTCGGCGCGTTCTTCGGCTGTGCCGGGGACCAGTTGGGGCAAGTCGGCACGGGTCTGTTCGTCGACGGCATCTGGGGCGACCTCACCGGCATCTGGGACGTGGTGACCAACCCGGTCGACACCTGGAACGGCCTGATGGACTACGGCAGTTCCCTGGGCGACGACTGGATGGACAACACCGCCGACGCCCGCGAGAAGTGGGACGACGGCGACTATCTCGGCGCGATCTGGGACTGGGGCGGCGCCTCCCTCGGCACCGGCGGAACCGTCCTGTTCGACTCCTTCATCGGCGACGACGTCGTGGACCAGTGGGACAGCGGCAACGAGACCCGGGCCGTCACCACCGTCCTCTGGAACGTCGGCTCCCTCTTCATCCCCGGCTACGGTGAAGCGAAGATCGCCGAGAAGGTCGGCTCGCTCGGCCGGCTGAGCAAGGTGGTCGACGACGCGGTCGACGCCGCGCAGGACGCACGACGGGCGGTCGACGCGGGCGACTTCGACGCCCTGGACGACGCCGTCCGGCGCGCCGACGAGGCGGCGGACGAGGCGGAGGACGCAGCCCGGCGCACCGGCTGCACCATCGCCGCTCCCGCCCACGGAATTCCGTACGGCGGCGACAGCCCGCATCCCGGCCTGAACGGCGGGTCCGGCACCGGCACGACCGTGCTCGCCGCCGGTCCCCTCGCGAACAGCCCGTACGTCCTCCTGGCCGAGGGCAGCTGCGACGAGGAGGCCAGGGAGCAGGCCGAGGAAGCCCGCGCCGCGGAACGCCAGGCCTATCTGGAACGCAAGCGCGCCGAGGAACCGGACCGCGCCCGGGAAGCGCTGGAGAACCGCAAGCGGTACCCCGACCCCGAGCACGGCGACACCGGCGACCCGCGCAACTACGAACCGCCGGACTGGGCCGACGACCTGAACAGCCGTACCTACGGCGACCCGGACGGCGGTGACGGCTTCTGGGCGAGCCGCGACCGCAACCCCGCCCCCAACTGGCGCAACGAGTCCTGGCTGCGCTACCAGGAACAGGTCACCGGTACCCAGCGCGGATACGAGTACGTCGTCCCGCACCCCGACCCGGACGTGCCGGACGTCGAGTTCGACGGCTGGGACTCCTCCCGCGACACCTTCCTGGAGGCCAAGAACGGCTACGACAGCTACCTCGCCTCCGACCGTACGGAACTCACTCCGTCCGGCAGGGAACGGCTGCTGACCGAGGCGCGCCGCCAGGTGAGCGCGGCGAACGGCAAGGGTATCGAGTGGCACTTCTCCAACGAGGAGGTCGCCGACGCGGCCCGGGACGCCTTCGAGGACGCCGGCCTGGACATCGAGGTCGTCCACTCCGCCCCCGACCGCATCGCCGGCGAGAGACGCCCCGAGGCGTTCGACTGACGCGGCGGCGAACGGATCGCATCCTAAGGTGGTCGCGGCAGCGTGCGTGGGCGAGCGGCGAGCGGCGAGAGAAGAGAGACGGGACATGCGACGCGTGGTGCGGGGCTTCTGGGGGCCCCGGAAGGAGTCGGCGGACGACCTCGCCGCACGGTGGAGTACGACGCTGGAACGGTTCGCCCTGCTGCTGCCGGAGGCGGTGGGCGGGGCGGGGGAGTGGCGTACGGTGCCTGCCGCCGGGCCCGGCAGGACACTCCAGCCCGACGAGGGGTCACTGTTCCACGCCCTGCACACCGCCAGGGAGGCGGACCCCTGGGCGGCGGCGAACGGCACTTCGCTGCGGTTGCTCGCCGACCACCCCGCCCCCGGCTGGAAGGTGGAGATCGCCGTGCTGGCGGGCGGAACACCGGACTCCCTGCTCCAGTCACTCGTCGCCACGATCACCTCACCCGACGAGGCGGACCTTCCCGATGCCGCGCTCCTCACCGTCGTCGCGGAGGCCTGGCAGCCGGACTACGGCGACGTCAGCGACCGTGCCGTCACCGCCGCCCTGAAGAAGGAAGCCGGTTTCAGGATCGGCACGCCGTCGGTCGGCTGGATCGGCTACCTGTCGCCGGGCCGCGCCTCCCGCGTCCCCGCCGACCTGACGGCCGACCGCGTCGAACTCCCCACCGGGGGACTGCTCCTCGTCCTCACGACGGCCCCCGATGACACCGCGGCCGTCGTCGTGGCGTACGACACGCTCAAGAGGTCCGGCGCGCTGGAGCCACTGCCCCGCCCGATGAGCCGGCCCACCCTGTGACAGCCCGCGCGGGCGAGTCCTTCGACACGAACCGGGCGGTGTCCGACATCGAGACCGCCCTGTCCGTCCCCCTCCCGGACTCCGGCCCCACGACCGACGAGGGCGAACCGGTCACCGGCGAATGGACATCGACCCGAGGTGCCGGTTTCCTGCTGTTCCCCCTCTGGGAGAGCGAGGCCCTCACAGGGGTCTACGGCCCCGAATGGAACGAAGCGGAGGCGAGGGCGGAGGCGAACCTGACCGCCTTGGTCGCCGAACTGGACACCCGCTGGGGTCCGCACCGGAGGGTCCCCCTGGGCGGACCTGCACTGCGACGCCCGGCCGCGGAGCCCTTCGCAGCGCTCCTCGCCAGGGACTGCAACGGCGACCTGGCCGTCTGGGGCCCGTTGCCCGGTCCGGTACGCCGCTGGGTCGCCGTCTCCCTCAACCAGTCCGACGGTGACGCGCCGATGATCCTCACGGCCCTGATCAGTGACCGCCCGATCACATTGATGTGACCGTGTTGTAGCAGGAGTTGACCCCCATCGCACTGGTGCCGTGAGTCGTGCGCTGGATAACTTGGATGTGCTCGAGACAAGCCTCGCCCCACCGGGAGCCGACCGTGAACCGCCGTCCCACTTTGCTCGCAGCGCTCGCGCTGACCGCCACCGCGGCGTTGACGCTGTCCGCGTGCGGAAGCGACGACGACGATTCCACCAAGTCCGGAGACAAGATCGCCGGCGCCGACACGGGAGGCGAGAAGCCGGCGTCCCCGAGCGCGAGCGCGTCGGACTCGGGTGACCGCCCGACGATCACCTTCCCGCCCGACGCGAAGAATGTCTTCGAGGGTGGGAAATCCGGCGACCCTACGAAGGACGCCGTCCTCGCCGACAGTGCTCTCGGTGTCAATGCTGTCGACGAGGCCATCTTCAAGGGCAGTACAGACACCGAAGCACTGGGCTTCTACAACGCCGACAAGGCGCTCAGTTCCTCGATCACGTACGTACAGCGCTATGTCGACGCCAACGACACCTGGACAGGCGTGACGCGGTACTTCAACCGCAAGGTGTCGCTGAGTGGTGACAACAAGGCCTACGTCACCTACTGCTCGGACGAGAGTAAGTCGTACATCAAGAGCAAGAAGACCGGCAAGGTCGACAAGTCGCCGGCGACCGCGGACAGCTATGTGCTGTACAACGCGGCGCTCACCAAGAATGCCAAGGGTGTCTGGCAGACCACCGACATCGTTTCCAAGAGGGGGGCAAAGGAGTGTCAGCCGTGAGGAACGCGGCTAGGACCGGGACGGTTCTGGCGGTCGTATGCGCCTGCCTCTTTGCCTCTCAGGCGGCTTTCGCCGACCGGGAGAAGCACGGAAACCACGGCGACAACCAACAAAGCGCCGACACCCGCGACGACGGCACCGTCTCCGTCACCGTCGGCGGTGTCGTCTTCGACCGTTCCAAGAACGGCACCGGTGATTCCGCGGGCCCGCTGACCTCGTCCACCTCATGGTCGCCGCCCCCCTGCTGGTACGCCCCCAAGTATTCGCCCGAGGAGTTGCAGGAATACCTGGAGCCGATCTGGGAGGCCGGGTCGACGGGGCACGAGTGGGACGCGAAGCAGCGGGAGAAGTACCTCAACGAGGACGATCCGAAGAAGGACTTCAACAAGGACAAGTCCGGCAAGGGCTTTTGGTGGGGTTCGTACGTCGACAAGAGCTTCCCGCCAGGCTGGGACTCCTGCAAGGAGGACTACTTCTGGGTGGACCAGGGCGACCCGCCGCCCCCGAACATCGAGAACGCGGTCACCCCGGAGATCCTCGCCGAACTCGCGTACGCGGAGATCCGCGTCCCCGGCACCGAGGTCACCCTCGCCCCCGCGCAGGCGACGAAGGTGAACCTGCCGACCTGGGCGTGGCTCGACGCGGCCGAGTTCAAGCCGGTGTCGGTCACCGCGTCCGTCCCGGAGATCGGCATCGAGGCGACCGCCACGGCGGAACCGGTCTCGCTGGAGATCGAGCCGGGGACTCCGGACGCCGAGAGCTACCCGGCCTCCGGAGTCTGCCCGATCGTGGACGGTCGTATCGGCGAGCCGTACGAGAAGGGCAAGGCGGACCGGAC
The DNA here is from genome assembly GCF_044540255.1 of Streptomyces sp. NPDC086080. Classification (NCBI taxonomy): domain Bacteria; kingdom Bacillati; phylum Actinomycetota; class Actinomycetes; order Kitasatosporales; family Streptomycetaceae; genus Streptomyces; species Streptomyces sp. NPDC086080. The sequence continues at coordinate 120,574 of NZ_JBITRU010000002.1, forward strand.
ACCTCCGTGCGGGGTGAAGTACCTGCGCTCCTCCGGCGACGGCACGTTCCCGCTCCAGGCGACGGTCACATGGAAGATCGACTGGACCGGGTCCGGCGGTGCGGGCGGTGACCTGCCCGACGGCGAGTTCGGCGCGACCCAGGACGTCGTCGTACAGGAAATCCAGGCCATCAACCGCTGAGCTCGGGCAGAGAGAGGTCTCCATGACGACACTGGGCGCGGTGCTCCGCCCGCAGCTTGCTCCCGAGCGGTTCCGTTCCGTCGCGAGGGCGGCGGACGCGGCGGGGCTGGAGGAACTGTGGCTGTGGGAGGACTGCTTCCTGGAGGGCGGCATCTCGACCGGCGCCGCCGCCCTCGCCTGGACCGAGCGGCTGCGGGTCGGGATCGGACTGCTCCCGGTGCCGTTGCGGAACGTGGCCGTCACCGCGATGGAGGCCGCGAGTCTGCACCGGATGTTCCCGGGGCGCGCGATCCTCGGGGTCGGCCACGGGGTGCAGGACTGGATGGGCCAGGTCGGGGCGCGCGCCGAGTCGCCGGTGACCCTGCTGCGGGAGTATCTGCTGGCGCTGCGGGCCCTGTTGGGCGGGGAGCGGGTGACGACCGAGGGACGGTACGTCCGGCTCGACGATGTCGCCCTCGCCTGGCCGCCGCACGGTCCGGTCGAGGTGCTCGCCGGTGCCACGGGGCCCCGTACGGTGCGGCTCACCGGCGAAGTCGCCGACGGGACCGTCCTGACCGCCACCACCTCGCCCGATGGCGTAAGGCGTGCGCGCCGGCTCATCGAGGAGGGGCGGGCCGCGGCGGGGCGGAGCGCGGATGCCCACCGCGTGGTCGTCTATCTGCTCGCCGCCACCGGAAGCGCCGCCGGTGAGCGGCTGCGCGCCGAGCTGGTCGCCGAGGGAGCGGGCGCGGAGGCGGACCTCGGAGTGGCCGGGAACGCGGACGTCGTCGCCGAGGCGGTCCAGCGGCTGGCCGACGCCGGAGCCGACTCGGTGATCCTCCAGCCGACCGCCGACGAACCCGACCCCGAGGGCTTCGTACGGTTCGTGGCGGAAGAGGTACGGCCCCTGGTGCCGTGAGGCACGGACAAGGGCACCAACAGGGGCACGGACAAGCGTACGGACAAGCGCACGGACAAGGGTACAAACAGGGGCACGGACAAGGGCGCGGATAAGCGGGCGACAGACGGGGCCGGCCTCGTGCAGGGTCGACTCATGTCCGACCAGCAGACGCGCACATTCGAGGAACTCGTCGCCGAAGGTGCCGCCGTCCCCACCGAGGGGTGGGACTTCTCCTGGTTCGAGGGGCGCGCCACCGAGGCCCGGCCCTCCTGGGGATACGCCTCGTCCCTGGCCGGGCGGCTCGGCGGGGCCGACGCGGCGCTCGACATCCAGACCGGGGGAGGGGAGGTCCTGGACTTCGCCCTCACGCACGCCGCCCGGACTCCCGCCCTCACCGTCGCCACCGAGGGCTGGCCGCCCAACGTCGCCCGGGCCACCACGCTGCTCCGGCCCCGCGGTGTCGCCGTCGTCGCCTCTTCCGAGGACGCGCCGCTGCCCTTCGCCGACGAGGCCTTCGACCTGGTCGTCAGCAGGCACCCGGTGCGGGCCCCCTGGGGCGAGATCGCGCGCGTGCTCCGCCCCGGCGGCACCTACTTCGCCCAGCACGTCGGACCCAGCAGCGCGTACGAGGTCGTCGAGTACTTCCTCGGCCCGCAGCCCGAGGACCAGCGGGAGGCGCGACATCCCGATCGTGAACGGCGCGCGGCGGAGACCGCCGGGCTGGAGACGGTCGACCTGCGGGCGGAACGGCTGCGCATGGAGTTCCACGACATCGCCGCCGTCGTGCACTTCCTGCGCAAGGTGGTCTGGATGGTGCCCGGCTTCACCGTCGAGGCGTATCTGCCGCGCCTGCGTGCCCTGCACGAACGGATCGAGGCCGAGGGCGCGTTCGTGGCGCACAGCAGCCGGCATCTCGTCGAGATGCGCAAGCCTCCGCCGCGGTGACGCTAGGCGTGCGGGCCCACGGACACCGGGCCCACCACCAACTCCGCCGTCGTCTCCATCACTTCCCCGACCCTTTCCACCTGCTCGCCCAGTTCCCTGGTCTGCCGCGCCGTCAGCCGTCCGAGCGGTTCCACCGTGATCCGCGTACGGCGCCCGCCGCGCCGCTGGTGCCATACGCCCGCGACCACGCCGTCGGCCAGCAGCACCGGATGGTTGCCCGCCTGGCCGCCCGCCAGCGCCCTCCGGTACGCGGCGCCGGGGAAGAGGCGTTCGCGGGGCTGGGCCGCGATGACGTACGCGTCGAAGTACGGCAGGAGGCGCAGGCCCCGGCCGGCCGGGGCCTGCGGGAACTCCGTGTCGCCCGCGGCCACCCACCAGCCCCGCGCGCCCTCGAACCCGACCTCCTCGATGCCGCCGTCGGCCGCCAGCCGCGCGAACAGCTCGGTGGCCCAGTCGGCGGGTGCGGCCAGCCACCGGGCGAAGTGGGCCGGGGTCGCCGGACCGTAGGCGTGCAGATAACGGTGTACGAATCCGCGCAGCGCCTCGTCCCCGCCGGTGTCCGCGACGCCGCGGACGCCGTCCGTGCCGGGCGGGCGGGTGTACGTCACCTTGCGGCCCCGGTTCGGGCCGAAGCACAGTGAGCCCGCCCAGCCCGCCCGGTGCAGCACTTGGCGCCAGCGCGGCCACATCCCCTGGAACGCCGGCATCACCAGCTCGCCCGCCCAGGGGCCGGTGCGGGCCATGACGGCCTCGTGCAGCTCGTCCATGGTCAGACATGCGCCGTCGAGCGACTCCCCGATCGCGGCCACGACCTGCTCCTCCTGCTCCTCGGTGAGGCGGGCGCCCCGGGGGAGGCCGTTGGATCCCCTCGGCACCGCGCTCAGCGCGGCGCACCACAGGGGGAGTTCGTGCGTGGGGAGCAGATGGACCGTTCCGCGCGGACCGTACGTCTTCACCAGCGAGCGGTCCTCCCACAGCGCGGCCCGTACATCCGCCCTTGTCGTGGCGCTCCCACGCAGCCCCGCGGACAGCTCGGCCGCCGACAGCACCTGGGCGTGCGCGCCGCGCATCGCGGCGACCACGTCGGCGACGGGCGTGCCGTCCGGCGCCGGTGCGGCCAGGAACTGTCGGTCGATACGCCGCGCACTTGCCGCGTCCCAGGTGAGGGTGGGGGTCGTCGTCATGCTGCCGACCCTAGGACCGATAGAGGTCGGTTTCTGTCCTCGATCGCTCGGATCTGAGCCTGCGGACCGGTTTCCGCATCGTTATCGATCGCGGGCTGGTGCTCGGGGCGGGCGCTCGCATAGGTTCGGACCAAGGTGGTTCGCGTGAGCAAAGCTGCGCGGGGCGGTACCGCGCAGTGGAGGGGGCTGCGCGGTGCCCGGACCGCGCAGCCCGGCTCCGTCCCCCGGGCTTCTCGAGGGCCGATCGCGCGTGCCTCGAACCCCCACCGCCCGCCCCTCGGAGTCCGTCCCCGGGTCAAGCCGGCGCTGCCGCCGGGGTCACCCGTCGGGGGGACGACCGGAAGAGTGGCCTACGGGGTAGCGGATCGACGCCACAACCTGCACAGGGTCCCCTCAACTCTCGTTTTTCCCCAGGAAATCGCCGTGTTCCGGCCATGCAAGGGCCGTGAACGACCCCTTTCCGGGCTGCCGAGGCGTCGCCGGACGACTCCGGAGAGTGATTGTGGCCCGCCAATGCGCGCAGCATCACTTACGAAGGGTTATGGTGGAAACCCCCCCTCGGGCCGGTCCGTATCCCCCCCACGGACCGGCCCGTTTTTTCTTGCCCTCCCGTGCCGTGCCCTCGGCGGGGGGTTCCCTGGCTAGAGTCCAGGCATGTCGAACGAGCATCCGACACCGCCTCATCAGCCCCCCGGCCAGACCGGCCAGCCGGGTCCGTACGGTCCGTACGGTCCCTCCGGCGCCTATGGCCCGTACGGGCAGGCCCCCGCGCCGCCGCCCGACTCCTACGGCACCCCACCGGCGGCCCACCCCTCGTACCCGGGGCCCGGAGCGCAGCAACCGCCCTACCCGCAGCCCGGTGCCCAGCCCTACCCCGGTACCCCGCCGCAGGGCTGGGCCGGGCCACCCGCGTACTACGACCCGTCCCAGCAGGTCTTCACCATGCCCGGCTCGGTACGCGCCGCCCAGATCGTGAGCTTCGCGACCTTCGGGTTCGGGGTGCTGATGAGCATCGTGGTCGGTGTCGTCGTCGGGCCCGAGGAGGCGGGGCGGGCCTTCAGCGCGTATCTGATGAGCCTCGTGCTGTTCATCCTGGCGTTCCAGTATCCGAAGGCGGGCCACGGCGTGCGCGTCGCCTCGATCGTGCTGGCCTCCGTGCAGATCCTGTTCGCGCTCAGCGCGGCGGCCCAGGGCGTCCCGCTGGGGATCGTGCCGCTCGGCACCGGCATCGCGCTCGTCGTGCTGCTCAGCCAGGGCACGGCCGGACAGTGGTTCCGGCGGCCGCGCGCAAACGGTGTGCCGCCGCAGTACTCGCCGTACGGCTGACAAACGCGTCACCCCGGACTTTGGGGACCCCTGCCCCGGCGGGGGTAGTCTTTCCCCTTCGGGGACCGCCATACGGACAGGGCCGCCCGCGGCCGAGACCGGGCCGCTTGCCGCGCGACGCGGCGGGGTGCGGCCCCTGTCCGATCCGTACGGAGGGGCTGACGATCACGTGAACCTGCGCGACAAGCTGCGCGGCCTGCTGGTCAGGCTGTACGCACGCCGGGTGGAAGGTCACCTGGACACCGCTCAGGTGCCCAAGCACATCGGCGTCATCATGGATGGCAACCGCCGGTGGGCGAAGGCCTCGGGTTCCAGCACCGTCCACGGCCACCGGGCCGGCGCCGACAACATCGGGGAGTTCCTCGGCTGGTGCAGCGAGACGGAGGTCGAGGTCGTCACCCTCTGGCTGCTGTCGACCGACAACTTCGACCGGCCCGAGGAAGAACTCGTCCCGCTGCTCGGCATCATCGAGGACGTGGTGCGCAGCCTCGCCGCCGACGGGCGCTGGCGGGTCCATCACGTGGGCACGCCCGATCTGCTGCCCGCCGGGATGCAGACCACCCTCAAGGAGGCCGAGGCCGCCACCGCGCACGTCGCCGGGATAGTGGTCAACGTCGCCATCGGGTACGGCGGCCGCCAGGAGATCGCCGACGCCGTGCGGTCCATGCTCCTCGATGCCCACGAGAAGGGCACCTCGATGGAGGACCTCGCCGAGGCCGTCGACGTCGACATGATCGGACGTCACCTCTACACCCGCGAGCAGCCCGACCCGGACCTGGTGATCCGCACCAGCGGCGAGCAGCGGCTGTCCGGTTTCATGCTCTGGCAGACCGCGCATTCCGAGTACTACTTCTGCGACGTCTTCTGGCCGGCCTTCCGCAAGGTCGACTTCCTGCGGGCGCTGCGCGACTACGCGGCCCGCCACCGGCGCTACGGCGGCTGAACGGCTCACGCCAGGACCCCTGCGCTCTCCTCGTCGGGGCTCTCTGCCTGTCTCCGTCGGGGCTCCCTGCACTGTCTCCGTCCGGGCTCTCTGCCTGTCTCCGTCCGGGCTCCCTGCCTTTCTCCGTCCGGGCTCCGTCCGGGCTCCGTCCGGGCCCCCGTTCCGTCGCCCGCGCCGCCGGTCACGCCCTGTTCACCTGCGCGCCGTCATATGCCTTGGCATGGCTGCGCTCATATGAGGGAATAAGCCAGGCAGGTCGACACCCGAACCACGGGCGTCGTATCTCAGCGGACGACACGGGAGTCGTCCGCCCGGGAGGCCCTTTGCACCAGCCCGACCGTGCGGTCACAGCACGGAAGCAGCGGAGGGCCGGTTCTCGGCCCGCTGTGCATGGCGGCCGTCGACCGGTCCAGCTCCGCTCCGTCGCTCCCCGACCTCATCCGAGGGGGTACGTCCTTCCGTGGTGACCAGCGCAAAGCGTCACAAGCCCGACCGACGCACTTATGTTCTCGACACCAGCGTCCTGCTGGCCGATCCGAACGCCCTGACCCGCTTCGACGAGCACGAGGTCGTGCTCCCCATCGTCGTGGTGACGGAACTGGAGGCCAAGCGGAACCATCCCGAACTCGGGTATTTCGCCCGGCAGGCGCTCCGTCTGCTGGACGACTACCGGGTGCGGTACGGCCGCCTCGACGCCCCCCTTCCGACCGGGGACCTCGGTGGAACCGTGCGGGTCGAGTTGAACCACTCGGATCCCAGTGTTCTGCCCAGCGGTTACCGCCTGGGGGACAACGACTCCCGCATCCTCGCGGTCGCCCGCAATCTGCAGGCCGAGGGGTTCGACGTCACGGTGGTGTCGAAGGACCTCCCCCTCAGGATCAAGGCGTCCTCCGTCGGTCTCCTCGCCGAGGAGTACCGCGCGGAGCTCGCCATCACGGACTCCTCCGGCTGGACCGGTATGTCCGAACTGACCCTGCCCGGCGAGCAGGTGGACATCCTCTTCGAGGAAGGGCACGTGTATGTGCCCGAGGCGTCGGACCTTCCGGTGCACACCGGTCTGACCATCCAGTCCGAGCGCGGCAAGGCGCTGGGGCGGGTCGCGCCGGACGGCAACGTCCGGCTGGTGCGCGGCGACCGGGAGGTGTTCGGGATCAAGGGCCGCAGCGCCGAGCAGCGCATCGCGCTCGACCTGCTGCTCGACCCGGACGTCGGGATCGTGTCCATGGGCGGCCGGGCCGGCACCGGCAAGTCGGCGCTGGCGCTGTGCGCGGGTCTCGAGGCAGTCCTGGAGCGCCGGCAGCACCAGAAGGTGATGGTCTTCCGGCCGCTGTACGCGGTGGGCGGGCAGGAACTCGGTTATCTGCCCGGCAGTGAGGCCGAGAAGATGAGCCCCTGGGCGCAGGCGGTGTTCGACACGCTGTCGTCGGTCACCAGCAGGGAGGTCATCGAGGAGGTCACCGCGCGGGGCATGCTCGAGGTCCTGCCGCTCACCCACATCCGGGGACGCTCGCTGCACGACGCGTTCGTGATCGTGGACGAGGCGCAGTCATTGGAGCGGAACGTACTGCTGACCGTTCTGTCCCGGATCGGGGCCAATTCGCGGGTGGTTCTGACCCATGATGTCGCCCAGCGGGACAATCTCCGGGTCGGGCGGTACGACGGTGTGGTCGCCGTGGTCGAGAAGCTGAAGGGGCATCCGCTCTTCGCGCATGTCACCCTGACCCGGTCCGAGAGGTCCCGGATCGCCGCCCTTGTGACCGAAATGCTCGAAGACGGGCAGATCTGACCCCTGGGGTCCAGGAAGGATCGGTTACGCAGTAGTTGACGCCGTCCGGAAAGGCGAAGAGCCTAGCCGGGCGGCGTCGGCGTGTGTGCTGGTTTCCGAATATCCCCAGGGGCAAACGGGATGTGAGCTTTCACACGCAACAGAGAATTGCCTTGCCGCGTCCGGTTACGGCAGAGTCTCACTCCTGTCAGGCCCCGCATACGACACACCTGTACCCCCAGCGGTGCAGAACCACAGGCCAACTCCATAGCGTCGTCGTATGCCGCCCGAGCATCACGCGGCGCTCCCTCGCGGGAGTTGCCCATCGGGCCCGTGCCTCCCGTGACCCGAAGTTGGGGAGGCCAGTGGCAAGGGGGCACGATTGCGTCCGCGAGGGTCACCGAAGCGGGCGATGCTGGAAGGAAACCGTGTGAGCCGGATCTCGGTCCGGGGATTCGCAGTGGCCTCGGCCACGGCGGTCACCGCTGTCGGAAGTGTCGTCGGCGTTGCCTCGGGCAGCGTCGCTCAGAACAACGACGCCGAAGCGACGGCGAGCGGCACCACGTTGCTCGCGGACATCCCCGCGGGCCAGCAGGCCCAGGTGCAGACCGCGTCCCTGACGCAGCAGGCCGAAACGATGGCCATCGCCGCGGACGCCACCGCCAAGAAGGACGCCGAGGAGGCCGCCCGCAAGGCCGCCGCCGAGACCGCCGTCGAGAAGAAGAAGGAAGCGGCGGAGAAGGCGGAGCGGGAGGCCGAGGAGCGCGCGGAGGCCAAGGCCGCCGCCAACCGCTCCGCGACCCGTGACGCCTCCAGCTTCGCGACCCAGGCGTCCTACACCATCGCCGAGGTGCAGGCGATGGCCCGGCAGATGGTCCCGGCGGACCAGTTCCAGTGCTTCAGCGACATCGTGCAGCGCGAGTCGAGCTGGAACTACATGGCCGACAACCCGACGTCCGACGCCTACGGCCTCGTGCAGGCGCTCCCGGGTTCCAAGATGTCCTCCGCCGGCGCCGACTGGGCGACGAACCCGGCCACCCAGATCAAGTGGGGTCTGGGCTACATGAACGACCGCTACGGCAGCCCTTGCGGCGCCTGGTCGTTCTGGCAGGCCAACCACTGGTACTAGAACGACCGGGGACTCCGACTTCCCGGCCCCGCTCAACCCTGGCACAGCCCCGCACCGTCCTACGGAGCGGGGCTTTCGCCATGTACGGTCTGACCGACGACTCCAGGGGGAGTGGTGGGGAGAAACGGGGGAAGAGGACGGATCATGTCGCGAGTGCCAGGATGGCTCGGCCGGGTCGGAGCCGGACTGACCGAGGTCAGTAAGCGGCTGGAGGAGCGCCGGGCGGAAGTGGCGCGGGACCGTCTGCCCGACGACGAGGACAGCGCGTCTTCGAGTTCCGCCTCGCACGCCGGTCAGGAGCCGTCCCCGCCGGCCGAGTACGCCGCCGTGGCCGTCCCGGTCCGGCCGGACCCCGCGCAGGCCGTGCCCTGGGGGGTACGGGTCGCCGCCGAGGCGGGCTGGCGGCTGCTGGTGCTGGCCGGCACCGTATGGGTGCTCATGCGGGTCATCAGCGCCGTACAACTGGTGGTGCTGGCGTTCGTGGCCTCGCTGCTGATCACCGCGCTGCTCCAGCCGACCGTGGCCCGGATGCGGCGGCACGGCGTGCCGCGCGGGCCGGCCACCGCGCTGACCGCGCTGTTCGGGTTCGTGGTGATCGGCCTCATCGGCTGGTTCGTGACCTGGCAGATCATGGAGAACATCGACAACCTCTCCCAGCAGATCCAGGACGGCATCGACGAACTGCGCAACTGGCTGCTCAACAGCCCCTTCCACGTCACCGACAAACAGATCAACGAGATCGCCAAGAACCTGCGGGAGGCGGTCGGCGCCAACACCGAGCAGATCACCTCGGCCGGTCTGGAAGGTGTGACGGTCGTCGTCGAGGCGCTCACCGGCATCCTGCTGGCGGCCTTCTCGACCCTGTTCCTGCTCTACGACGGCAAGCGGATCTGGGAGTGGTCGCTGGGGCTCGTCCCGGCCGCCGCCCGTCCGGGTGTCGCCGGCGCCGGACCGGCGGCGTGGCGGACCCTCACCGCGTATGTGCGCGGCACGGTGGTGGTGGCGCTGATCGACGCGATCTTCATCGGCCTCGGCATCTACTTCCTCGATGTGCCGATGGCGGTGCCGCTCGCCGTCTTCATCTTCCTGTTCTCCTTCATCCCGCTCGTGGGTGCGGTGGTGTCGGGGGTGCTGGCGGTGGTCGTCGCGCTGGTCACCCAGGGGGTGTTCACGGGTGTCATGACGCTGGCGGTGGTGCTGGCGGTGCAGCAGATCGAGGGGCACATCCTCCAGCCGTTCATCCTGGGCCGGGCGGTGCGGGTCCATCCGCTGGCGGTGGTGCTGGCGGTCGCCTCCGGCGGGATGGTGGCCGGGATCGGGGGTGCGGTGGTCGCGGTGCCGCTGGTGGCGGTGACCAACACGGTCGTGGGGTATCTGCGGGCGTACTCCCGCGAGACGGCCGCACTCCATTCCCCGCGGCCCCGGGGGGCTACGGCCATGTCCGCGCCGGACGCTCCGCTGCGGGTGCCTCCGGCGGCACCGGAGGATTCCGAGCGGCGGGCAGCCGACCTCGACGAGGAGTAGGGCTTGCGCCCGGCTTTCTCCGCTTGTGGGCTTGCGCCCGGCCTGCCGCAGCTGCGGTCTTGGGCCCGTACCCGTCCAGCTGCGGGCAGTCGTGCCTCTCCCAGTGCCTCAAGGCCTGGGGGGTACCCCCAGGGCGGCACGGGTGGGTGCAGCTGCATCCGGCAAGCGCCGGGGAGCGAAGCGGTGTTGGTGCGGGCCGGGGGGTGATCGCGCAACCCGGCGCCGGCGGGGTGCCGTCGCGCCCACCCGTGCCGCCCTGCGGCACGACTGCCCGCGGAGGGCGGGGGCTCGCGGCGTGGCTGCCTGGGGAGGGCGGGGTGGGGCCGTAGCCGGGGTTCAGGGGGGACGGGTGTGGGCCCGTTCACCTCGGGGAGGTGGACGGGCCCGATGTGTGGGGCCGTGGGCGGAGTTACTCCGCGGCCGCGAGCACCGCTTCCGCGTCGAGAGTCGCGGCGACCGCCTCGACGACCGCCGCGATCTTGAACGCCTCCTGGACGGCTTCCCGCTCCAGGCCGGCCTTGCGCAGCACCTGCTCGTGGGAGTCGAGGCACGCACCGCAGCCGTTGATCGCGGAGACCGCGAAGCACCAGAACTCGAAGTCGACCTTGTCGACCCCCGGGTTGCCGATGACGTTCATCCGCAGACCGGCGCGCAGATTACCGTACTCGTGGTCCGACAGCAGGTGACGGGTGCGGTAGTAGACGTTGTTCATCGCCATCACCGCGGCAGCGGCCTTCGCCGCGGTGTACGCCTCCGGCGACAGGTTCGCCTTCGCCTCCGGCTCCAGCTCGCGCAGCACGATCGGCGAACGCGAGGCGATCGCCGTCGACAGCACCGTGCCCCACAACTGCTGGGCCGACAGGTCGGAGTTCCCGATGACCGAGCCGAGGTTGAGCTTCAGGTCCTTGGCGTAGTCCGGTATACGGGACTTCAGGGAGTCGAGTGACATCTCAGGTCACTCCCCGGCCAGCAGCGCGACCGGGTCCAGGGTCTCCTCGCCCTTGGACCAGTTGCACGGGCAGAGCTCGTCGGTCTGCAGGGCGTCCAGAACCCGCAGGACCTCCTTCGGGTTACGGCCGACGGAGCCGGCGGTCACCATGCTGAACTGGATCTCGTTGTTCTGGTCCACGATGAACACCGCGCGCTTGGCGAAGCCGTCCTCGCCCTCGATGCCGAGGTCGCGCATCAGCTCGTGCTTGGAGTCCGCCATCATCGGGAACGGCAGGTCGCGCAGGTCGTCGTGGTCCTTGCGCCAGGCGTGGTGGACGAACTCCGAGTCGCCGGAGAAGCCGAGGACCTGGGCGTCACGGTCGGCGAACTCCTCGTTCAGCTTGCCGAAAGCGGCGATCTCGGTCGGGCACACGAAGGTGAAGTCCTTGGGCCACGCGAAAACGATCTTCCACTTGCCCTCGTAGGTCTTGTGGTCGATCGTCTCGAACTCCTTGCCCTTCTCCAGCGAGACACAGGCGGTCAGTTCGAACTCGGGGAACTTGTCACCGACAGTGAGCACAGGACCTCCTTGCAGCGAGGAAACCTCCGGATCGCGGGGGCTTCCCATGGGTTGGACCTTGTTGATGTTGGCACAGGCTGCGTTGATTCGTGAAATAGCTACACTCGGTCGTGTTGATCGGAGGAAGCTATCAGTGACTGTGGGTAATAGGCGTAGGCAGCCGAGCCTCGCCCAGCTGCGGGCGTTCGCCGCGGTGGCCGAGCATCTGCACTTCCGGGACGCCGCGGCCGCGACGGGGACGAGTCAGCCTGCGCTGTCGGGCGCCGTGGCCGCGCTGGAGGAGACGCTCGGTGTCACCCTCGTGGAGCGTACGACGCGCAAGGTGCTGCTCACCCCGGCCGGTGAGAGGCTCGCCGCCCGCGCCAAGGCCGTACTGGCCGAGGTCGGGGCGCTGATGGAGGAGGCGGACGCGCTGCGGGCGCCGTTCACCGGGGTGCTGCGCCTCGGAGTGATCCCCACGGTGGCGCCGTATGTGCTGCCCACCGTGCTGCGGCTGGTGCGCGACCGCTATCCGCGGCTCGACCTCCAGGTGCACGAGGAGCAGACCGCCAGCCTGCTGGACGGACTGACCGGCGGGCGGCTCGACCTGCTGCTGCTCGCCGTGCCTCTCGGTGTACCCGGAGTGATCGAACTTCCGCTGTTCGACGAGGACTTCGTGCTGGTGACCCCGATCGGCCACCGGCTCGGCGGCCGCCGGGGCATACCCCGCGAGGTGCTGCGTGAGCTGAACCTGCTCCTGCTGGACGAGGGGCACTGCCTGCGCGACCAGGCACTGGAGATCTGCCGCGAGGCCGGCCGCGCGGGAGTCGCGGCCACCACCACGGCGGCCGGACTCTCCACCCTGGTGCAACTGGTGGCCGGCGGGCTCGGGGTGACGCTGCTGCCGCGCACCGCCGTCGACGTCGAGACCACCCGCTCCGGGCGGCTGCGCACCGGCAGCTTCACCGACCCGGCCCCCACCCGTCGCATCGCCCTCGCCATGCGCACGGGCGCGGCGAGGGCGGGGGAGTACGAGCAACTGGCGGCGGCCCTGCGCGAGGCCCTGCGGGAGCTGCCGGTGCGGACGGTGGGGAGCTGAGCCCCCGCCGTCCGCACCGGGCCCGTCGCGCCCGAAGCGCACCGGTCCCGTCGCGTGCCCGGAGCGCTCGGGTCCTGTTCCGCGCGTGGAGCGCTCGGGCCCCAAGCCGCGCCTGAAGCGCTCCGGTCCTACTCCGTGCGCAGCCCGTCCGGGCGCATCATGCGCAGCAGCGGCGGCAGGCTCAGCAGCGTCACCGCCAGGACGACGCCCGCGCCGATGCCGGTCATCTGGGCGACGCTCGGCCAGTCCACGCGGATCCGGGTCGCCGTCATGCGCTGGAGCACGGCTCCCAGGGCCAGGCCCACCACCGAGGCCAGCAGCAGGCCCAGACCGATCGGGATCGCCGTCTGCCACAGCACCGACAGGCTCAGTGTGCGCCGCCGGGTGCCGAAGGCGACCAGGGCGGACAGCAGCTTGCGGCGCTCACGCAGCTGCTCCAGCTGGGAGACCAGCAGACTCGCCCCGATCAGCGCCAGCACGGCCGCGGCGCCGACGAACACGCCGGTGCGGATGCTGTCGTAGCGTTCGGAACGCTCGGTCAGGTTCCACGCGGTCGGGTCGGCGAGCGGGTCGATCGCGGCAGCCGTGTTGCGCACATGCTCGACGGCGTGCGGCACGGAGTCGTCGAGGGACAGATACAGCTCACCGCGGACCGCGTCCTCCAGCTCCGCGGGCATCGCTCCCTGGGTCAGCAGGAAGCCGCCGCGCTTGGTCCCGGTCGGGCCCTTGATGGAGTCGGCCTGCTTCAGCGTCCCCGGGACGGTCCACACGACGTCCTTCGTCTTCGCGTCGTCCGAGTCCGCCTCCAGATACAGCTTCTGGCCCGGCCGGCTCAGCGCCGGGGTGTCCGTGTCGTACTCACCGCCCCGGACCGTGAACACGTCGCCGTCCGTGCACGAGGGCAGCTTCGCCAGGGTGCGCAGGGTCGCGCAGTCACCGATGGTCAGCTCGGCGATGCGTTCCGGACTCTCGGACCAGGGCCGGTCGCCGAAGTTACTGCTGGACAGCGCGTAGACCTCGCGGACGCCCTCGGTCTCCTCGAGCTTCGCGGTGGCCGCGGCGACATCCGTGCTGTCCGGCACCCTGATCTCCATCTGCGCCAGTGTCACGTCCAGGCCGGTCTCCTTGGTGTAGTCGCTTTCCACACCGGCGAACAGCATCTGCAGCGCGATCGCGCCGGCCACGGCCACGGCGATGCCGTTGACCATGCGGGCCGCCGTGCCACTGCTCAACTGCAACCGGCGGACCGCCAGTTGCCATGCCACGTTGCCCGAGCCGAGCCGGGCGACGACCGTCTCGACGGTCCACGGCAGCAGCGCGGTGACGCCGACGAGCAGACAGATGACACCGCCGGCGACCAGATACTCGTTGAACTCCCCGTTCTCCTGGCCCTGTCCGATCATGGGGGACAGCATGCCGAGTCCGGCCAGCGGCAGCAGCAGCCGCCACCACAGCCGGCGGCGGGCCGGCCGCGCGGTGCGCACCACGCCCAGCGGCTCGATGACCACCCCGCGCAGCGCCAGCAGGGTCACCAGCACCGCGGCCGCCGGAACCGCCACCGCGACCAGCAGGGCCAGCAGCGGCGAGGGGTTCAGATAGCTCGGGAAGACACTGATCCGGAACACCTCGACGGAGGACGCGAACTCACGCCCCGCCAGGAAGAACCCGGTCCCGAACACCAGCCCCAGCAGCGCCCCGCCGAGCGCCTCGCCCGCGGCGATCCGCCGGGTCATCCCGCCGTCGGAGCCGACCAGCCGCAGCGCGGCCAGCCTGCGGTCCCGCCGTTCGCCGCCGAACCGTACGGCCGCGGCGATGAACACGGCGACCGGCATCAGCAGCACCACGAAGACGACGAGGACCAGCAGCATGAGGACCGGGTCCGCCTCCTCCTCCATCGGGTTGGGATCCCCGAAGGAGTCGATGCGGCCCACGGTCCCGCCGCCGTCGGCCCGTGCCGCGAGGCCCTCGGCGCCCGCGTAGTAGGCGAGTTCCTGCGAACCGATCAGCCCCTGCTCGCCGATCGTCCCCACGACGTCGTACGGCAGACGCTCCCGCAGCAGCTCCCCGCCGTCCGAGTCGAGGAGTTCCTTCAGCGCGGGGGAGACCACCATGTCGCCCCGCGCCGGGAACTCCCGCAGACCGGGCGGCAGCGGGGCCTTGTCCCCCTCCGGCTCCAGCAGCCGGCCGCGGATCTCCTTGCCCTCGAACTCCGTGTCGGTGTCCGCGGTCATCAGGGTGTCGTCGGCGCGCTTGATCTCCTCGCCGTAGGTGAAGTTGAGGCGGGCTTCCTCCCGCCGGTGGCGTTCCTCCAGCGCGCCGGGCAGGGCGGTCGTGAGCAGCAGCAGCGCCACCCCCAGCCCGACCCCGACGGCGGTGAGCATCGCCCGGGTCCAGCCCTCGCGTCCCCCGGCGAAGGCGAACCGGAGCCCCATGCCGAGATCACGTGCCCACTGGCGCGCACTCATACGACGCGCTCCATGTCCCGGGACTTGCCGTCCCGCACGACGATCTCGCGGTCGGAGTAGGCGGCCACCCGCGCCTCGTGGGTGACGAGTACGACGGCGGCGTTGGTGGACCGGGCGGCGTCGGAGAGCAGTTCCATCACGCGCTCGCCGTTGAGGGAGTCCAGCGCGCCGGTCGGCTCGTCGGCGAACAGCAGCCGCGGGCCGGTGACCAGCGCGCGGGCCACGGCGACCCGCTGGCCCTGACCGCCGGACACCTCGCCGGGCCGCTTCTTGCGGACGTCGTCGACCTCGAGGCGCGCCATCCAGGTGAGCGCGGCCCGCTCGGCCTCCTTGCGGGGCGTGCCGTTCAGCCGCAGCGGCAGGGCGACGTTCTCCACGCAGGTGAGCTCCGGCACGAGCTGCCCGAACTGGAAGACGAAGCCGAACTCCGAGCGCCGCAGCGCGCTGCGCTCGCTGTCGCTCATGGCGGTCAGCTCACGTCCGTCGTACGTGATCGACCCGGAGTCGGGGGTGACGATCCCGGCGAGGCAGTGCAGCAGCGTCGACTTGCCCGAACCGGAGGGCCCCATCACGGCGACGACCTCGCCCGGGTGGATGGAGAAGCCGGCGCCGTCGAGCGCGGTGGTCGGGCCGTAGACCTTGCGCAGGTCCCGCGCGACGAGCAGGGAACCGGGGGGAGTGGTCGTGGTCATCGGGTCACCGCCTCACGGAGCTTGTCGAGACGCGCCGCGGTCAGCTCCAGCCAGCGCAGATCGGCCTCGAGGTGGAACAGGGCATGGTCGCAGATGAGCTGGTCGGCGAGATCGCCCTTGCGCTTGCGGTCGGTGAGGATCCGCATGCCGCGCAGATGCTCCGAGCGCTGCGTGTCGAGGATGTCGGCGGCGTCGCGGCTGGTGAGCAGGGCCAGGACGACCTTGGTGTAGAGGGTCGACTGGAGGTACGGCTCCGGCTTCTCCGGTGTGGCGAGCCAGCGCTCGACATCGGTGATGCCGGCCTCGGTGATCGCGTACCGCTTCCGCTCGGGGCCGCTGCCGGCCTCGATGCCGTCGACTTCGACCAGCCCGTTCTTCAGCAGGCGGGACATCGTCGAGTAGACCTGGCCGTAGTGCAGCGGCCGGTCGTGACCGAATTTCTCGTCGAAGGCCCGCTTCAGGTCGTAACCATGACGCGGGCCGGACTCCAGGAGTCCCAGGAGGGTGTGACCGATGGACATGCGGAGCACTCTACATACCGTGTATACCCACTGTGTATACGCCGAGTGCGTAGATGGTGGCGGGGGGTGCGGACCTCCAGGTGGGAGCCGATTGTCACGGTTCTGCTACCGCGGTGCGGGCCGCCTGCCGACGGGCGTGCGCGGACCGGGCCGTCCGGGCGTCCCCCTGGGGGAGGGGGGTTCGGGAACGGGGCCGGTCAGGCCGACGGGGGCCTGGGGGCGGAGCCCCCGGGCGGACGGCCCCGGCGGGGCAGCGGCCCCGCCTCACCGGGCAGCCGCCCCGCCTCGGACAGGGCGCGCCGCAGCAGGAACTCGATCTGCGCGTTGGCCGAGCGCAGCTCGTCGTTCGCCCAGCGGGCCAGCGCCTCGTACACCGACGGGTCGAGCCGCAGCAGCACCTGCTTGCGCTGCGGCCGACCCTGGGGGGCCGGGCCCCCGGACGGTTCGGTCACTGGTAGAGGGTCCCCGTGTTGAGGACCGGCTGTGCGGAGCGGTCGCCGCAGAGCACCACCATCAGGTTGGACACCATCGCCGCCTTCCGCTCCGGGTCGAGCTCCACGATGTCCTGCTCCTGGATCCGGGCCAGCGCCGACTCGACCATGCCCACCGCGCCCTCCACGATCTGCTGCCGCGCCGCCACGACCGCGCCGGCCTGCTGCCGCTGGAGCATCGCCGAGGCGATCTCGGGCGCGTAGGCGAGGTGCGTGAAGCGGGACTCGATGATCTGCACGCCGGCCGCGTCCACCCGTGCGCGCAGTTCGACGGCGAGCTTCTCGGTGATCTCCTCGGCGTTGCCGCGCAGCGACAGGCCGTCCTCGTCGTGGGCGTCGTAGGGGTACTCGATGGCGATGTGCCGCACGGCCGCCTCGGTCTGGGTGGAGACGAACTCGATGTAGTCGTCCACCTCGAAGGTGGCCTGCGCGGTGTCCTCCACCCGCCACACCACGACCGCGGCCAGCTCGATGGGGTTGCCGTAGGCGTCGTTCACCTTCAGTACGGCGGTCTCGTGGTTGCGTACCCGCGTGGAGATCTTGGTGCGCGAGGTGAAGGGGTTGACCCACCGCAGACCGTCCTGGCGGATGGTGCCCCGGTAGCGGCCGAAGAGCTGCACCACCCGGGCCTCGCCCGGCGCCACCATGTTCAGCCCGCACATCGCGAGGATCGCGGCGATCGCGACCAGGATGCCGCCGCTGATCAGGGCGGCCTTCGGGCCGGTCGCGGTGACCGCGGTGGCGGAGACGATCAGCGCCACGCCGATGATCAGTCCGGCCAGTCCGAGCGTCAGTGCGAGGCCGCCGCCGATGCTGTGCGCCGGGACCTCCCGCACGCGCGGGGCCGGCATCGCGGGCACATCGGCCGTGACCTGCGGGTCGTGTATGGACATGGGTGATCCCCCGTTCCTCGGTGCGCCTGCGCGCGAGGTACCTGCGCGGCTAGCGTCTGCCTATCTAAGTGATATCAGATTACCTCCTCGCAGCAACCTCGTGTACCTCTCGTACGTCGGTTCTGGTGGAGCGGGTGCTGATTGTCACGTCCGTAACGACCGCATCAGCAGCCCTTTGTCATGGCTCCCGGTGTTAGTTTTCTGAGCTGACCTGAGCGGCGAACCTGTGTGGCAGGCGAGCACACATGAACGAAGCGGAGCGGAACGGGCGTATGGGACGAGCGGAAGAAAGACGCGCACGACAGCGCGGCGGACGCCGTGCCGCACCCAAGGGCCACCGCTCGTCGGGGGCGGCCGGCCGCAGCGGTATACGCCGGCTCTTCACCTGGAAGAAGATCGTCGGCACCTTCTTCGGCCTCTGCCTGCTTGGCATGGGCGCCTTCATCGTGCTCTACATGATGATCGACATCCCCGAGGGGAACGCCGACGCCGAACTGCAGGGCAACGTCTACAAGTACAGCGACGGCTCGGTCATGGCCCGCAGGGGCTACAACCGGGACATCGTCGACCTGGCGAGGGTCCCCAAGGACGTCCAGCGGACCTTCGTCGCCGCCGAGAACAAGAGCTTCTACAAGGACTCCGGCGTCGACCTCAAGGGCACCGCGCGCGGCCTGCTCAACACGCTGTCCGGCAAGGGCGCACAGGGCGGCTCGACGATCACCCAGCAGTACGTCAAGAACTACTACCTGACCCAGGACCAGACCGTCACCCGCAAGATGAAGGAGCTGGTCATCTCCCTGAAGCTGGACCGGGAGAAGTCCAAGGACTACATCCTCGCCGGCTACATCAACACCAGCTACTACGGCCGCGGCGCCTACGGCATCCAGGCCGCCGCCCAGGCCTACTACCGCGTCGACGCCGAGGACCTGACCGTCGAGCAGGGCGCCTACCTCGCGGCCCTGCTCCAGGCGCCCAACCAGTACGACTGGGCGATCGCCGGCGAGACCGGCAAGAAGCTGGTCCAGGAGCGCTGGAACTACGTCCTGGACAACATGGTCGAGCAGGACTGGCTCGACGCGGCCGACCGCCAGGGCATGGAGTTCCCCGTTCCCAAGGTGCCCAAGGCCGCCCCCGGTCTTGAGGGCCAGCGCGGATACCTGGTCGAGGCGGCCAACAACGCGCTCAAGCGGCAGCTCGTCGCCCAGGGCGACGCCGAGGACCTGGAGCAGGCCAAGGCCCTGGTGGACCTCGGCGGCTACACCGTCACGCTCAACATCGACAAGAAGAAGCAGGCCGCGCTGGAGAAGGCGGTCAAGGAGCGGCTCACCAGCAAGCTCGACCCGGACAAGCGCAAGGTGGACGCCGACGTCCAGGCCGGCGCCGTCTCCGTGGACCCGAAGACGGGCGCGGTCGTGGCGATGTACGGCGGCGTGGACTACGTGAAGCACTTCACCAACAACGCCACCCGCGACGACTACCAGCCCGCCTCCACCTTCAAGCCGATCATCCTCGCCGCCGCCGTGGACCAGGACGCCGAGACCCAGGACGGCGTGCCCATCACGGACAACACGATCTACGACGGCACGAGCAGGCGTCCCGTGATGGACGGCGGCAAGGAGGTTGGCTTCGCGCCGCCCAACGAGGACGACCGGAGTTACGGCGACATCACCGTCCAGGAGGCGATGAACAGGTCCGTCAACTCCGTCTTCGCGCAGATGGGCATCGACGTCGGCATGACCGAGGTGGTCGAGACCGCGGGCGAACTCGGCATGGAGACCGAGGGCATGCCCCCCGTGCCCGCGCAGACCCTGGGCAGTATGGGCGCGAGCCCGATGGAGATGGCGGGCGTCTACGCCACCTTCGCCAACCACGGCAAGAAGGTCACCCCGGCCATGGTGAAGTCGGCCGAGCACAACGACCGCACGATCGAGTTCCCCGACCCGGTCGGCGACCAGGTCATCAGCCGCGAGGCGGCCGACACGGTGACCTCCGTGCTCACCGGCGTGGTCGACGACGGTACGGCGAGGGAGTCCGTACGGAAGAACCCGCTGCGCAACGGCCAGCAGGTGGCCGGCAAGACGGGTACGTCCGACAACAACAAGTCCGCCTGGTTCACGGGCTTCACGCCCGAGCTGGTCACCTCGGTCGGTTTGTTCGGTGAGGACGACAAAGAACCGCATCCGCAGGTGCCCATGTACAAGGCCGGCGGCGTCGACTACCGCGTCAACGGTGGTGGCTTCCCCGCCGAGATCTGGGCCGCGTACACCTTCGGCGTCATGGACGAGGTCAGCAAGTTCGACCTGGACACCAAGCAGGGCGCGGCGGTGAAGCCGACCCGCACCCCGTCCGCCACGCAGTCGCCCTCCAAGACCCCGAGCCAGGAGCCGACGACCGAGGAGCCCACCACCCAGGCGCCGCCCGAGACCTCCTCCGCGCCGCCGACGACCCAGCCGCCGACGTCCGAGCCGCCCACGTCCGAGCCGCCGACGAAGACACCGCCGGCGAGCTCTCCGACCTTCGGGCTCCCGGGCAACCCGGACAACCCCGGCTTCGACGAGAACGGGTAGGGCCTGGGGCGACAGTGGCGCCGTCGCCCGAAGGGAGGCAGGCTCCACTGACGCACCAGCCCCTTGACGAGGCACACGGGGACGAGGGCGCGAAGAACACGAGGGGCGCCCGGTGAGGGCAGACGCTGTGGGTGAGCGTCTGACCACACCGGGCGCCCCTTCCCGTACGGCGGCTCAGCCGTGGTTCAGCTCGAACCACACCACCTTGCCCGTGCTCAGCCGGGTCGCGCCCCAGCGCCGGGCCAGCCGGTTCACCAGATACAGCCCGCGCCCGCCCTCGTCCGTGGCGCGCGCCTGCCGGAGCCGGGGCAGCTGCGGCACATCGTCACCGACCTCGCAGCGCAGGACGTCCGTGCGCAGCAGCCGCAGGGTGACCGGCCGCGTGGCGTACCGCACCGCGTTCGTCACCACCTCGCTGACCAGCAGCTCGACGGAGTCGCTCAGCTCCTCCATGCCCCAGCGGGACAGCGCCCGCCGGGCGAGGCGGCGGGCCCGGCCGGGGGCCGCGTCCTCCGGCTCCAGGAACCAGTACGCCACATCGCTCGGCGCGATCCCGTCGAAACGGGCGGCGAGCAGCGCGATGTCGTCGTCCCGGTCACCCGGACCGAGCATGTCGAGCACCTCGTCGCACAGCGCCTCCAGCGGCGGCGGATGGTCCGGACCGGTCAGCTGCGCGGTCACGGCGAGCTTCTCCCGCAACTGCTCGATACCGGTCCACACGTCCCGCAGCCGCGACTCCACCAGGCCGTCCGTGTAGAGCAGCAGCGTCGCCCCGGCGGGCGCGTCCAGCTCCACGGCCTCGAAGTCCACCCCGCCCACGCCGATGGGCGCGCCCGCGGGCACCCGCAGCACCTCGGCCCGGCCGCCCAGCTCCAGCAGGACCGGCGGCGGGTGGCCGGCGTTGGCGATGGTGATGCGGTGCGATACCGGGTCGTACACCGCGTAGAGGCAGGTCGCCATGCGGTCCACGCCGAGCCGCTGCGCCTGCTCGTCGAGATGGTGCAACACCTCCTGCGGCGGCAGATCGAGCCCGGCCAGGGTCTGCGCTGTGGTGCGCAGCTGGCCCATGATCGCCGCCGACGTCATGGAGTGCCCCATCACATCACCGACCACCAGCGCCACCCGGCTGCCCGGCAGCGGGATCGCGTCGTACCAGTCGCCGCCGACCCGCGCGGTCTCCGCGGCCGGCAGATACCTCGACGCGAGCCGTACGCCGGTGCAGCGCGGCAGGGTCTCCGGCAGCATCGTGCGCTGCAACTCGTCCGCGATGTACGCCTCCCGCCCGTAGAGCACCGCCTTGTCGATGCCGAGGGCGCTGTGCGTGGCGAGCTGGGCGGCGACCAGCAGATCGTCGGCCTCGAACGGGATGCGCTCCGGGCGGCGCAGGAACAGCGCCGCGCCGATCACCCGGCGGCGGCCGCGCAGCGGCGCGAGGATCGCCCGCTGCCCGGCCGGCACGGCCGACGCGCCGTCCTCGCCCAGGAGCTCGGGCAGCGCGGCCCGCGCGGCCGGTGCGTCCGTGAACACCGGACGCACCCCGCGCAGCACCTCGGCGAGCGCGCTGCCGGGCCGGACCGTGCAGAGCTCCTCGCCGACCGAGTCCAGCCCGGACGGCTCCGGAGCCGTGGCGGCGGGCAGGAAACCGCCCTCGGTGTCCCGCTCGGCCGGAATCCGGTCGGTGCGGCGCAGCCGTAGCACCAGCGGCCCGGTGGGCCGCTCGTCGCCGACCGGCAGCGGGTCGCGCAGATACACCAGGATCGCGTCGGAGAAGGTGGGCACGGTGGCCCGGCACAGCCCCATCACGATCTCGTCCAGGTCGATACCGCGGGCGATCCGCCGGGTCGCGGCGCCGACGAACCGCAGCCGGTCACCGTCCCGCCGCATCGGCGTCGGCCGCCCGGGCTGCGTCACCTGCCCGCTGCGGCGCTCCTTGCCGTCCGGTGCCCGGGCCGGACGGCCCTGGCCCGCGGCCGGCTGCACCGGGATGCCCTCGGGCACCGGGCGCGGCCGGTGCGTGTCCGGTTCGGCGTCCTGACCGGAACCCGGCTGGGAGTGCTCGGAGCCGGGAGCCGTCGCCGGGTCCTGGCCGGTGCCGCCCGGCGTCACCGTCTCCGCCGACGCGGCACCCGGCGAAGCCGGCGGCGCGGCTTTCGACGGTCCCGGGGACCCGGCCCCGGGCGCGGGCATCTCACCACCCGAGTGGCCCTGTACCGGTAAGGCGGTTCCCGTACCCGGCACACGCGCCGGTGGCGGGGTACGCGGGAACGCCCCGCGGGGATCCGCGGGGTCCACGCCCGGTTGCGGGCGTTCGAAGGAGGTCGGCTGCTCCGTCACGCGTGTCGAATCCATCCGTCCGGCGCACGCCGTGCGCGCGGTTCGTCCCGCCGAAACTCCGATACCCGGAATACCTGCCCCCGGAACGGATTTCGCGTGTGGTCAGAGGTTGCCGCCAATCCGCCGGGTGGCCGTGCCCGGCCCGCACCGGTGTTTCCGTACCCCTCGCTCACGTCCTGCCGCCCCTCGGTGACGTTTGGTCAAGCCCAGCGCGCGCTCCGGTGGTTGTCGCCCGGCGCCCTTGCGGACGACGATCCTACGTTTCCCGCCCGGGGACGCGGCAAGGGTCTCACGAGGACACATGCGCCGGAGTGCGGTCCCAGTCCTGTGGCAGTGACGGTACCGTCCAGGAGGGGTCCGGGCGCCAGTCCTCCCAGCCGTCCGAGAACGGCGGCCCCCAGGCGTCGATCAGCCGGGTCGCGGCCCGCCCGGCCTCCCGCACCCGGCCGGCCAGCGCGGAGTCCACCAGCCCATCCCGCCGGGCCTGCGCGAACTCGTCCTCGTCCCGCCAGTGCCGGCCGCGGTCCGGGTGCACGGAGATGTCCAGGAAGTGATCCTCGGAGTCCACTCCGCCCGCCCAACGGGCCAGTGGCTCCTCCAGGTTCACGTACCAGTTCTTGAACCGCCAGCCCGGCTCCCAGAACAGCCACACCGACCAGGGTTCACCGGGCCGGGCCAGCTTCAGCACCCCGGTGCCGGACCAGTGGCCCCGCCGCACCGTGCGCGGCTTGGTGTACCGGGTGCCGAGCGGCTCCTGGTGCACGGGTGTCCCGTCGGCGAGCACCGGCCTCACACACTCGGTGCCGGGCGCCAGCCACACGGCGAGCAGCTCCGGTTCGTCGGTGACGACCGTGACCGGACGCGCGATATGAATACGCACGCCGCCGTTCTCCCGGTAACGCCACAGGATCTGCGTCCCGGGCGCCCAGTGGCCGGCCGCCCTGTCCGCTCGGTCGCCCATCCTCGCTCCGCCCTCCGTCATGCGCAGATTTTAGGTGCCCGGGGCATACGACGCGGCGGAGGCCGTCACGGTTCACACCCGGTGCGTCAGGCTTTACGGGCGTGTCATCCGCAGGACATCCAGCGCCTCGTCGAGCTGTTCGACGCTGAGGTCGCCGCGTTCGACGTAGCCGCCCTCCAGGACCACCTGCCGGATGGTCTTCCGTTCCGCGAGTGACTTCTTGGCGACCTTCGCGGCCTCCTCGTAGCCGATGTACTTGTTGAGCGGGGTGACCACGGACGGCGAGGACTCGGCGTACTCCCGGGTCCGTTCCCGGTCGGCGACGATCCCGTCGATCGTGCGGTCGGCGAAGAGCCGGGAGACGCCTGCGAGCAGCCGCACCGACTCCAGCACGTTCTTCGCGATCACCGGCAGCATCACATTGAGCTCGAAGTTGCCCGAGGCGCCGGCGGTGGCGACGGTCGTGTCGTTGCCGGTGACCTGGGCGCAGACCATGAGCACGGCTTCGGGGATCACCGGGTTGACCTTGCCGGGCATGATCGAGGAGCCGGGCTGGAGATCGGGCAGGCTGATCTCGGCGAGCCCGGTACGCGGTCCGGACGCCATCCACCGCAGATCGTTGGCGATCTTCGTGAGCCCGACGGCGATGGTCCGCAGCTGCCCGCTGGTCTCCACGATGCCGTCCCGGGCGCCCTGCGCCTCGAAGTGGTCCCGCGCCTCGGTGAGCGGCAGCCCCGTCGCGCGGGCGACCTCCTCGATGACGGCGGCGGAGAACCCCGGCGGGGTGTTGATGCCGGTGCCGACGGCGGTCCCGCCCAGCGGCAGCTCGGCCAGCCGGGGCAGGGAGGCGTTCAGCCGCTCGATCCCGTACCGCACCTGGGCCGCGTACCCGCCGAACTCCTGACCGAGGGTCACCGGTGTGGCGTCCATCAGATGGGTCCGCCCGGACTTCACCACGTCGGCGAACTCCTCCGCCTTGTGCTGCAGCGCGGCGGCGAGGTGATCGAGGGCCGGGATCAGGTCGCGGGTGACGGCGGCGGTCGCGGCGATGTGGAGGGAGGACGGGAACACGTCGTTGGACGACTGCGAGGCGTTGACGTGGTCGTTGGGGTGCACGTCCCGGCCCAGCCGCTCGGTGGCCAGGGTGGCGAGCACCTCGTTGGTGTTCATGTTGGACGAGGTCCCGGACCCGGTCTGGAACACGTCGACGGGGAAGTGCTCGTCCCACCGCCCCTCGGCCACCTCGTCGGCCGCCTCCCGGATCGCCTCGGCGATGTCCTGGTCCAGCACCCCGAGACGGGCGTTCACCGTGGCCGCGGCGCCCTTGATCCGGGCCAGGGCCTCGATGTGGGCGCGCTCCAGGCGCTGCCCGGAGACCGGGAAGTTCTCCACGGCGCGCTGGGTCTGCGCACGCCACTTGGCGTCGGCGGGGACCCTCACCGCCCCCATGGAGTCGTGTTCGACGCGGTGGTTTCGGTCGTCGTCCGTGGTCGTCATCGTGTACCTCCGAGGATGCACAGCAGCGGTCCCGGACGAGCGTATTCCCGTGAGCCGCCTCCGCCCCGCCGCGCGGGGAGCGCGGCGGGGCGGAGGATCCGTGGGGGGAAGAACCTCGGAAGGACCCGTGAGGGAGGGTCAGCCGCTCTGCAGGGCCACGTCGTCCAGTACGAAGCTGGTCTGCAGGCTGTAGTCCTCGGTCGCGGTGAAGGTCAGGGTCACCGTCTGCCCCGCGTAGGCCGACAGATCGACGGACCGCTGCACGTACCCGCTGCCGGCGTCGACGTTGGACAGGGTGGCGAGCGTGGTGCTGCCCGCCCTCACCGTGAACCTGTCGTAGGCGCGTGAGCCGGACTCGTCGGTGTCGATGTGCAGCCAGTAGCCGAGCGACGCCTGGGAGCACCCGGCCGGCACGGTCACCGTCTGGCTGATCGACTCGGTGCCCGTGGAACCGTTCCCGCCGAGCCAGGCGAACCGGGTTCCGCTGTGTGCCGACTGGCCGGAGTGGGCGCCGATGGTGCCGGTGCTTCCGGTCCACGGCGACGTCCCGCTCTCGAAACCGCCGTTGCCGACGACACCCGCGGTGTCACAGCTGCCGCCGGTGCCGGTGTCCACGGCCCGCTGCCAGAGCGTGTACGCGATGCCGTCGGCCGCGCGGTCGAGGCCGGTGGTGTTGATGTTGCTGAGGGTGTCGCAGGCGCGGTGGTAGCAGGGGTCGTACCCGGATCCGGCGGTCCCGCCCCACTTGGCGGCCTGCGCGGAGGTCTTCCGGGCGCTGGCGCCCATGGCGTAGCCGGAGGTCGGGACCCCGTACTGCTCGAAGGGGTAGTCGTCGCTGCGTCCGGCGCCCTCGGTGTTCTCCTCGGGCTGGAGGCCCAGCGAGTCCCAGTACGCCTTCATCGGGGCGGCGGCCGCGGAGGTGATGTGGTTGATGAAGTAGCCGCCGTTGGTGGAGGCGACCATGTCGAAGTTGTAGTACGCCTTGATCTTCGCGCGCTCGGTGGAGGACAGCGAACGCACGTAGAAGTCGGACCCGTTGAGCCCCTGCTCCTCGTCGGTCCACCAGGCGAAGCGGATCCGGTTGCGCATGGCCGGGTCCTGCTGGGCCAGCGTCAGGGCGTTCTCGAGCAGGGCGGCGGAGCCGGAGCCGTTGTCGTTCATGGCGGGGCCGGCGGAGACGCCGTCGAGGTGGGCGCCGAACATGTAGACGTTGTTGGCGTCACCCCCCGGCCACTCGGCGATCAGGTTGGGACCCGCGCCGCTGGTGCAGCCGGAGGTGCAGGGCTGCTCGGTGACGGTGTAACCGGCGGCCTGGAGCTTGCCCTTCACGTAGGCGACGGAGTCGCGGTACCCCTGTCCGGTGGAACGGCGGTTCCCGCCGTTGCGTCCGGCGATGGCGCTCAGCTCGTTGAGGTGTGCGGTGACCTTGCTGACGTCGACGTCGGGCGCGGCACTGAGGGTGGTGTCCGCGGTGCTTACGGAGTCGGCGGCCACGGCGGGGAGTGTGCCGCAGCCGAGGATGACAGCGAGCGAGAAGCCCGCCGCGGCGAATCTTCGTTTCACCTGGTCTCCTCCGGGGTTGACATGGCATGTGCATGTCGGAGCGCCGAGAAGACTCACAGTGATGGTTGATTCCGTCAACGGAACAGGCGAGGTTGAGCCCAGATTGTCCGAAAGCAGCACACGAAGTCCGCTATGCGGACATAGGGCGCCGGTTGATCTCGCCCCCGCCGCCCCTTCCCGTCCCGATCCTGGGGCTCCGCCCCAGACCCCGCTCCTCAAACGCCGGAGGGGCTGACTCCAGCCCCTCCGGCGTTTGAGGAGCGGGGGTCCGGGGGCAGCGCCCCCGGGGGACGGGAAAGGGAAGGGGCGGCGGGGACGCACACATCGCCGCCCCGCCGCCCCGAGCCCGCAGGTCAGGTACTACGCCAGACCGGGCCCTCGCACCGGAATCGACGTGAACGTTGGCTGCTGCGGCGAAGGATCCTGGAAGAAGTCGTTGCCCTTGTCGTCCACGACGATGAACGCCGGGAAGTCCTCGACCTCGATCTTCCAGACCGCCTCCATCCCGAGCTCCTCGTACTCGACGACCTCGACCTTCTTGATGCAGTCCTGGGCGAGCCGGGCCGCGGGCCCGCCGATGGACCCCAGGTAGAAGCCCCCGTGCGCGCCGCACGCGTCCGTGACCTGCTTGCTCCGGTTCCCCTTCGCCAGCATCACCCGGGACCCGCCCGCCGCCTGGAACTGCTCGACGTAGCTGTCCATCCGCCCGGCCGTGGTCGGACCGAACGACCCCGACGCGTACCCCTCCGGCGTCTTCGCCGGACCGGCGTAGTACACCGGGTGGTCCTTCAGGTACTGCGGCATCTCCTCACCCGCGTCCAGCCGCTCCTTGATCTTCGCGTGCGCGATGTCCCGCGCCACAACCAGCGGCCCGGTCAGCGAAAGCCGGGTCTTGACCGGGTACTTGGTCAGCTCGGCGAGGATCGAATCCATCGGCTGGTTGAGATCGATCCGTACGACGTCGCCGGACTCGTCCAGCTGTTCGTCCGTCGTCTCCGGCAGGAACCGCGCCGGATCCGTCTCCAGCTGCTCCAGGAACACACCCTCCGCCGTGATCTTCGCGACCGCCTGCCGGTCGGCGGAACACGACACCGCGATCGCGACCGGGCACGACGCCCCGTGCCGGGGCAGCCGCACCACGCGCACGTCGTGGCAGAAGTACTTGCCCCCGAACTGCGCCCCGATACCGATCTTCTGCGTCAGCTCGAAGACCTTCTCCTCCAGCTCCTTGTCCCGGAAGCCGTGCCCGAGCGGGGAGCCCTCGGCGGGGATCTCGTCCAGGTAGTGCGCGGAGGCGTACTTCGCGGTCTTCAGCGCGTACTCGGCCGACGTACCGCCGACCACGATCGCCAGGTGGTACGGCGGGCAGGCGGCCGTGCCCAGCGAACGGATCTTCTCCTCCAGGAACTTCATCATGGAGGCTTCGTTCAGGACGGCCTTGGTCTCCTGGTACAGGAACGACTTGTTGGCCGACCCGCCGCCCTTGGCCATGAACAGGAACTTATACGCGTCGCCGTCCGTCGCGTACAGCTCTATCTGGGCCGGGAGGTTGGACCCGGTGTTCTTCTCCTCCCACATGGTGAGCGGAGCCATCTGCGAGTACCGCAGGTTCAGGTTCTGGTAGGCGTCGTAGATGCCCCGGCTCAGGGCCTCCTCGTCGCGCCCCGACGTCAGCACGTTCTGTCCGCGCTTGCCCATGACGATCGCCGTGCCGGTGTCCTGGCACATCGGCAGCACACCGGCCGCCGCGATGTTGGCGTTCTTCAGCAGGTCCAGGGCGACGAACTTGTCGTTGCCCGACGCCTCGGGGTCGTCGATGATCCGGCGCAACTGCGCCAGGTGCGCGGGGCGCAGATAGTGCTGGATGTCGTGGATGGCCTCCTCGGCGAGCTTGCGCAGCGCCTCCGGCTCCACCTTGAGGAAGGTCCGTCCGTCGGCCTCGAAGGTGGAGACACCTTCGGAGGTCACCAGCCGGTAGGGGGTGGTGTCCTCTCCCAGGGGGAGCAGATCCGCGTACTCGAACTCAGGCATCTCGCCCATTCCTCACTCGACGGAAGACCGCCCGCCTCCATCGGCGGGCGCTCACCAGCCTAGGACCTGCCGTCGGCGGCGAGATTGTGAGGTTGTCCTCAGTTGTCCGCCCCAGAGGGTAGTCGCGATCTATCGCGTTTGGGTACGCTGCTGTCGTGGACCTTCAGAAGCACGCCCAGCAGCCCGACACGGCACCGCGGAAGGCCGAGCTGCGCGCCTCCGACGCCGACCGGGACCGTATCGCCGACATCCTGCGCGAGGCCCTCGCCGAGGGCCGACTGACCGCCGACGAGCACGCGGAGCGTGTCGAGGGCGTGCTGGCCGCCAAGACGGTGGGGGAGCTGGACGTGTTCGTCCGGGACCTGCCGATAGCCCACCAGCGGCGCCCGGCCTCCGCGCCCAGCCGCCCCACCGCCGGCGCGATCCCGGTGGACGCGGACGACAACGTGGTCGCGGTGTTCAGCGCCGCCGCCCGCAAGGGCCGCTGGCGGACCGGCCGCCGCATCCACGCGTACGCGGTCTTCGGCAGCGTCGAGATCGACCTCAGCGAGGCGCTGTTCGACCACCAGCAGGTCATGATCAAGGCGTACGCGGTCTTCGGCAGCGTCGAGATCAGGGTCCCGGAGAACGTGTCGCTGCGCGGCACGGGCGGTGGCGTGCTCGGCTCCTTCGAGGTGGACACGCTGGACTCGGCCGACGAGGAGGCCCCGGTGGTCTTCGTCGACGGCTGGTCGGTGCTGGGCAGCGTCGAGGCGCGGGCCAGACGCGGCAAACTCGTCGCGGACATCCTCGACCGGGTGCAGCGCAAGGTCGACAAGAGCCTGCGCAGGCATCTCGGCCACTGACGACGGCGCAGGCGGAGGCCCGGTCGGGAACTCAGTGCATAGGCGCGCGCACATCGGGTAAGCCTTGCTGCATCGTGTCTCGCTCGCGAAGCCGTCGTCAGGAGTAGACCGTGCTGCAACCGCCGCATTCGTCCCTGCAGGTAGCCGCTGTTCCGGCACAGCGAGCGGCAGCGCGGGACAGGGACCAGGACGCGCCCTGGCACACCGAGGCGGTGTGCCGGCGTGACGAGGCGGGGCTGTTCTTCGCACCGTCGAAGGAGCCCACCGCCGCCCGGCTGTCGCGCGAGGCGGCCGCGAAGCGGGTCTGCGCCCGCTGTCCGGTGATGGTCGAGTGCCGTGAGCACGCCCTGCTCCAGCCCGAGCCCTACGGCGTCTGGGGCGGCCTCACCGCCGCCGAGCGCCGTGTGGTCCTGGCCCGCCGCAGGCGCCGCGACATGGAACTGGCGAACACCGCCCGCCAGGGCCGCATAGCCGCAGCGGGCTGACACCCACCCACAAAAGCAGGGCACCCCCTCCGCACAGGGGACGCCTTCCTGCCCGCAGAGCCCCTTCACCGCGCCGGCCCTTTCACCGCGCCGGCCCCTTCACAGCACGGGCCCCTTTGCCGCGCCAGCCCTTTCGCGACGCCGTCCCGTTGGCGGCGCCGGCCAGTGCAGCGCCCCCAGGGGCGCGGGGAACTGCGTGACCAGCCCCCACGCACCCGCAGCCACCGTGCCCCCGCGCCGCAGGCCCCCGTACCCGCCCACGGGAAGGGGGCGCCCCGTCCACACAGGGGGCGCCTTTGTGTCCACCGGGTTCCTTCACGGCGCCGGGTCCTCAGCAGCGCCGTCCCCTTGGCGGCGCCGGCCAGTGCAGCGCCCCCAGGGGCGCGGGGAACTGCGCGACCAGCCCCCACGCACCCGCACCCGCCCAAGCGCCGCAGGCCTCCGCATCGGCTTACCGCGCGGCCAAGCGCCGTCTCACTTGGCCCGGTCGAAGTCGACCGCGCTGTAGGCCCGCAGCTTGCTGAGCCGGTGCTCGGAGTCGATCCTGCGCACCGTCCCGGACTTCGACCGCATCACGATCGAATCGGTCGTGGCCGTCTCCGACCGGTACCGGACACCACGCAGCAGCTCACCATCGGTGATGCCCGTCGCCACGAAGAACACGTTGTCCCCGGTGACCAGGTCCTCCGTGGTCAGCACCCGGTCCAGGTCGTGCCCCGCGTCGATCGCCCGCTGCCGCTCCTCCTCGTCCGTCGGCCACAGCTTGCCCTGGATCGTGCCGCCCAGGCACTTCACCGCGCAGGCCGAGATGATGCCCTCGGGGGTGCCGCCGACTCCGAGCAGCAGGTCGATGCCGGTGCCCTCGCGCAGCGCGAGGATCGAGCCGGCCACGTCGCCGTCGGAGATCAGCTTGATGCGGGCGCCGGTCTCCCGGATCTCCTGGATCATGCCCTCGTGCCGCGGCCGGTCGAGGATCACCACGGTGACGTCCTCGGGGGTGACCCGCTTCGCCTTGGCGACCCGGCGGATGTTCACGTTCACCGGCGCGTTGATGTCGACGAAGTCGGCGGCCTCCGGGCCGGTGACCAGCTTGTCCATGTAGAACACGGCCGAGGGGTCGAACATCGAGCCGCGCTCCGCGGCGGCCAGCACGGCGATGGCGTTCGTCATGCCCTTGGCGGTCAGCGTCGTGCCGTCGATCGGGTCGACGGCGATGTCGCACTCGGGGCCGGTCCCGTCGCCCACGCGCTCCCCGTTGTAGAGCATCGGGGCTTCGTCCTTCTCGCCCTCGCCGATGACGACGACGCCGTTCATCGAGACGGTGGAGACGAGGGTGCGCATGGCGCGTACCGCGGCACCGTCGGCGCCGTTCTTGTCGCCGCGCCCCACCCAGCGGCCCGCGGCCATCGCCGCTGCCTCGGTGACCCGGACGAGCTCCAGTGCGAGGTTGCGGTCGGGGGCCTCGGAGGGGACATCGAGCTCGGACGGCAAATGATGGTGTTCGGTCATCGGTGCGCACCTTTCTGTACGACGACGGCCGGATTGAGGGTATGGGCGTGACTCTATCGTCAGACAGACAGAATGAGCAGGGGCCCCCACGGATGAGCGCTCCGGGTACCTGCGACGATGGGGGGCGTGGCAGGAACGAACAGCATGCAGAAGACGGCCCGGGACATGATTCTTTCCCTGGTCGTCATCGTGTTCGTCGCGGGAGTGGTCTGGCTGTTCATCCCGCACGAGGACGGCGATTACGAGAGCAAGCGGGTCGACTACCGGGTCGACCTGCTCACGGCCCGCCGGGCGGCCTCCTACCCCCTGGCCGCCCCCGAGGGTCTGCCGGAGGAGTGGAAGCCCACCTCCGTCCGCTATCAGAGTGCCGAGGCCGACGCCTGGCACCTCGGTTTCCACGCCCCCGACGGGGAGTACGTGGCGGTCGAGCAGTCCGCGGGTAAGCGGTCGGCGTTCATCGAGGACAAGACGCAGGGCGCCACGAAGACCGACACCACGCAGCGGATCGACGGCGCGACGTGGACGCGCTACGAGGGCGACCACTACGACGCGCTGGTCCTGGAGGGCACCGAAGGTTCCACCACCCTGGTGACGGGCACGGGGTCGTTCGGGCAGCTGACGGAGATGGCTCAGGCGCTGCGCACCGAGTGAGCGCGGAGCTCCGGCGGACGTGGAGACGTGAAGGGGCGGGGCTTCAGGGGATCGGCTGATCCCCTGAAGCCCCGCCCCTTGGCCGGTGTGCGGCGTGCCACGGTGCGCGCCGTTCCCCGCACGTGACGTCGGACAGCGGCGTCGGACAGCGGCGTCAGACCGTGGTGACGACCTGCTCGAACTCCAGACGCGGACCGCGCGCGAACCAGGCGTCGGGGCCGGGTCGGCCGATGTTGACGACCATCAGCGGGGTGTGGTCGCCGTCCAGGAACTCCTTGCGGACGCCCTCGAAGTCGAGGCCGGTCATCGGTCCGGCGGCCAGTCCGGCGGCGCGGACGCCGATGATGAAGTAAGCGGCCTGGAGGGCGGCGTTCAGCGCGGCGGAGGACTCCCGTACCGGGCGCTCGGCGAAGACGGCGTCCTTGGCCTGCGGGAAGTGCGGGAAGAGGTGCGGCAGCTCCTCGTGGAACTCGTTGTCCGCGGAGAGGATCGCGACCAGCGGGGCCGCCGCCGTCTTCGGCCGGTTGCCCTCGGACATGTGCCGGACGAGACGCTCGCGGGCCTCGGGGGAGCGGACCAGCGTGACGCGCAGGGGCGACTGGTTCATGGAGGTGGGGCCGTACTTGACCAGGTCGTAGATCGCCCGTACCTGCTCGTCGGTCACCGGCTCGTCGGTGAACGCGTTGGCGGTGCGCGCCTCGCGGAAGAGCAGGTCCTGGGCGGCGGAGTCGAGAACGAGAGACATGCGGGAACCTTTTTGAGGGGGTACGTCGGTCCAGGTGTCCGTGTAGAGACCATGGATCTGTTGACGGCGACGGTACGCCCGTGAGGTTCAATATTCAACTAAACCCGGAGTGCAGTGATCCACTTCACGGATCGGGCCCGGGCCGGGCCTCGACGTCAGTCCTCCCCTTCGCCCTCGCCCTTCGTCCCGGCCTCCTCCGCGAGCGCCGCGTCCAGCCGGGCCCGCGCCCCCTCCAGTCGGCGGCGGCACACCTTGGCCAGCTCCTCGCCCCGCTCCCAGAGGGCCAGGGACTCCTCCAGCGACGTACCGCCCGCCTCCAGTCGCCGTACGACCTCGATCAGCTCGTCCCGTGCCTGCTCGTAGCCGAGCGCCTCGGCCGCCGCCGCCTTCTGTTCGGTCTCCGTCTTGCTGGTCATTTGCCCCACCCTACGCATCGACTGTGACGGTGAACTCGCCCTCGGACACCCGCGCCCGCAACGCCTCACCGGCCTCCACCTCGCCCGGAGCGCGCACCGCGTGCCCGTCCGCCCGCTGGAGCACCGCGTACCCCCGCTTCAGCGTCGCGGCGGGGGACAGCGCCACCACGCGCGCGTGCGTGTGCGTCAGCTCCGAGTCCGCCCGGTCCAGCTGGTGCCGCAGCGAGCGCCGCCCCCGCTCCAGCAGCGCCGTGACCTCCTCGGCCCGGGCGTCGATCATCCGGTGCGGATCCTGGAGCGAGGGCCGGGCCAGCGCATGGGCCAGCCCGCGCTCCTCCCGGTCCAGCAGCGCCCGCACACAGCGGCGCGCGCGGTCGCTCAGCATCCGTACCCGCTCGTACTCCTCACCCACGTCCGGCACCACCTTCTTGGCGGCGTCGGTGGGAGTGGAGGCGCGCAGGTCGGCGACGAGGTCGAGCAGCGGACTGTCCGGCTCGTGCCCGATCGCCGAGACGACCGGCGTACGGCACGCCGCCACCGCCCGCACCAACTGCTCGTCGGAGAACGGCAACAGGTCCTCCACACTGCCGCCACCCCGCGCGACGATGATCACGTCCACGCCGTCGGCCGCGTCCAGCTCCTTCACGGCCTGGACGACCTGCGGCACCGCGTGCACCCCCTGCACGGGCACATTGCGCACCTCGAACCGCACGGCCGGCCAGCGGTGCCGCGCGTTCTCCAGCACATCCCGCTCGGCCGCCGAAGCCCGCCCGCACACCAGCCCGATCAGCTGCGGCAGGAACGGCAGCCGTTGCTTGCGCTCCGGCGCGAAGAGTCCCTCCCGCGCGAGGGTCCTCTTCAGCTGCTCCAGCCGCGCCAGCAGCTCCCCGACCCCCACCGGCCGGATCTCGGCGGCGCGCAGCGACAGCTGCCCGCGCGGCGCGTACCACTCCGGCTTGCAGTGCACCACCACCCGCGCGCCCTCGCTCACGACGTCCGCGACCGCGTCGAACACCTGCCGGTAGCAGGTCACCCCCACGGAGATGTCGTGCGACGGATCGCGCAGCGTCAGGAACACCACCCCCGCTCCCGGCCGCCGCGACAGCTGGGTGATCTGCCCCTCGACCCACACCGCGCCGAGCCGGTCGATCCACCCCCCGATGAGCCGCGACACCTCCCCGACCGGGATGGGAGCTTCCGCAGACGTGTTGACAGCCATGCCGTGAGAGTAGTGCGCCCCACTGACAACGCACCGTGACCGGACCTCCCGGACAGGGCCCTTACGATGGGACGCATGACCGCTTCGTCTGGCCGCCGTGTCCTGCTCGCCGCCCCCCGTGGCTACTGCGCGGGTGTGGACCGCGCCGTGATCGCCGTCGAGAAGGCCCTGGAGCAGTACGGGGCCCCCGTCTACGTCCGGCACGAGATCGTGCACAACAAATACGTCGTGCAGACCCTGGAGAAGAAGGGCGCGATCTTCGTCGAACGGACGGAGGAGGTCCCCCCGGGCAACATCGTGATGTTCTCCGCGCACGGCGTCGCCCCCGTCGTCCACGAGGAGGCCGAGCGCGGCCGGCTCGCCACCATTGACGCCACGTGCCCGCTGGTCACCAAGGTTCACAAGGAAGCCGTCCGCTTCGCGAACGACGACTACGACATCCTCCTGATCGGTCACGAGGGCCACGAGGAGGTCATCGGGACCTCCGGCGAGGCCCCCGACCACATCCAGCTCGTCGACGGGCCGGGTGATGTGGCGAAGGTCGAGGTCCGCGATCCGTCCAAGGTGGTCTGGCTCTCCCAGACCACCCTCTCGGTCGACGAGACCATGGAGACCGTCGACGCCCTCAAGGAGAAGTTCCCCCAGCTGATCTCCCCGCCCAGCGACGACATCTGCTACGCCACGCAGAACCGTCAGCTCGCGGTCAAGCAGATGGGCGCCGAGGCGGACCTGGTGATCGTGGTCGGCTCGCGCAACTCCTCCAACTCCAAGCGCCTCGTGGAGGTCGCCAAGCTGGCCGGTGCCCGCGCGGCGTATCTGGTGGACTTCGCCGACGAGATCGACGAGGCCTGGCTGGAGGGCGTGTCCACGGTCGGTGTCACCTCGGGCGCCTCGGTGCCGGAGATCCTGGTCGAGCAGGTCCTCGAGTGGCTGTCGGGCCGCGGCTTCGAGGACGTCGAGATCGTCAAGGCGGCCGAGGAGTCGATCATCTTCTCCCTGCCGAAGGAGCTCCGCCGCGATCTGCGCGACGAGGCCGCCGCTCTGGCGGCGGAGCGCGGCGGCACGGGGGCCGGTGCGGATTCCGTGAAGTGACGGTGGTGCGACGGTGGCGGTCACGGAGGGCGACCGGCGTGACTGTCCGTCGTACGTCGTAACGTAGGGGCATGCAGATCTTCGGCGTGGACATCGGTGGTTCCGGGATCAAGGGTGCCCCGGTGGACCTGGACAAGGGGGGCCTGGCGCAGGAGCGCTGCAAGGTCCTCACCCCGCAGCCGGCCACGCCGGACGCGGTGGCCGACGGCGTGAAGCAGGTCGTCGACCACTTCGGCTGGACCGGCCCGGTCGGCATCACCTTCCCCGGAGTGGTCACCGGCGGCACCACGATCCGCTCGGCCGCCAACGTCGACAAGAGCTGGGTCGACACCGACGCGCGCGTGCTGCTCGGCGACCGCCTGGGCGGCCTGCCGGTGACGGTGGTGAACGACGCGGACGCGGCGGGCGTCGCCGAGATGCACTTCGGCGCCGGACGTCACCGCACCGGCACGGTCATCCTGCTGACCTTCGGCACCGGTATCGGCAGCGCCGTGTTCGTGGACGGCGTGCTCGTCCCCAACAGCGAGCTCGGCCATCTGGAGCTGCACGGCCACGACGCGGAGAAGCGGGCCTCCAGCAAGGCCAGGGAGGACCACGACCTGTCGTGGGAGCAGTGGGCGCAGCGGGTGCAGAAGTACCTGGCCCACGTGGAGATGCTGTTCTCGCCCGAGCTGTTCATCATCGGCGGCGGCGTCAGCCGCAAGTCGGACAAGTTCCTGCACCACATCCAGGGCATCAAGGCGGAGATCGTCCCGGCCCAGCTGCAGAACAATGCGGGCATCGTGGGAGCGGCGATGCGGGCGGCGACGGGCGTGTAGCCGGGCGCCGGGGCGACGGGCCGGTCCGACGACGGACGGGTTGGTCCGACGACGGGCGGCGGGCCGGCCCCGGGACGGGCGGGGTCCGCCCGCACGAGGCGCCGACCGCCCCAGGGGTCACTGTGCCTGGCGCACCGGGCGCACCGGGCGCGCCTGACGGGGCTCACGCACCCTGCGCGCCTTGCGCGCGCTGCGCACCCGGCGCACCCTGCGCGAGAGCACGATCACACCCGCGACCAGCGTCCCGCCGTAGAGCCACCCCGCCTGGGTGGCGAGGCCGGTCACCATGCCCATCAGCCGGTCGCCGGTGCCCCCGCCGCCGCCGTCGGCGACCGGGACCAGCCCCAGGGCGAAGGCGATCGGCAGGACCACGGGCGCGATGAGCAGATCCCCCTCGCGCACCCACAGCGCGGTCAGCACGCACACCGGCAGGAACAGCACGCCGTACACCGTCTGGGAGGCCCCGAACAGTGCCTCGGTCAGCAGCCCGAGCGCGAGCATCAGCAGCCCGCAGAACAGACCGCCGCCCAGTCCGGTGAGCCGCGGGCCGGGCAGCCGCCGGGCCGCGGGCGCGGCAGCGGGCCGCCGTTGCGGCGCCCGCGCGGGGCCGGCCGCCCGTGCGGACCGTGCGACCCCGCCGCCCGCCGTCCGCCCCGCCTGCGAAGGCACCGGCGGCTTGCCCGACCGGGACGGTCCGGCCGGCCTGGGCGGGCCGTGCGCCGGGTCGCGTCGCGGTCCGTGCTGCGTGGGTCGCGTCCTGTGTTGCTCCACTGGACCAACTTAGGTCGTTTTATGTGCCGAATGGTTCGGTAGACACGCCGGGAGCCGGAGCTTGGCCAGGTGTTCGACACCTCGGCGGGACGGGGGCGGGCACGCCGTAGACTTGTGGATCGGCCCACTGCCCCGCAGGGCCGGCCCTCGCCCCTCATCCTCACGTACGGGAAGTCGCAACGTGTCGCTCACGATCGGAATCGTCGGTCTGCCGAATGTCGGCAAGTCGACCCTGTTCAACGCCCTGACCAAGAACGACGTGCTCGCGGCCAATTACCCGTTCGCCACGATCGAGCCGAACGTCGGTGTGGTCGGCGTCCCCGACCCCCGCCTCACCCAGCTGGCGGAGATCTTCGGCTCCCAGCGCATCCTCCCGGCCACCGTCGACTTCGTCGACATCGCGGGCATCGTCCGGGGCGCCTCGGAGGGCGAGGGCCTGGGCAACAAGTTCCTGGCGAACATCCGCGAGTCCGACGCGATCTGCCAGGTCATCCGCGCCTTCAAGGACGAGAACGTCGTGCACGTCGACGGCAAGGTCTCGCCGAAGGACGACATCGAGACGATCAACACCGAGCTGATCCTCGCCGACCTCCAGACCATCGAGAAGGTCCTGCCCCGCCTCCAGAAGGAGTCGCGGATCAAGAAGGACATCGCCCCCAAGGTCAAGGCCGTCGAGGAGGCCAAGGAGATCCTGGAGAAGGGCGACACCCTCTTCGCGGAGGGCATCGTCCAGGGCACCGAGCGCGCGGAACTCCTCCACGACCTGCACCTCCTCACCACGAAGCCCTTCCTCTACGTCTTCAACGTGGACGAGGAAGAGCTGACCGACGAGGACTTCAAGAACGAGCAGCGCGCCCTGGTCGCCCCCGCCGAGGCGATCTTCCTCAACGCCAAGCTGGAGGCGGACCTCGCCGAGCTGGACGAGGACGAGGCCCTTGAACTCCTCCAGTCCGTCGGCCAGGAGGAGCCCGGCCTCGCCACCCTCGCCCACGTCGGCTTCCGCACCCTCGGCCTGCAGACCTACCTGACGGCCGGCCCCAAGGAAGCCCGCGCCTGGACCATCAAGAAGGGCGCCACCGCCCCCGAGGCCGCCGGTGTCATCCACACCGACTTCCAGAAGGGCTTCATCAAGGCCGAGGTCATCTCCTTCGCCGACCTCGTCGAAACCGGCTCGGTCCCCGAGGCCCGCGCCAAGGGCAAGGCCCGCATGGAGGGCAAGGACTACGTCATGCAGGACGGCGACGTGGTGGAGTTCCGCTTCAACGTCTGACGTCATGTCACTTCCTGTGCCCGACTCGCCTGTTGGTGGGTCGGGCACAGGTGTCTGTCCGCAGTGGGTCCTCGATCAAATGGGTCTCAGACCTTGACGACCTCCACGGAGAGGCCGCACAGGAGTGTCAGGTCCTCGGGGTCGGAGGTGAGGACGGTGACCGGCTGGGGTGCGTTGCGGGCGATGGCGGCGAGAGCGGCATCGATGGCGTACGTGTGGCCGTGAAGGTGATGGGTGCGAAGGAGGACGGCAGCCTGGTCGGTGATCTCCTTGGTGACGTGGTGAACGTCGACGCGGGAGAGGACCCACTTGATGCGGGCCTGATGGATGCGCTCGTAGTCGGCCTCAAGCGTGGTCATGGCGCTGGTGGCGACGCGGACGCCCTCCTCCGACGCCGCCTGGACCATGGCCACGACGGTGCGGTCCTTGCGGTAGAGCTTCGAGAGTCCTTCGCTGTCGAGCAGGAGGGTGCCGGGCATCAGACGGCCGCCCCGCCGGCCTGCCGGTGGTCGTGGCGCAGCAGCGCCCGGGCGGCCTCGACCTCCTCGCGGGTGAGAGCTTCGTTGTCGGTCTCGAAGTTGGCGACGATCTCCCGCAGCTTGTCCATGGCGACCCGCTGTTCGAGAGCCTCGGCGACGTAGGCGGAGAAACCGCCGGGCCCGACATGGGCGCGTACGGCCTCGGCGAGATCCTCGGGCAGGCTGATCGAATACTTCCTGCTACCGCTCATGGTGCCGATCCTGCCGGCGGTCGTAAGCCTGGAAGGGTGAAGGACTGCCCCGGGCTCCGTAGATCCGCACGGAGTGGCGAACGCCGGTCGAGGCCCGGTGCGGGCGGTGGGAAGATGCCGGGCAGGGGCGGAGAAGGGCGGGGAGCGTGGGGCGTGGTGAGCGGGACACGGTCGCGAGGGGAGCGCGACTGTGTGAGGCGGCGCAGGCCGTGGTCGGTGACCACGGAAGGGCGGTGGAGGCGGTACGGGCGGCGCTGAAGCCGATCCACGATGCGGCGGTGAAGCGGGAGCTCGACGCCATTCCCGTCGCCCGGCTGCAGGACGTCACCGAAGGGCGGCTGCGGCTGGGGAGCGTCGAGAAGAGCGGACTGCGCACCCTGGGCAGTGTTCTCGAAGCGGGCCCCTACCGGCTGCGGCAGATTCCCGGTGTCGGGCAGCGCACCGTCGACCAGATGCTCGCCGCCGCCCGCCGGCTCTCCGAGGCCGTGCACGAGACCGTGGCCGTCCACATCGACGTGGACCGGCCGGAACCGAGCACCACCGCGCTCGTCATGGCCCTGCACGTCCTGGTGGAGGCCGGCCCGGACGCTCGGCGTGCGGTCGACAAGGCGACCGTCCTGGTGGAACGGCTCGGTCCGTTGCTGGCCGACGCGAGGCCCGCCGCCGGAAGGGTCCGGATGCTGCTGGCCGGCCGGGAGAAGAAGGCCCGTGCGTGGGCGGCGGTCGCCGAGATCCGGTCGCTGGTGGACGAGGCGGAGCAGGCCGGGCTGTCGGAGCTGCTCGCCCAGGCGTCGGTGGACCTGCTCCGGGGGGTCTCGTCCGACGTCGCGGCCTGGGTGGACTTCGAACTCCGCTCCGCCGAGTACTACAGCCTGCTCGCGGAGATCTCCGGGCGGCTGCCGGACGCGGCTGCCGCAGAGGGCTTTCTGCCGGACGGGATTGCGGAGCGGGTACGGACCCAGCATCTCGACGACACGCACCGACGGGTCTCACTGCGCGGCTACCAGGCGTTCGGCGCACGGTTCGCGCTTGCGCAGCGCAAGGTGATACTCGGCGACGAGATGGGCCTCGGGAAGACCATCCAGGCGATCGCCGTCCTCGCCCACCTGGCCGCCGAGGGGCGGAGTCACCACATGGTCGTCTGTCCGGCGAGCGTCCTCGTGAACTGGACACGGGAGATCGAGGCCCGCAGCGCCCTGCGCGTCATGGTGCTCCACGGTCCCGACCGGCATGACGCGTTCGCCGACTGGAAGGGGCGGGGCGGCGTCGGGGTGACCACGTTCGACGCACTGCGCGGCTTTCCGGCACCGGGCGGCGGGGAGGTCGGGTTGCTGGTGGTCGATGAGGCGCACTCCGTGAAGAACCCGAAGGCCAAGCGGTCCCAAGCGGTCGGCCTGTGGGTGGAGCGTTGCGAGCGCACCCTTTTCATGACCGGAACCCCGATGGAGAACAGGGTCGTGGAGTTCCGCAACTTGGTCCGGATGCTCGACGGCGACGTCGCGGACTCCCTCGGTGAACGGGACGCATTGGCCGGATCGGTCGCCTTCCGCAAGGCTGTGGCCCCGGTCTACCTGCGGCGCAACCAGGAGGACGTGCTGACGGAACTCCCGAGCCTCCAGCAGACCGACGAGTGGGAGGAGCTGAGCGCTTCGGACGAGGAGGCGTACCGCGAAGCCGTGCGCGCGGGCAACTTCATGGCCATGCGCAGGGCCGCGTACATGCGCCCCGAGAAGTCGGCCAAGCTGGAGCGGCTCCGGGAGATCGTTCAGGAGGCCGGCGAGAACGGGCAGAAGACGGTGGTCTTCTCCACCTTCAAGGACGTACTGGCCGTGGTGAAGGAGGCCCTCGCGGCCGGAACCGGCAGGGCCACTCCGGTGTTCGGTCCGCTGACCGGTGGCGTCCCGGCCCAGCGTCGCCAGGAGACCGTCGACGACTTCGCCGGTGTCCAGGGCCCGGCGGTGCTCCTGGGGCAGATCCAGGCCGCGGGCGTCGGCCTCAATATGCAGGCTGCCTCCGTCGTGGTCATCTGCGAACCCCAGATCAAGCCGACCATCGAGCATCAGGCGGTGGCCCGGGCTCACCGTATGGGCCAGGTCAGGCCGGTTCGCGTGCACCGTCTCCTCGCCACGGGAGGTGTGGACGAACGCATGGTGAAGATGCTGGAAACCAAGACGCGCCTGTTCGATGCCTATGCCCGACGCAGCGCCATGGCGGAAGCCACCCCGGACGCGGTCGACGTGTCGGACACCGAGCTGGCACGCCGGATCGTCGAGGAGGAACAGGCGCGTTTGGGGATGACGGGCGAGAGGCTCAGCCAGTCGTCGGGACGACCGTGAGTGGCCGTCGGGAGCCACGCCAAGTGCTGAGGTGGCAAGGGCCGGCCCCAGGCCTGCCGGGGGTCGGCCCTTGCTGTTTTCCGTGCTGGGCAGCGCTGGGATCTGATCCTTCGGCAGGGGTTTGCTCCCCCCGTGAGCGGGCCGAGTGGTACGTTATTCCGTACCACCATCGGAAAGGGGCAGGTCATGTCCATCACTGCGAGCGAAGCCCGCAAGTCTCTCTTTCCGCTGATCAAGAAGGTCAACGACAACCACGAGGCCATCGAGATCGTCTCCAAGCACGGTAATGCCGTGCTCGTCTCGGCCGAGGATTATGCAGCGCTGCGCGAAGGCTCGTACCTCCTGCGCTCTCCGGCGAACGCTCGCCGACTGCTCAAGGCGTACGAGAACGCCCTGGCCAACATCGGCGTGTCGGAGCGAGAGCTGATCGACCCCGACTCGCCGGATGCGGCACGTGAGGGTGCTGCGTGAGGCTCGTTTTCGAGGAGCAGGGTTGGGAGGACTACACGTCCTGGCTCAAGAACGACCGCAAGATGCTTGCTCGGATCAACAAGCTCATCGAGGACGTCAAGAGGGACCCCTTCACGGGGATCGGCAAGCCCGAGCCGCTGGAGTATCACTTGCCCGGGGCCTGGTCGCGGCGGATCGACGACGAGCACCGCCTCGTCTACCTGGTGACGGACAAAGAGATCGTCATCCTCGCGGCTCGTTACCACTACTGACCGCTGGGACGGTGAGGCGGCACCGCCGTTCCGGCGATCACGCGGACGGCCCCCCATATCGCTCGAGTGGACGAGATGTCGCTCCGGTCGGCCTCGCACTCAGGTGAGGCCGACCGGCGAACAACGCTTCACGAGCAGTTCCACTCCTCGCTGGGCAGTGCGTGCCACAGGTCGAGCCAGTCGTGGAGCAGGAAGAGGGGGCGGGTCAGGACGATGTCACCGGCCCGCTGGGAGCGGATCGCCAGGCCGAGGTCGGCGAGGACCGGATCGCCAGCGACGCTGTACGCCAGGCTGCCGAGCCGTGTTGTGCGGTGGACGAGCCAGTCCTCCACGTGGGAAGGCGCGCAGCCGGTCAGCGGGGCTGCGTCCAGTCTCACCTGGGGGCCGGTAAGGGCGTCCACGGCGACACATCCCAGGCGGCCGTCCCGGAAGAGGGCTCTGATCCCGGTCTCGGCGAAGTCGGCGCGGTCGGGCGGCTGGTCTTCGCCGTGGTGGGAGTAGGACGAGACGGCCGGTCCTTCGCCGAGGACGCGGGTGATCTCCTCCAAGGTCATCCCGAAGTGCAGGGGGCCGACTCCTACGTACGGCGTGAACGTCCACTCGGCGCGCTCCTCCTCCCGGGCGATCCGCCACGGGCCGCGGTACCCCGCCTCGCTTCCAGGGGCGGCCACGGGCGGCTCGGGTGCTGGCTCGTGCAGGGCAGCCGGCATGGGAGCGGTCCGGTCCTCACGCCGGCGGCCGAGTCGTTCCGGAGTAGCGGTGTCCTCGGGTTGATCTTCCAGCCAGCGGATCGCCTGCTCCTGCTCCTGGCCGCCGAACGGGTCCTCCGCCAACTTGCCTGCCCGGTCCAGGGCCGCGCGGCGCTCCTTCTCCGCAGTGACGAGACCAGTGACATCCTCCCCCCAGGCAGCCAGCCGTTCTCGGGCGATCCACCGGTAGTACGAGTCCGCGCTCACGGCAAGGACCTCGCGAACGGCGGGCGCGTGCCGGGGTACGGACGAGGCGAGGGCGGGGTCGGTCAGGAGCAGGGCGGTGGCCGCGAGCGCGGCCTCCTTCACCAGTGGATCGTCGGCGTCGCAGAAGTCCGCGATGCGGTCGTGGAGTGTTGGCCTTGCCGTTCGGGCGGCGGCCAGATTCTGCGCCGTGCCGACGCCGCCCTCGACGTCCAGGCGGGCGATGTCGGCGAACGAAGCCAGCCAGTTCAGCAGTTCGGCGCGAAGCGACCGCCGACCGGCCCTGCGCTCCCACCGGTCTTCGGCGAGGGTGCGCGGATCGTCGAGAAGACCGGCCAGGACCAAGGCTGCCGGAGCGGTCGCCGGAAACACCTGCTCCTGATTGAGGAGCAGCCGATACAGATCGCCTACCGCCCGTACCCGGCGGGCCGGGTCGGCGGCGAGCACAGCGCCGAGGATGTCCGGTGTGTCAGGCACACCGTGCCGGCCCGTACAGACGTGCGGCAACTCTTCCCAGGCGGTGCCAGCGAGCTCTGCCTGTGCTCTGGGTGGCAGGGAGCTGGCGGGAGCACCAGAAAGGTCTGGGGTCATCTCGTTGATCACGACCGCAGTGTTCCAGCCGACTCCGACATCAGCGCCGCCGATACGTGCCACAGACCGCAGGCGGCTCACGCTCGAGCAACACTCTGATGCCCTCTCTGCTCGTGGCAGCGAGGGCATCAGGGCGTCAGGCGGCGCGGGCTGTGGGTAACTGCGAGACCCACGTCGTGAGCCCGGTCAGGTGCCCGGGCTGCAGCCCGTGGTGTGGGTCGGGCTGAATGAGGAGGGTCGACGTTCCCTTCGCAGTGCGCTCCGCCGCCCATCCATGGTCGAGGCCGGTGAAGTCGTCGTCGATCCAGATGGCGGGGGCGTCGCCCAGCCAGGCGTCGACGTGGTCACGCTTCCACAGGTAGCCGTTGGGGTGGCTGGTGGTGATCTGCGGACGCGGGAGATC
This sequence comes from Streptomyces sp. NPDC086080, assembly GCF_044540255.1. Lineage (NCBI taxonomy): Bacteria > Bacillati > Actinomycetota > Actinomycetes > Kitasatosporales > Streptomycetaceae > Streptomyces > Streptomyces sp. NPDC086080. The sequence continues at coordinate 164,610 of NZ_JBITRU010000002.1, forward strand.
GACGTACGGCAGGGCCGGGAGGTCGAGAAGGGGCCCGATGAGGGTGGTGGCGTCCTGCCGCCAGCTGGTGCACCAGGCCGGAGTGACCAAGCCGGTACGGATGACGTCCATGAGCAGGCGGCCGTGGTCGGGGTTGAGCCAGACGGTGACCGGGTTGTTGGTGCTGCGGCCGGCGGGGACGACGTCGTGGCGGGCGTGCGTGGCCGGGGTCGAGCCGTGCTCGTCGGGGAAGGGTATGAGGACGCCGTCGATGTCGAGAAGCAGGTAGGGCGGGCGCATCGGTTCCTCCGGGGGGAAGCCGGGCGGGTGGCTGTCAGAGCTTGCGGGCGCGGATCAGCAGGGTGGTGGGCCAGTGGCCCATGCGGGGGTCGTGGAACTCCTGGGCTGAGGTGAGCCAGAAGCCCGCCTGGCTGAGGTGCTTCTCCCACCGGTCCGTGGAGAACTCCCAGCGGGCGATGGGTAGGCGGGTGCGATCGGGAAGAGTGACGTGGTCGCGACGAGGTCGGTCGGCGCCCGAGGGGCTTCGGCCGCCGCGCTGCGGGTGAGGGACAGAGAAGACGAGCACCCGGCCGGGCGTGAGGCGCTGGGCCACGGCCGGCAACAGGAGCTCGGGGGCGACGAGGCCGACGGCGCCGAAGACGGAGTAGATCGCGTCGAACTGCTCGTCGGAGGCGTGCAGGTAGTGCAGGGCGTGGCCGGCGACGAAGGTGAGGCTGTTCAGCCGTCCGTAGTGGGAGCGGGCGCGGCGGACCTGGAGGCCGACCAGGTCGACGCCGGTGACACGGGCGCCATGGCGGGTGGCGAGATGGGCGGCGTTGTGGCCGGGGCCGCAGCCGAGTTCCAGGAGTCGCTTGCCGCGCAGGTCGGGGCCGAGGGCGTCGGCGCCGGGACCTTGGCCGGGTCTCGTCGTCCATTCCATCCGGGCGGGTACGGCCAGAGGTTCGGCGAGTCCGGCGGCGGTGCGCTGGAGGGCGTGGGCGTGCCAGGGGGATGCCTGGGCGAGCACGTCAGATCTCCAGGAGGTGGAGGACGTCGGTGAGGTGGCGGCGGACGGCCTTGGTGTAGGCGGGGTCGGTGGCCGGGTCGTTGATCCAGCGGATGGACTGCTCCATGAACCACTCGACGGCCCACATGCGGTGCCAGCCCAGGGCCCAGTTCTCGGCGGTGAGCCCGCCGCGCGGGGCGAGGGCGTCGGGGGTGCCGCCGGCGGTGACGTACTGCTCCAGGAAGACGCGCAGACGGACGGGGTGTGGGGGCTCGATGGTGCCGTGCCAGCTGGCGAGGTCGAGCAGGCCGGGGCCGGTGAAGGCGCGGGCGAAATCGAGCAGCCGCCAGCCACGCTCGCCGATGTGGAGGCTGGTGGGGTGGAACTCGGAGTGCACCCAGCCGAACGGCTCCAGCGTCGCTCCGGCCGAGCGAGCCTCGGCGGCCTGAGCGATACGGTCGAGCGCATCCTCGACATCGTCGGCATCCTGCCACCGGTCGGCCTTGCGCAGCCGTTCGAGGTGCTCCAGCGCCCTTGCCGGGAGCGTCCGCAGCCGGTCCTGGTCGAGGACGGGCAAGGGCGGAGCCGTGCGGGTGCCGTGCAGGATCACGGCCGCGGCGGCGCCGTCGAGGTCGTCGGCCTCGCGGACGGACGGTCCGAGGTCCTCCATGAGCATGCCGAGCCAGCCCTCCAGGACGGCGGAGGCGTGGACCTGGGGGACTGGTACGCCGAGGGTGTCGGCCAGGCGGAGGGCCTGGTCCTCGCTGTCGAAGGGCTTCTTGGCGTACTTGAAGATGGCCGTGGAGCCGTCGGGGAAGGCCACGCGTTCGACGCCGGACATGGACCACACGCGTACCTCCTTCCGTGCGGCGGTGGTCCGGCCGGTCGCGGTGAGCAGGTTGTCGAGGAGTTCGGCGCTGGGGTTCGTGGTCACGGGAGGGCTCCGGGGATGGGTGGTGGCGTCCGGGGCGGGCGAGGGGTGCCGGCCCGCCCCGGAGCCTGATCGGGTGGGGTTACGCGGCGGGGTTCACGCGGTGGGCGTAGACCTGCTCGATCCAGCCCGCCTTGAACGCGGCGAGGTCGTCGCGGAAGTTCGCCATCGAGGCACCGTAGGGCGCGACCACGCCGCCGGACTGGTCCGGCACGGACTGGCAGCCGTGCACGAGCCGGCCGCCGAGCGCGGCGTGGGCCTTGATGGACTCGATCCGGCGGTGCTCGTTGAACCAGCCGCCGTGGTAGACCTCGTCGAGCATCCCGCCCATCTCGTCGTCGAGGTCGAAGACGACGGAGGTGGCGGCGGGGAAGAACCAGCACGGGCCGACGTTGGAGATGTGCCCGTCGAGCTCGACCTTGTTGAGCGCCATGAACGTGGCTGCCTCGCGCAGCATCCGCAGGTGCTCGGCGGTGATCTGCGGCAGGCCGAGGCCGGCCAGGTGCTCGTCGCGGAAGATGTAGGCGTACACCTCGTACGCGGTGGCCACGACGCGGGCGGCGTCGGAGGTGGACTCGCTGTGCTGCTTGATGAAGTCGAGCGCGAGCTGCTCGACCGTGCTCTCGGTCGTCTCGTCCACCTCCAGGAGCTGGGACTTGACCAGCTCCCAGTCGGCGACGAGCCAGGTGTTCGACTCGAAGCGGAAGAAGTACTCGGCCGGGTCGATCGTGATGCGCCGGCCGTCGACCTGGATGCCGGGCAGGCGGCTCCAGCGCGGGTCGAACGCCTCGGGCAGCTCGACCGTGATGGCCGTGGTGTCGATGGTGGTCACCGTGTCTCCGTCTCTGATTGGCCGGGTTCGGGCACAGGAATGCCCGAGCCCGGTGTGGGCGTACGGAACTTCGGGGTGCCGCCCGGACCAAGGGGGAGCCTGGATCACGGTCGTGCCGTTCCGGGCGGCTGCTGATAAGTGAACCGGTGGTCACGCTCAGTGGGTACGGTGGAAGGCAGTTGAAGCGGTATACGCGGTTTACAGCTCCGGAGTGGAGGCGATCGTGGCGGCGCCGAGAGAACCCAACTCCCGTCTGCGCGACGTCATCGCGGCGGTCGACTGCACCTACGAGGCCCTCGCCAGAGACGTGCGGCGCATCGCGGCCGAGAACGGCGAGATCCTCCAGACCAACAAGTCGGCCATCTCGCACTGGGTGAACGGCACCCGCGCCCCGTCGGGCCGGGTAGGTCAGTACCTGACCGAGGCGCTGTCCCGCCGAGCGGGGCGCACGGTCACCCAGACCGAGATCGGCCTCCAGGCCGGCGATGACGAAGCGCCGGCGGAATCCGACCCTGTCCTCGCCGCCACCGACCTGGGCCGCGCCGACGTCGAGCGCCGCCGCTTCCTCGCCATCGCGGCCTTCACCACCGCCGGCGTCGCCATGCCGCTCGGATACGACCACGAAGCCACTGCCCGCATGCTCCGCGCCCGCACCGGCACGTCCGTGGTCGGGGCAGAGGACGTGGACGTCGTACGGCAGATCACGGCGGCCTTCAGCGCCGCCGACGAGCGCCTCGGCGGCGGGCACGGACTGACCACCGTCACCGCGTACCTCGCCGACACAGCCGCCCCCATGCTGCGCGGACGTTTCCCCAATGAAGCCTTACGCCGGGCAGCCTTCGGCGCCGTCGCCGAACTCGCCTACCTCGCAGGGTGGAAGCACCACGACCTCGGCCAGGAAGGGGCCGCCCAGCGCTACTACCAGGTCGGCTACAAGCTCGCCTGCGAAGCCGACCCCTACGGCCACGCCGCCTGGATGATGCGCGCCCTCGCCCACCAGGCCCTGAGCCTCAAGCAGCCCCACCACTGCGTAGACCTCGTCGAAGGCGCCCTCCGCACGGGTCTCGGCCACGTCGACGGTCAGACCGAGGCTCTCCTCCACATCACCCACGCCCGCGCCTACGCCGCCGTGAACGAGAACCCCCAGGCCGCGCGCGCCCTGCTCGCCGCCGAGGACGCCCTCCTACGAGACGACGGCCCTCAGCCCAGCTACTCCCGCGTGAGCGGCCCCGCCGCCGGCACCGTGGCCAGCCACACCGCCCGCACCCTGACCGACCTCGCCGACCACATCGGCACCGAGCAGCAGCACCGAGACGCCCTCACCCGCTGGGACCCCGAGAAGTACAAGCGCGTCCACGCCCTCACCCACGCCGACCTCGGCGACAGCCTCGCCGCCCAGGCCCGCGCCGACGAAGCCGTCGCCGCCTGGACCCAGGCCCTGGCCCTCTTGGAAGGCATGACCTCCGACCGCACCCGCAAGGCGATCACCTCGATCCGCTCCACCCTCGCGGTCTACCAGAGGCGCAAGGTACCCGGCGCCGCCGATCTAGCCCGCCGCGCTCGCGAGGCCCTCGCCTAACATGCCCAACAACTCGCCCGACGAAGGGAACACCGTGGCCCAGCAGACCGACGACCAGCCGAAGGCCCTCAAGCCGGCCCTGGAATCCATGACCCTGCTGGTCGCTGCCGTGATCGTCCACGACAAGACCACCAACCGCGTCGTCCTCCTCCAGCGCAGCGAGAACGCCAAGTTCGCTCAGGGCCTGTGGGACCTCCCCGTCGGCAAGAGCGAACCAGGCGAGCCCATCACGGAGACCGCGGTCCGCGAGCTCTACGAGGAGACCGGCCTCACCGTGAAGCCCGAGTCCCTCAAGGTTGCCCACATCATCCACGGCGCCTGGGGCGTCGAAGCCCCCAACGGCTTCCTCACGGTCGTCTTCGCCGCCCACGAATGGACCGGCGAACCCGAGAACCGCGAACCCCGCAAGCACTCGCAGGTCTGCTGGGTCGACGCCAACGCCATCCCCGAAGCCTTCGTCGACACCACCGCCAGCGCCCTCCACCATTACCTGAATGACGGCTCGGAGGTCTCGCTGGACGGCTGGTCGGCAGCGTGAGCATCACGCTGCTCCACCTCATACCCAAGGACCCGCACTTTTCGCCTGCGCCCGCTGCGAGCGAGGCTGCGCAAGCCCGGCTACGACAACTGGTTCCTGAGGCGTTGGGCGGTTACGACGTCTGGGACATCCCAGGCACAGCCTTCATTGATCCCGGGGAGAACTGGTGTGGTGTCCGGTGCCCCGTATGCGGCTCCGACATCGAAGACTGGTGGGGCGACGCGATGGACACGGCAGCCCTGCCGGACGGCTATTTCGACGCGCTTGCCGTGACGATGCCCTGTTGCTCTGCCCAGACGGACTTGAACGCCCTCGACTACGTCGAGGCTGTGGGTTTCGCCAGGTACAGCCTCGTCACCACAGACCCAGAATGCGAGCTGCCACTACCACCAGCCAGCATCCAGGCGTTGGAGGACCTCCTGGGCACGGACCTGCGACAGGTCATCGCCCGGCACTGACGTCAAGCGCTGGCTTCGCTATGCGGGGCTGCTCGGAAACAGAAGCTCGTACGACAGGTGATCGTCGTCCGCTACGCGCGGCACGTAGTCCGGGGCCGTGCGTGCAGCCACAGCCAGCAGGCGAGCGGCAGCCTCCTCCTCGGGGATGGAGGCAAGCCCGAGGGCGTGCAGAAGGCGGTCGCGCTCGGCGTCGAAGTCCGGGTGGTCGGCCCGAAGGTCCGAGCCAAGCTCGCTGATCGCGAAGCCCTTCGCCAGGTCGCGCCAGAAGGGCAGCACCACGATGAGCGTGATGGCCTCGACGAGGTCGGCGCCGATCAGTGTGGCCTGTCCCTCAGAGTCGGCGTAGAGGACGGGCCTCTCGTCGGCCTCAGCATCCCCGCACAGGTAGTACGTGCCGCCGGCGCCGCAACCGGCTATCGCGTGTAGGGGGATCCTGGTAGAAAGGGCAAGTTCCTCGATGGGATCCCGGCGCTCAATATCGAAATCGCCAGGCCAGGCGAGCGCGGTGGCAAGGGAAGGCTCCTGCTCGATCCGGCGGAGCAGGTCGTCTGATGCGGTCATGGGACGGAACGTAACAGCGCCGTCGGACGTCTGGTGCAGCTGGCCTGCTGGTCGACGCCAGCCGGTGCTGTCAGTAGGGCGTGGCACAGTTCGGCCATGAGTTACGACCTGGCGGTGTGGGAAGGCAGCAAGCCCGCTGACGATGTGATCGCGGGCGAGGTCCTCACGCAGATGTACGACCGCTACATCGACACGGAGGAAGAGTTTCCACCCTCACCGCGTATCGCGGAGTACGTTGCTGGGCTCTTGGCGCGGTGGGTAGATCTCACGGAAGACGAGGAGGACACCTCCCCTTGGTCGACGGGGCCGTTGATCGGCGAGGCGTCCGGGCCGTTCATCTACTTCCCGATGCGGTACAGCATGGCCGAGGAGGCTTCGGCCTACGCCGCCGATCTCGCGGCATCGATGGGGCTCGTTTGCTATGACCCGCAGGCTCGGCTGCTGCGGCCGTGACCGCCTTCGGACCGAGGGCGGGTGCAGTCCGGCACGGCCTTCCTGCGCGCAGGTAGCGTGACCGGCATGTCCGAGGAGTTGCCCGGTTTTCCCTACCACCCCGACCCCTTGGCGACCGGGGCGGTCGTTGAGTCCAGCACGACGTGCCTTTGCTGCGGGAGGGCGCGGGGGTTCATTTACGTGGGTCCGGTGTACGCGGTCGAGGAACTTTCCAGCTTGCTGTGCCCGTGGTGCATCGCGGATGGCAGCGCGGCTGCGAAGTACGACGCACACTTCATTGGTGACCCGGTAGGGAACGATGTCCCGCTTGAGGTCGTGATGTCCGTCGACGCGTGTACGCCGGGCTTCTCCTCCTGGCAGGACCCGCAGTGGTTCTTCCACTGCGGTGATGGTGCGGCGTTCCTGGGGGCGGTCGGGACGGCCGAGCTGGCCATGTTCCCGGATGCCCTGCAGGCGCTGCGCAGCGAGGTTGGCGCATGGGGGTGGTCTGTCGAGGCGGTGGAGAGCTATCTGGGTGCTCTGGACAAGGACAGTCAGCCCACGGGCTACCTCTTCATGTGCCGCACGTGCGGCCGATACATGGCGTACGCGGACTTCACGTAGCCGCAGTCAGGCGGCTGCTACGGCCGGGTCCAGCCGTTGGCGAACTCGCAGTGGAGGTCTGTCCAGCGGCGCTGTTCGGCGGGGGCGTAGCTGGGGTAGCCGAGGCGTCCCACGCCCTTGACCCACTCGTCCCAGAGGCCGTCGGGCTCCGTGAAACGGTCGGCGTGGCGGGTACCGAGGAGGGCGTCGAGGCGGAGGAGGGCGCCTAGGGCTGCGGGCTGGTCGTAGTGGAGGTCGGTGCGGGGGAGGTAGTGGTCGAGGTAGGCGGTGAGGATCTCGGCGTCGGCGTGGGTGCCGAATCGGGCGGCCGCCTGGTGGAGGGCTGCCGTGCGGCCCTGCCCGCCCCGCCGGGCTGTACCGGGTCGCCGCGGCCTGCGAAGACCCGGGGACCCGGGCAGCTGTCACCCGACGGCCGTCCGGAATGCCGCGTGACGGATGGTGACGCGTGCCCGTACCGTCCGTCACACCGGCCGTTCGGTGACTCCATCAGTCGTCGCAGAGCGCGGGCCCGAAGCGGAAGAGGCCGGACGGGTCCTCGGCGCGCTTGACGGCGAGGAGTCGGGCGTGGTCCTCCGCGCCCCACACCGCGGCCGTCTCCTCCGGGGTGGAGATGGAGCAGAAGTTGAGCAGCGCGCCGCCGGTCGACCAGGGCTTCACCGCGTCGACGATGCCGTTGCCGGCCGCCGGGAGTGCCTCCTCCAGACCAGGCAGCAGGGGACCGACCACGTGCAGGCAGTACGCGCCGTCACGGCCGGCGACCGCGTTCGGCGGGGACGCGGGACGGGACAGGGCGCCGCCGAGCTGGCGGATCTCCACGGCGAGGGGCGGCACGTCGGCCTGCGGGCCCGCCGCGGCGATCAGGGCCTCGACCGTGTCGGCGTCGAGGGAGCGGAGCAGGCCCCCCTGGTGCCAGAGCGGCATGGGTTCCGTGGGGTCCTGGCACACCGAGTCCGTCTCGGTGACCGGCAGTCGACCGATGTGGTCCAGCACCGCTTCCCCGCTCTGCCGCATCGGTGCGAGCAGCGCCTCACCCTCCTCGGCCGGGCCGTTGTACGAGTACCGCAGGTGGACGACGAACATGCCGCGCAGGGGCTCCGGCAGCCTCTCCAGCGGCGGCAGACGCAGCAGGGCGACGGAACTGCTCGCCGACTCCGGAAGCGTCGGCGCCCAGGTGCGGTAGGCGTGCAGCACCGAGGCCGTCGAGGAGGCCGTGAAGTAGATGCCTCCCGCGTACAGGGTGGTCACCGGGAAGAGGCGGACCTCGATGGCGGTGACGATGCCGAACTGGTCCCGTCCGCCGCGGACGGCCCAGAACAGCTCCGGCTCGGCGTCGGCCGTCACGTGCCGCAGGCGGCCGTCGGCCGTCACCAGGTCGAGCGCGGTCACGTGGTCGGCGGCGAAACCGTACTCCCGGCCGAGCAGTCCGAGGCCGCCGCCGAGGGTGTAGCCGACGGCTCCCACGGCGGAGGACGAGCCGCTCAGCGGGGCGAGACCGTGCCGGGCGGCGGCGTCGACGACTTCGCGCCAGCGGGTCCCGGCCTCGATGCGCGCCAGGCGCCGCTCGGGATTGACGAGGACTCCACGCATGCTGCGGGTGCTGACGAACAGCCCGCCGTCGCACGGCACGCTTCCGTGCCCGGTGGCCTGGACGGCGACCGGGACGCGGCGCTCGGCGGCCCACCGCACCGCGGCCACCACGTCCTGTGCGCGTCCGGCCGCCACCACGGCGACCGGGCGGCGCACGACGGCCAGGTCGAAACCGGCGGCCTCCTCGGCCAGCCCGGGGTCGCCCGGCAGGTACACGGGGCCCGACACCTCGGAGCGCAGCAGCCGTATGTCGTCGTCGGTGAGGGGGTGGTGGGGGATCAGTGGCGTGGGCATCGGAATGTGTCTCCAGTCCTGAGAAGAAGCGGCTTCGCGACGGTTCGGCCGGTCCGGTGGCCGGTCTCCTCGCGGAGTGCCTGGCCGGGCGGCCGGAAACGATCCTGTGAGCCGGTTCTGTGAGGGAGCTGGAACGTCGTTCCAGACGGCTGCGCCCCGTTTCCAGCGGCCTTCAAGGCCGCTGGAAAGGTTCCGGAGTCCGCCTTCACCCGTATCGGGGCAGCGTGTGTGGCCGGATCGCGGTGGCGACCAAATGTCCGAATACCGACAACCCGTTCTGCTTTGACGGCTCCATCTGGCATTCTCTTGCTCCATCCGAGAGACGGGGCACTGAATGAACGAGGTCCGCATCGGCGTACTGGGGTCCGTTTCGGCCAGCGTGGACGGCCGCCCGGTCGCGCTGGGGGGCATCCGGCAGCGTGCCGTGCTGGCGGTCCTGGTGGCCGCCCGCGGCCGGCTGGTGCCGCAGGAGGCGTTGATCGACGACGCCTGGGACGGCCGGAGTGCCCCCACCCCGGCCACGCTGCACTCGTACATCGCGGGCCTGCGCAAGGTGCTCGAGCCGGGACGCGCGCTCGGTGGCTCGGCGGAGCTGATCGTCCGGGAGAGCCTCGGGTACACCCTGCGTCTGCGGCCGGAGCAGGTGGACGCGGAGCGGTTCACCGAACTCGCCGCACAGGGTGAGCGCCTCGTGCGCTCGGGGGACGCCGACGCGGCGGCCCGCGTGCTCGGTGAGGCGCTCGGGCTGTGGCGGGGCCCGGCCTACCAGGAGTTCGCCGAGTACGCGTTCGCCGTGCCCGAGGCCGCCCGGCTGCACGGACTTCGACTGTCCGCGCAGGAGGACCTGTTCACCGCCGAGCTGGCCCGTGGGCGGCACACCGCGGTCATCGGCGACCTGGAGAAGCACACGGCCGAGCAGCCGCTCAGCGAACGGGGCTGGGAACTGCTCGCGCTGGCCCTGTACCGGTCGGGGCGGCAGGGCGACGCGCTGGCGACGCTGCGCACGGCCCGCCGGGTGCTCGCGGAGGAACTGGGCGTCGACCCGGGCCCGTCGCTGCACCGCCTGGAGGTGGCGCTGCTGGAGCAGGACGACTCCGTCGCGCCGCCCGTCGCCGACATGGTGCGGCCGGCGGTGGACATCGAACCCGCGTCCCCGGGGCGGCGCGGTCGCCGGCTGCCCCTGGCACTGACCGGACTGGTCGGGCGGGACGACGAGCGGGCCCTCGTCGGCTCCCTGCTCCGGGAGCACCGCCTGGTCACGCTCACCGGTGCCGGCGGCATCGGCAAGACCCGGCTCGCCCTGGAGGCGGCCCGCGAGCGCGACGACGAGGACGGGCCGTGGCTGGTGGAACTCGCCGACCTGGAGGACCCCGACCCCGGGCTGCTGGTCGCCGACATCGCCGACGTGCTCGGCTTCCGTGACGCCACGACGGCGGAACGGCTGGCGCAGGTGCTCGGCGCCCGCACCACCCTGCTGCTCCTGGACAACTGCGAACACGTCCTGAGCGCCGCCTCGGGGACCGTCGCACACCTGCTGTCGCACTGCGCCGGACTGCGGATCCTCGCCACCAGCCGTGAGCCGCTGGGCGTGGCGGGCGAGGTGGTGTACGAGGTCGGGCCGCTGCCGCCCGAAGCGGCCCGGGAGCTGTTCTTCGCCCGGGCGGCCGCCGCGGTTCCCGGCTGGGTTCCGGACAGCCACGAGATCGCCACCGGCGAGGCGATCTGCCAGGAACTCGACGGGCTGCCGCTGGCCATCGAACTGGCCGCCGCCCAGTGCCGCATGCTGGCGGTGGACCAGATCGCGCGGGCCCTCGACGATCCGTTCGCGGTGCTCGTCGGCGGCCCGGAGATCGGTCCGGCCCGGCACCGGGCGCTGCAGGCCACCGTGGAGTGGAGCCACCGGCTGCTGGACCCGCCGGAGCGTGAACTGTTCTACCGGCTCAGCGTGTTCGCGGGCGGATTCGACCTGGACGCCGCCACCGCGGTCGGCGGCGGCCCGGTGCTCCCCGAACTCACCGCGCTCGTCCGCAAGTCCCTGCTCGCCACGGAGGCCGGCAGCCGTCCCCGGCGCTACCGCATGCTCCAGACGCTCAAGGACTTCGCGCGCCGCAACGCCGATCCGGCCGTGCTGACCGCCGCCCAGGCGGCGCACCGGTCGTGGGTGCTGGGCCGGGCCGAGGCGGCCGAGAATCTGCTGTACGGCGAGCACGCACGAACGGCCATGGAGCAGACGACGCGGGACCTGCCGGAGATCCGGGCGGCGTTCACCTCCGCGCTGTTGTCCAGGGACGCCGAGTACGCGCTCCGCCTGGCCGGAGCCCTGCACCGCTACTGGTACCGGTGGGGTCACATCGCCGAGGGCCTGGGCTGGCTGAAGGCGGCCCTGGACATCTGCCCCGAGGGCGCGCCGGGTCCGCGGGCGCGCGCCCTGATCGGGATGGGGGCGCTGTCCTACCTGCTGGGGGACTTCGCCACGGCGGCCCGCGCGGCGGCGGAGTCGGCGCGGCACGCCCGGGAGGCCGAGGACCTCAGGACCGAGGCCGGGGCACTCGCCTACCGCGCGTTGTTCGAGGGGCTGCTGGGCAAGCCGGGCACCGAGAAGATCGCCGAGGCGGCGGTCGAACTGGCCCGCATCTCGCGTGAGCCCTGGCTGGAGGCCGAGGCGCTCATGGTCCTCGGGATGCTGCTGCGCATGACGGGACCGAGCGGCCGCGCCCGGGAGGTCCTGGTCCGGTCCAGGGACATGGCCAGGACCTGCGGTCACCGTTTCGTCCAGGCGTCGTCCTCCTGGCTGCTGATGAAGAGCGACATCGCCGAGGGACGGCCCGCCGAGGCCCTGACGGCGGGTCTGGGTGCGCTGCGCTCCATCGAGGAGGAGGGCGACGTCACCGGATGGCTCGCGATCGCCCACGCCACCGCCGCCGCGCTGACGCTGACCGGCCGGAGGGACACCGGGGCCATGCTCCTGGGCGTCGTCGAGGAGCAGGGCTCCCGCATCGGGTACTCCCCGGTCGCCATGGATCCGATCGACGGGCCGGGGCACGCCGTGCTCGTGCGGGAGGCGCTGTCCGCGGAGGACTTCGTCCGTGCTTACGAGGCGGGCCGGAAGCTGTCGCCCGCGGAGATGAACGAGTACATGTACCGCTCCGTGACCGGCCTGGGGCCGGAGGCGGGGGCGGACGTGGAGGCGGAGGCGGGAGCGGGAGCGGGAGCGGACGTGCGTCCTCGTCCGTGACACGCACCGCGGTCCGGACACCGGTGCGCCCGTCCCACGGCGGGTGATGACGACGGTGGTGAGGCCCCCCGTACCCCACCACCGTCGTGCGTCCCCGTTCCGGGACACCAGGCTGGCCCCGTCCGCTTGGGGTTCGCTGGAAAGCCGGGACCGAGGGGACCTCCGCCGGTTCCAGGGGCCTTGCAGAGCGGCCGCCGATACTCCGGTACGACCGCCCGCTCGGTGAGTGGGTGGTCTGACGTGGCGCGACAGTCGCAGCGGTCCGAAGAGCGTCTTCCTGACGTACCGCCGGGCGTCGCGCGGTCCGAACGCCGGACCTGCCGCTCGACGGAGGAAGGAACCCTGCCATGCCGAGAACCCGATTGCTGTCCTTCGATGACCTGGCCGCGCTGCGCTCGGGCGTGGCGGGACCCGTTTTCGTCCCGGGTGACCCCGGGCTGGGCGAGGAACTGGCCGACTGCCGCACGGCCGTCCTGCACCACCCCGTGGCCGTGGTGGGTGCCATGTGCCCGCAGGACGTCGTCAGCACCGTGCGGTGGGCCGCGGCCCTGGGCCTGCCGGTGACGGTCCAGCGGACGGGGCAGGGACCCGTGGAACAGGACGGGGGGCTGCTGGTGACGACCGGGCGGATGCGGCCGGCCCCCCGGGTCCGGTATGCCGGCAGGCCCGGAGGGCCGGGACCGGATGCGGGTCCCTCCGGCGCAGGCGACCGCCACCTCGCGGCCCTGACCGGGACGAGTAGGTCCTCGTCGGCGGCTGAGGACCGCGGCACCCCGGACGCCGCGTGTCCCTCTCGCGTCGGCCCGGTGACGTTTCCAGCGGATTCCAAGCCGGTCGGCCGATCATGAACGGGTCGCGGAACAGCCGCGACATCACGTTTCCCGGAGCGCCTTGTGTCACCCGGTCACCCGGCGCACCGAGTCCGGACGATCTACGGAAAGTCCATGCAATCCATTCGAACGACGAGGACTTCGGTCCTCACGGGGGAGTCACCCATGCGTATCCGACGCGTTCCCGTTCTCGCTGTGGCCGCCATCGGCGCGGTCCTGCTGACCGGTTGTCAGCCCAGCGAACTCGAAGCCGACCCGAGCCTGACCGCCGGCGCTTCGTCCGCCGCGGCGACGCCCTCGGACAACCGGTCGCCCGCCTCCGACGACACCCAGGGGGGCACGCGGCGGGTCGTCGACGCCGCCCAGGCGGGTGGCCTGCCCAAGGCGACCGGCGAGGCCGCGCTGAGCGACCTCCCCGTCGATCCGGGTGACATGCGCGACGGCATGAACCTGGTGGAGCAGCTGTATCTGCGCAAAGACTCGCAGGGCCGGGAGGCGAACGTCCTCGTCGTCGCCGTCGACAACGTTCCGGAGGAGACCACCACGCGCCGGGAGTACCTGTTCCGGGGCATGCTCGACCACCTCAAGTGGGAGGACACGCCCCCGCAGGCCGAGCCGATCGGCGACCCCGGCCCGCTCGGCGGTTCGGTGGAGTGCCTGCTGGCCTCCTTCGTCGAGGACGGCGACGTCATCTGCGGATGGGCCGACGACACGACCGCGGGAGTAGTCCACTTCCCCAACAGCACCGTCCCCGAGGCCGAGAAGCTGATCGTCGCGATGCGCGCCGACCTGGAGAAGTGAACCGCCCGGACCGGACGAAGACCGGGAGGGCCCTGTGACCGAAGCGGCGTGCACACCGGTCCGGCCTCAGTCCGAGCAGGTGGTCGCGGAGCCGTCGGCCGAGGAGGTGACGGCCACGCGGTAGCCGGCTCCCTTGGTGAACTCGGGGCCGGGCCTGCTCTCTTCGTCGTCGAGGATGTCCTTGGTCAGGAAGTGGACGTCCAGCATCGCGGCGTCGTCCGCCTCGCCGCGGGTGAAGCACAGGTTCGCGGGCCGGTCCGCCGTCGACGACTGCCGGGTGGCCGGGGACGGCTGCCAGCCCTCCCGCTCCGCCGCGGCCCGGTAGTGCTGTGTCACGGCTGCCCTGTCGCCGGGGAAGACGTACGTACGCTCGACGTACAGCTGTGCCTCGCCGCTGTCCTCCCAGCAGCCGGCGTCAAGGCCTTCGAAGCCTTCGGGCTCGATCGTCCCTCGAGGCCGGGAGCCGAGAACGCCGTAGGACTTCAGCTCGTCGACCCGGCTCTCGGTACCCTCGCAGCCTGCGGCGGAGGCGGCGTCCGCGAGGGTCTGGCACCCGGTGAGTGCTCCGGTCGCCAACGCGGCCGCCAGGAGAAGAGCGGTGTGCCGCCTGGTTTCCATGCGAAGGGTCAAGCCGACTCCTATGGTGCGTTCCGGTCTGTTCTCGGGCTCGCCGGGGTGGTGGCCGCCGGTTCCCGGGCGGCCATGGGGTTGGCGCGCTGCTCCAGTGGCAGGTGTGGAACGAGGGCTCAGGCCAGGCCGAACCGCTCGGCGTGCACCTGCCGCGCGGGGACCCTCAGCTCGCGCAGGCCGGCGAGTACCGCCGCGGTCATGGCGGGCGGGCCGCAGACGTACACGTCGCGTTCGGTGATGTCGGGGACCAGCTGGTGCAGGCTGCCCGGGCCGAACGGCGGGGCGCCGCCCTCACCGGTCCTGCCGGTGAGGAGGTGCAGTCGTCCGCCCCGGAGCGCGACCAGGTGGCGCACCTCGTTCAGCAGCACGGCGTCGGCCTCGCTGCGCACCCGGTACAGCACGACGACGTCACCGGTCGCCTGTTCCTCCAGCATGGCCCGTACGGGCGTGATCCCCACGCCGCCGGCGATCAGCAGGGCGCCGGGCCGGGTCCGGTGCAGCGAGGTGAACGCCCCGTACGGTCCCTCGACGAAGGCGCGGCTGCCGACCGGGACGTTCCGCAGTCCCGCGCTGGTACTGCCCGCCGCCTTCGCCGTGAGACGCAGCCCTCCTCCGCCCGGCGCCGCCGACAGGGAGAAGGGGTTGGCCAGCCACCAGTGGTTGTGCCCGGGGAACCGCCAGATGCAGAACTGGCCCGCACGAGCCGGGAGTTGGTCCAGGTGCCGGCCCGTGACGTACACGGAGACCACGTTGTCCGACTCGGGCACCACGGCCACCACACGGAACCGGTGGTACGCGTTGCGCCACAGCGGCATGACGACCCGCCCGGTCAGCAGGGCGCCGAAGGCGAACAGCCACAGGATCCACCAGTAGGCCGTGGCGAAGGCGGAGGAGGTGAACGTCGTGGTCTCCAGCAACTGGTGGACGAACGACAGCCCCAGGGCCACGTAGAGCAGCAGATGCAGACCGTGCCACACCTCGTACCGCAGCCGTCGCCGCAGGGACCGGGTGGAGGCCACGGCGATCACGACCATGACGGCCGCGGCGAGCATGCCCAGCAGGGAGGCCGGCACCCCGCTCAGCGCGACGAACGTCTTCCCCATGGAGGCGTCGTCGAGGGTCGCGAAGCCGAGCACCACCAGCGTGGCGTGGGTGAGGACCGTCCAGACCAGCGAGAAGCCGACCCAGCGGTGCCACACCGTGAGCCGGTCCATTCCGATGCGGCGGTCCAGCCACGGCAGCCGGGCCACCAGCAGCAGTTGGAACAGCATCAACAACGCCGCGTGCAGGCCGAAGAACTTGGCGACGGTGAGCACCCCGTTCTTGCCGGAACCGGCGGTGAGGAACAGCGCCTCGACGATCACCGTGTTGGCGACGACGAAGGTCCACATCGCCCAGCGTGCCGCCTCCACCGGAAGCAGGGTGCCGCCCCGTACCGCGTTGCCCGTCGCCGCCATGGTCGCCTCACATCCCCCGTGGCCGCGGCGCGCGCGGCCCCCGTACAAACCCCGTGAAGACCGAAGGAGTCCGGCCGGAGCGCACCCTCGATCGGGTAAGGATACGGCGGCGGGGTCCCGATGTGTTCAGGCCGGAACCGTCCAATCTGCCGGTGTCGGGGCGCTCGGTGGCGGTGGAGGGCGCGAGTGGTTCGGTTCGCGGGGCCGGGGAGCACAGGGGGCCGGCCCGACGACGTGACGGTCCTGGTACGTGGTCGGGTCACCCGGAGGCACACCCCGTGCCTCCGGTCCGCCCTCGTCACCGTCCCCGCCCGCATACTCGCGCCCCGTGCTCCCCGGCCCGGCGCCCCGGCCGGTCAGCAGGTGGGGATGACGGTCCCGTTGTTGTCCCGTGCCTCGTCGTTGCCCCAGCGGGAGAGGTAGTACGCCGAGACGTACTGGTTCGCGGGACCCACGTCGAGGTCGGTGCGCAGCCACCAGTGGTTGTAGTTGCCGGCGCCGTCACGGATCTCGCGGCCCCACACCTTGCAGAACACGTAGTTGGTGCCCGCGTACAGCGTGCCCGTCTGGGAGGTGCTGGTGGGTGAGGCGTACCCGGGTGCGTTGGCGAAGGTGTCGACCCAGTACGTGCCGCCGCCGGAGCAACCGTTGTCGCTGGTCAGGTACTTCTGGTAGTACGAGCCCGGGTACGGGGCGAGGGACGCGCCGTTGATCCGGATGGTCTGGCCGACACCGTTGTAGAGCTGCTCGTAGTGGAGATGGGCCCCGGTGCTGGCGCCGGTGGAGCCGGTCGTGCCGATCCGCTGGCCCTGGGTGACGCCCTGGCCGTGGCTGATCGAGTAGGCGGACAGGTGGAAGTAGTAGGTCTTCCAGCCGCCGCCGTGGTCGATGACCACGTAGTTGCCGGCACCGCCCGCCTCGTAGTAGCGGTATGCCGTTCCGGACGCGGAGGCCAGCACGGGGGCGCCCGAGGTGGCGCCCCCGTCGGAGCGTACGAAGTCCAGGGCGAGGCGGACCTCGGCGGAGTGATGGCTGTAGGTCCACTGCTGGCCGCAGGGGTAGGGCGCCTTGAAGTTCGGTGCTGCTTGGGCCGGGGCGGCGGTGAGAGCGACGAGGCCGAAGGCCCCGAGGGCGCCGGCGAGGAGGACGGACAGAAGACGTCTGAGTGACACGGCACATGGCCCTTCTGGGGGGAGCCGGGCCGGCGACTCGGGGGAGCGTCGGCCCGGACGTGTGCGCGCGTGCGCACACGGGACGATTCGGATCGCGGGCCCGAGTGTATGAGCGTGTCCATGCCAGGCAGGGGGAGCTTTTCCATGTCGGCCGAAAGGCCCAGGCGGGCGGCCCCGGCCCGGCGGCGCCGGGAACGAGTCTTCCGCCGGACGCACCAAGGCTGTTTCATCCCGGACATGGCCGGAACGCTGAGCATCCACTTCACCTCTGCCGACTTCCTGCATGTGCGGTTCGCCCGCTCGCCGGACCCCATGTGGGAGGCCGTGCTCGGCCTGCACGTGCTGACCACCCCGGCGGACCGGCTCCCGGCCCGGTTACGCCTGTGGCGCCGCCGGGCACGTGAGCGTGCCGGACGGGCGGAGGTGCGGGCCGCGTTCCGCATGCTGCACGCTCTCGCGCCGTCCGACGCCTCCTACTGGCCGGACTTCCTCACCCCCGCCGAGTCGGAGGAGGGACTCACCGCCGGCCTGCGCGTCCTGCGGGAGACCTCACGCGCCCGGCTGGAGCGTGAGATGCGCGAGGCGTCGCGTCACCGTCCCCTGCCGGCCTGGGCGCGGCGCCTGGCCGCCGGTGACCGCACGGTGCTGGACGACGTGGCGAACGCCGTCGGCACGGTGCACGGCAGCCTGCTCGCCCCCGACTGGAGCGAGGTCGAGGCCACCGGCGAGACCGATCGGGCGCGCCGGATGGAAGCATTCGAAGGGGGGCTGGGGGCGGTGTTCGCCTCGTTCCCGCCCTTCGTGTGGCGCGATCCCGTCCTGAGCGCCCCGTACCCCGTGGACCGCGTCATCCGCCTGCGGGGACGGGGGCTGCGCCTGGTCCCCTCCTTCTTCTGCCACACCCGGCCCGTGGCGATCGCCGACCCCCGGCTGCCTCCCGTCGTGGTCTATCCGCTGCACCACGACGACCCGCCCGCGGCCCTGTCCGGCACCCGGCCCGGAGTCCACCGGGACGCGGACGCGGCCCTCGCGCGGCTGCTCGGGAGGAACCGCGCGCGCGTGCTGACAGCCCTCGTGACCACCCGCACCACCGGTGACGTGGCGGCTCGCCTCGCGCTGCCGGCGTCGTCGGTGAGTGGACACCTGACCGTGCTCAGAAACGCCGGACTCGTCGCGAGCGAACGCACCGGAGCGCATGTCACCCACCGGCTGACTCCTCGTGGCCGGCACCTGCTCGACGGAGGACGGGGTGACGGCGTCCGCGTCCCCGGCCGGCGGCAGAACGCGCCGTGACGGGCGCGGTGGGCCACCGCGCCCGGGGCGGCCGCGACCGAGTTCGCCGTCCGATGGCGAGGCCGATCCCGGCACCGCCGTCGAGGACGGTGCACACGGCCGTCAGGTCCCTGACGTGCCGGTGACCGTGACGCCGCCCGAGGGACGGGCCGGGGGCCCGTTGGTCGGCCTTGTCCACCGGGGTCCCGCGGCGGTCAGCGGCAGTCAGCGGCGCTTCGTGCTCTTCGTCACCGTGTCGACACCCGGGAACTGCCCGTGGCCGGTCAGAACCGGAAGCGCGGACCGGTCGCCCTTCAAGGCGTACGCGTAGAAGGCGCGCAGGTAGGAAACCGCGAGGTTCTGCTGCTGCTCAGGGGTCGGCCGTCCCGCGGTGTCCGGGCAGGTGGTGTCGTCGCCGCCGCTCGGTTCGGGCCCGTCGGTCCACTCGGTGTTGAAGAAGTTGTGGTTTCCCTTGACCAGGCGGAGCAGGAAGCCCTCGGTGTGCGACCGGCCGCGTGCCTTCTCGAAGTACGACTCGTTCCCCAGCGACCAGCATCCGGTCGAGATCACCGCGAACGGCGCTCCCTTGACCAGAGTGTCGAAGAACCCGCTCGGGCCGGGGGAGGCGAGGGAGACCGCACCGCGGATCCGTACGCCGTCCGGCAGCTCACCGCGATTGCCCTCGGCGGCCTGGTACATGACACCCTCGCCGGCCACGGAGTGGCCCATCGTGCCGACCCGGTTCAGGTCGAGACGGTCCCTCAGATCGGCGTCGACCGGCTCACCCGTCCGGACGTCGGTGAAGTGACCGGCGAGCGGCCCGTCGCCGGTCGTGGTGAACTGCCTCAGCAGTTCCAGGTGCCGGTTGACCAGGCGTGCGCGCTGCGGGGCGACACCCATGTGGTGGTTGAGGCCGCTCGCGCTGGGCGCCACCACCACGAAGCCGTCCCGGGCCAGCGCGTCGGCGAGGTAGTCGTACCCCCGGTGGCTGGGATACGGCTCGACACCGGGCGGGCACGGCCACTGCCAGTCCTCCTCGCGGGGGGAGTAGCAGGGGAGCTGCTGACCGTGCAGCAGGACGATCACCGGCAGCTTGCCGTCGATGGTGCGCGGGTAGTGGACGACGGCCCGGACCTCGGAGACGCCGTGCCAGTCCTGCGGGTCGGTGAACACCTCGTCCCCCAGGTCGTACTCGACGGCCGCGACCGTGTCGTCGGTCGTGGCCACGGTCGCGGTCACGGCGGCGTCGTCGGCGTGTGAGCCGGGACCGGCCGTCAGGACGGTGATCGCGGCGGCGAGTGCCACGGCGACGGCGCCGGGACGGACACGTTTCCCACGGAGTGAACGGAGCATAGCCAACCCTGGGTCGAGGTGAGTGATGGTGAGTGATCCTTGTGGACGCCATGTCGGTGCGGCGCGGTCGTGCTCCGCCGGGAAGCGGACCGACTGCCTCATGGCCGCTCGAAGAGACGAGGCGGAGGCACCACGCGTTGCAAAGGGCCGGCAAAGCCGCCGCAGGGCCGGGAGATCCGGTGACACGCGGCGAGCGGCGAGCGGTGACGGGGACGAGGCCCGCGGCGCTCGCCGCGGGCCTCGTCCCCGCCTTCTGCGCGGGCCTTGTTCCCGCTCTCCCCGCGGGCCTTGTTCCCGGCCTCCCCGCGGGCGCGGCCCCCGCCGCTCCCGGAGGCCGGGCCTAACCCGCGACCGCCCGCAGAGCCGCCTCCCGCACGCGGGCGGCCGCGTGTTCGGGCAGGTACCGGCCGGCGTGCAGCCGGCTCGCGGCGGCGGTCGTCGCGTCCCTGCGGGCCCGGTCGGTGAGCAGGTCCGCGCAGTGCCGGGCCAGTTCCTCGGCGGTGTCGGCGAGGGCCAGGTGCTCGCCGGGGACCACGTCGAGGCCCTCGGCGCCGATCGTGGTGCTGACCACGGGCACGCCGTGCGCGAACGCCTCCAGGATCTTGATGCGGGTTCCGCTGCCCACGCGCAGCGGAACCACGACCAGGTCGGCGGCGCGCAGGTGGGGCGCCATGCTCGGGACCACGCCGGTGACCTCGACGTGCGGGCCCGCCAGCGCGGAGACGTCCGGGGTGGACGCGCCCGCCAGCACGGCCCTCGCGTCCGGCACCCGCTCGCGGATCCGCGGCAGGATCTCACCGGTGAGCCAGGCGGCGGCGTCCGCGTTGGGCGCCCAGTCGAAGGAGCCCTGGAACAGGATGGTCGTGCCGCGGCCGGTGCGCGGTGGCTCCGGCGGGCGGGCGGGGTAGGTGTTCGGCACCACCACCGTCCGCCCCGTGCCCAGCCGTGCGGCGTCGTGGGCGCAGGCGACCACGGCCACGTCCGCCTCCCGCGCCACCCGCCGGTGGACACGGCCCCACCAGGCGATCGAACGCCGTGCCTGCACGCGCTGCCACGGCGTCAGCGGCACACCCCACACGCCCCGGCCGAGCCGCGACCAGCGGCGGATCAGCACGTCCTCGAAGTCGTCCACATCGACGACGGTGCGGCCGGTGAACCGTCCGCGCAGCGGCAGCCAGGAGCGCTCCCGGTTGAACCACACCAGGTCGTAGCGGGTGCCGGTCGACCAGCCGGGCAGGACGGGCGCGAGCGTGCGCCGCTGGTGACCGGCGTAGGCGGCGGACGGCCCGCGCGCGGCGATCTCCAGGAAGGCGCGGGCGCCCGTGTACGGCGGTACGGCGGCGACCCCGGTGCGGGCGAAACGGACGGTCTCCTCCGGCGGCGGCACGGTGTCCGGGGGCGCGAGGAAGAGCGCGTCCACGGGGCCCAGCGCGGCGAGCGTCCCGGTGACCAGGTCCATCCGCTGCACCGCGCCGCCGGCGGGGCGGCGGGGCAGGATGTCGCTGACGAACAACGACCGGATCATCGGACGGCCCTCCCGTCCGGCTGCGCCGTCACGCCGGTCTCTTCGTCCGGGCCGGCCCGTGGCGCGGTCACCGCCTGCCGGGTGGCCAGCAGCGTGTAGCCCAGCCCCACGGCCCAGCCGATCACCGTCGCCCACATGATGCCGTCGACTCCCCAGGCGTGGCCCAGCGCGTACGACAACGGCAGCCGGACCACGCCCAGTGACGCCACCGTGCAGATCAGCGGCACGACGGTGCGGGTGATGCCGTTGAACCAGCCGTGCAGCACGACCGTCAGCGTGTAGCACAGGAAGAACGGTGCAGTGATGAGGATGTACCGCTCGGTCACCAGCCGGGTCTCGGGGCTGCCGGAGAACAGCGCGGCGATCGGCCCGCGTCCGACGAGCAGCAGCAGGGACACCAGCGCGGTGAGCGCGACGCCCAGCCACACGGAGTGACGGACCCCCTCGCGGACCCGCTCGGTCCGGCCGGCGCCGGTGTTCTGCGCGGTGAACACCATCAGCGCGCCGGACAGGTTGAGGAACAGCACGCTGGTCAGCAGCTCCAGCCGGGCGACGACGGTCAGCGCCGCGAGGGCCTCCTCGCCGAACGGTGTGATGATCCACACCAGCACCAGCACGCCGACGCCGATCAGCAGGTACTGCACGGCCATCGGCGCGCCGATCCGCAGGCCGCGCCACACCTCGGCGCGCACCGCGGCGGCCGTGACCCCGGCCGGCCGCGGCCGGCGTTGCTCGCGCACCAGGCGGGTCAGCCCGACCACCGCGGTCAGCGCGTTGGAGGCCACCACGGCCAGCGCCGCGCCCGCCATCCCGAGCCGCCAGGGGCCCACGAACAGCCAGGCGAGCACCGCGTTCAGCACACTCGCGGCGATCATCAGACCGGTGGCCCGGCGGACGTCGCCGCGGCCGGTCAGCACCGCGCACACCGCGCCGAGCGCGTAGACCGCGACCATGCCCGAGCACAGCGTCACCACGAAGGTGCGGGCCTCGGCGGCGATCTCGCCGGTCACGCCCGTCAGCGCCAGCAGCGGCTCCGCGGCCAGGACCGCGACCGCGGCGCAGAGCGCCGACCACACTCCGGTGCAGGCCGCCAGCGCCAGCAGCGTGCTCGGATCGTCGCGCCGCCCGGCGCCGGCGAGGTGCCCGAGCCGTACCGTGAACGCGCCGGAGACACCGATGAACAGCGAGGTCAGGATCGAGTACAGGGGCTGTGCCGCGCCCAGCGCGGCCAGCCCGGTGACGCCCACGTACTGGCCGACGACCGCGCTGTCGACCAGCAGGTAGCCCTGCTGGAGCAGGTTGGCCAGGGCCAGCGGGGCCGCGATGCCGACGATGCCCGTCAGGACCGGGCCCCGCGTCAGGTCCGGCACGTCAGTCTCCGGGGGTGGTCAGCAGCTCGTCGAGCCACGCGTCGTCGTCGCCGTCGTCGTCCGGCGCGCCCGTGTCGTACTTGTTCTCGATGAGCCGGGCGACGGCGGCCACGGTGCGCTCGCTCATCAGGTCGACGGTGTCGAACGGGCGGCCGAGGCAGGCGGAGAGGCTGTTGCCGATGGTCAGCGCCATGATCGAGTCGGCGCCCAGGTCCCGGAAGTCGGCATGGACGTCGATCACCGGGTGACCGAGGGTGTGCGCCAGACAGCGGCCCACCATCCGTTCCCGGTCGGTGTACCCGTCGTCCGGCCGTCCGGTGAGCCGTACCTCGGTGGACTCCACGGCCTCACGTACCCGGGCGAGGCTCTGCCTGGACCGTTCCTCGAGCGCCGCCAGCCCCGTCTCGATCTTCTCCTCGATGTCCGCGGACAGGGCGACGGGGTACGTCGGCAGCACGCCCGTCAGGTCGCTGGCGTAGTTGACCTCACCGGCGAAGAATCCCGCCCGGTCCCCGCGCAGCGCCGCGTCGATCAGGTCGAGTCCGGTACGGGTGCGCAGCGACCGGAACACCAGGTCCTCGTTGACGCCGGTGGCGACCGCCATGCCGACCTCCCGCCAGGCCACCCAGTCGACGCTGACCACGCGGTGCTCCGGTGTGTTCAGCGTGCGGGCCAGGTGGTCCAGGTAGAGGTTCGCGGCCGCGTAGTCGGCCTGCCCGAGGGCCGGGAACACCGCGGCCACCGAGGACATGTGCAGCACGAAGTCGGGCCGGTCGTCCCGGGTCAGGTGGTGCAGCAGGAACGCGCCGCGCAGCTTCGGCCGCAGGACGGACGCGAAGTCGTCGGTGTCCCGGTAGGCGATGAGGTTGTCGCCGGGCACGCCGGCGGCGTGCACGATGCCGTCCACCCGGCCGTGCGCGGCGCGGATCGCGGCCAGCACGTCCGCCAGCGCGGCCTCGTCGGCGACGTCGGCGGCCACCGGGTGCACGCCGGCGCCGAGCGCGGCGATCCCGCGGACCGCCGTGACGCGCGCCGCGGCGGGGTGCTGCGGGTCGGCGGCGACCGCGTCCCACTCGGCCTCGGGCGGCAGGGCGGTGCGGCCGAGGAGGTACAGGTGGATACCGGGGGCGGCGGCCGCGAAGTGCCGGGCCGTCTCCAGGCCGATGCCGCCGAGACCGCCGGTGATCAGGTACGCGCCACCGGGCCGCAGGTACGCGTCGCGGACCGCCGGGATCTCCGGCAGCTCGGCGAAGGACTCGCGGTACTTGTCCGTGCCGCGCAGCGCGTACACGCCGGCCTGCGCGGCGAGGATCTCCGTGCGCAGCAGCGCGGCCGGCACCGCGTCGTCGACGTCGAGCAGCCGGACGGTCACGTACGGGTACTCCCGGCCGATCGCCTTGGCCAGCCCGGCGAGCGCCGCGTGTTCCGTGACCACACCCGGCTCGCCGGGCACGACCGCCAGCGCCCGCCGGGTCAGCACCACGAGGTCGATCCCCGCGCTCGCGTGCATCAGCGCCTTCGCCAGCCGGAAGAGGCCGGTCAGGTGCTCGTCGACACGGCGGTCCAGTTCCGCGGGACCGTCCGCCGGTTCGGCGTCGAAGGCGAGCGCGTACACCAGGTGGGTGTAACCCTCGTCGACGAGCTCCTCGGCGAACCGGTCCGGTTCGGTGTCCGCGGCGCCCGGTGTGCGCAGCACCGCGTCCGGCGGCAGGGCGGCGGCCACGGTGCCGGCCGCGTCCGGGCCCACCAGCGCCATCACGCGGGCCGACGGGTCGCCGGACTCGGCGAGCGGCGACGGCACGAATCCCACCTCGTGCGTCACCGGGTGCTCGATCCGCGGCGCGGCCAGCGCGAACCGGTCGCGCCAGGTGTCGGGGAAGTCGACCCAGGCGCGGGTCTCGTCGAACTCGTACGGCGGCAGGTGCACGGTCCGCGGACCCAGCCCGTGGTACTGCGCCCGCAGGTCGAGGTCGGCACCGGCGGTCCAGGCGCGGGCGGAGTCGGTGCCGGCGGCATCCGGCACCTCGCCGGCCTCGGTGGCCGCCAGCGCCGCCCGCAGCGCGGCCAGGTCGGCGACCGTGTAGGCGAGCCGGTGCCGGTGTCCGGCGCGGGAGACGTTCGACGTCCAGCACACGTCCCGGATGCTCCCGTCGATCCGGCCGCCGTCGACCGCCTCGCGGTAGCGGGTGACCAACCGGCCGAGCGACGCCGGGCTCTGCGCGCTGAGCGTGAACAGGTAGGGCGGCCGGCCCTCGCCGGACTCCGCCGGCGCCACGGTGAACTCCTCCAGCACGACGTGCGCGTTGGTCCCGCCGAGGCCGAAGGCACTGACCCCGGCACGGCGGGGGCCGTCCCCTTCCGGCCACGCGTGGGCTTCCCGCGGTACGTACACCGGGCCGTCGTCGAGGTCGATCGCGGTGTTCGGCCGCTCGTAGTTCGCCAGGGGCGGGATCACGCGGTGCCGCAGCGCGAGCGCGGCCTTGATCACGCCCATCACGCCCGAGCCCTCGAAGAGGTGGCCGATGTTCGCCTTCACCGTGCCCACCGCGCAGAAGCGCCGGTCGTCGGTCCGGGCGGCGAACGCCCGCCGCAGCCCCTCGAACTCGATCGGGTCGCCGACCTTGGTGGCGGTGCCGTGCACCTCCAGGTAGCCGATCGTGCGGGGGTCCACGCCGGCGCTCTGCCACGCGGCCTCCAGCAGGTCGGCCTGGGCCCCGGCGTCCGGTGCCGTCATCATCTCCGAGCGGCCGTCGTGGTTGACCGCGCTGCCCTTGAGGACCGCGTACACCTGGTCGCCGTCGGCCAGTGCCCGGTCCAGCCGTTTGAGCACGACCGCCCCGGACCCCTCGCCGAAGCCCGTGCCGTCCGCGCCCTCGTCGAAGGTACGGGTCACGCCGTCGGACGACTCGATGCCGATCCGGGTGTGCGGGTGCCGCACCGGCGCCATCACGATCCGGGTGCCGGCCACCACGGCCATCTCGCAGTCGCCCAGCAGCAGCGCGGACCTGGCCTGGTGCAGCGCCAGCAGCGACGCCGAGCAGGCACTGTCGATCACCATGCTGGGGCCGCGCAGGTCGAGCAGGTACGAGAGCCGGTTGGCCAGCATCGTGACGATGTTGCCGGTGATGCCGAGCTGTCCCAGCGCGGGGTCGATGCGGCAGAAGTAGTCCAGGTACGACCCGCCGGGGTTGCCGGCGTAGCCGACGTACACGCCGGTGCGGCTGCCGGCCAGCCGCTCGCCGGTGTAGCCGGCGTCCTCCAGCGCGCGGTACATCGTGCGCAGGACCAGCCGCTGGTGCGGGTCGGTGACCGCGGCCTGTTTCGGGGTCATGCCGAAGAAGGCGTGGTCGAACAGGTCCACCCGGTCCAGGAAGCTGCCGTCGTGGAACTCGACCCGCTCCTCGGCGTCCGGCACCAGAGCCGACTCCCAGTGGTAGCGCAGGTACTCCTCGATCTCCCGGCGCCGCTGCGCCGGGAACGGCCGGGTGAGGCTGCGGCCGGTGCGGACGATGTCCCAGAACGCGTGCTGGTCCGGCGCGTCCGGTACTTCGACGGACAGTCCGACGACAGCGATGTCCGTGGTCATACGAGTTCCTCCGTCGGCTGTGCGGCGATCCGTGCGATGAAAGCGGTGAGGGTGGTGCCGTTGACCTCGTCGAAGTGGTCGACGCCTGCCGTGCGCAGGGCCCGGACCGTGCGCACCCACTCCACCGGGCGGTGGATCTGCCCGCTGAGCAGCCGGACCGCCTGGTCCGGGGCGAACTCCGTGCCGGTGACGCTGGACATCACCGGCGTGTGCCCGGCGCGGAATCCGTACTCGCGCAGGACCGTCGCGAACGCCCGGCCGGCCGAGGCCATGAGGGGTGTGTGGAACGGGCCGCTGACGGACACCGGCAGGACCCGGGCGCCCTGGCCGCGCAGTGCCTTGACCGCGAGTGCCAGTTGCGGCCGGTCCCCGGCCACCGTCACCTGCTGGTCGCTGTTGCGGTTGGCGACGTGCACCAGGTTGAGCCCGGCGCCGCGCAGGGTCGCCTCGACCCGTGCCGGGCTCGGCCCGACCACCGCGACCATCGCGCCGCGGGTGATGCCGGCCATCAGCTCGGCGCGGCGCCGGACCAGCGCCAGGCCGTCCATCAGGCCGATGACGCCGGCGGCCACCAGCGCGTTGAGCTCGCCCAGGCTGTGCCCGGCGAAGTAGTCGTACCGTCGGCCGGCTCGTTCGAGGTCCATCCAGGACAGCGCGTTGACGAGGAAGACGGCCGGTTGCGCGTAGCGGGTGTCGGCGAGCCGGTCGTCGGGGTCGTCGCGGCACAGGTCCGCCACGGAGTAGCCGAGTAACCCGGTCGCGGCCGCGGTCTCCCGCGGGTAGCGCTCGAACAGGTCCCCTCCCATGCCTCTGCGCTGTACGCCTTGGCCGGGGAATACCAGACAGTGCATGCGTGGACGCTCCTTCACTCAAGCGGTCGGTGCGGGGACGCTGCGGTAGCGCAGGCCGTGGTGGCCGTGACGCAGGGTCTCCCGGGTGAACACCCGGGCCGAGGGGCCCGGTCCGAAGTCGACTATCTGGTCGGGCCGGCAGTCCTCGATCGCGGCGTGGACCGTGCCGGGCCAGTCCAGCGGGCGGCACACCGCGTGGGCGAGGACGTCCGGCAACAGGTCACCGCGGTGCTGGAGGTTGACCGGCGCGTCGGCCACGTACACCGGTACGGCCAGCCGGTCGCCGGTGAGCGGGAACGTCAAGAAGTGCCGTTCCTCCAGCGTCGCGCGCACCGCCGGCTCCAGGAGCGGCGTGTGGAACGGCGCGGTGCTGCGCAGGTGGGTCCACCGCACCCCCGGCTCGGCCAGGCGCCGCGCGTGTCTCGCCCGGAAGCCGGTGAGGTCGGCCGGGTCCCCGGCCAGCACGTGCGAGCGGCCGGAGTTCGCGAGGGCCAGGTGCACCGGGGAGTCCTGCACCAGCGCGCGCAGCTCCTCGGCCGGCATGCCCGTCACGGCCGCCATCGGTGTGGCCGCGCCCTTGCGTGGTGGTGTCAGCTGATGGCAGCGGATCAGCGCCAGAGTGGTCATCGCGATCACGTCGTGGCAGAGCGCCGTGTACTGCCGACGGCCGGTCACTCCCAGCCCCGCAACCGTCGCGCCGAGCAGGCCCAGGCTGTGGCCGATGGCGGCCACCGGCGCGGACCGGTCGCCGTCCGCGCGGCCGACGGCGGGTTGCAGCAGGCACAGTTGGTAGATGTGGGCGAACAGGCCGTCCACGATGGAGTGTTCCAGGGCGTCCGCGTCCGGTGGGTCGCCGCGCAGCCAGGCGGTCAGCGGGATGCCGCCGGGCAGCTCCCGGCGGTAGGCGTCCGCGCCGACGTGGTCGAGCACGCGCGCCACCGCCTCGGCCGCGGTGATGAAGTACCGTGCGTTCTCCGGCCGCGCGTACAGCGCCCGCAGTGCGGCGAGCGGCGGGCCCTGTATGCCCGCCAGGCCGCTGAACAGGTATAACCGTCGCACTTTGCTTCCCCTGTGAGGCGATTAGCGGCCACTGGCCGGGACCGGCAGGATCTGTGGGAGGGCGGCCGCCTCGTCGACGAGGAGCCGCGCCGCCCGCTGTTCGTGGAGCCGCAGCTGCGTGAGGCCGCGGCGGATCCGGTCCGCCGGCAGGGCGGGCAGCCCGGCCTGGAAGGCGGTGACCCGGTCCGACAGCACGGTGGCCAGATGCGCGACGCGGGCGTAGGCGGCGCGGACCCGCTCGCTGTGCTCGGTGAGCGTCAGGAACCGGCAGAACAGGGTCCGCGAACCCGCCAGCAGCGCCATGCTGTTGACGCCGGGCGCGCGATAGGTGGCGGTGACCGATGTGCGCTCCATGACAAGGTTGTCACCGATGACGTCGTAGAGCTCGAAGCCGTCGCGGAAGTCCGCCAGGAACGCGCGGTAGGCGTCCTCGAACCCGTCCCGGTCGGGCTCCGCCACCTGCCGGACGGTGGCGCAGCCGGTGAACCAGCGTTCGGGTTCCCGGGCGTAGCCGTCGCGCAGCACGTCCCATCCCACGGTCAGCGGGAAGTACTCGTGGTCGTCGGCGGTGTTGTCGACCAGCAGGACGTCGGTGTCGCTCGCCCCGCAGACGAGGAACGAGTGCAGGAGCGTGTGTTCCTCGGGGACCGTGCCGACCCGGCCCATGAACTCCACCCAGTGGGGGAAGTGGTGCCGGGGCGCGTAGAAGAACACCGGTTGTCCCGCGGCGAGGAAGCCGGTCAGACCGGACTCGAAGCGGGCCAGGTCCACGGTCCCGGCCGAGAGCATCTCGAACCCGAGCAGGCGCAGGTCGTCGTCGTTCACGTACGGGGTGTCGAACGCCCAGCGGTCCCCGCCGCGCAGGTGGCAGTGGCGGTGGATGGCCGAAGTGGAGCCCAGGGCCCGGTACATCAGCAGGTCGGACCAGGGGGTGCGGCCGCCGACATATGCGAGGAGCTGGGACTTGCGGCAGTGCAGGTGGTTGTTGGTGTCCTGGGTGCGGATCCGGTCCAGGCCAGGTAACTCGATCATCTGGTCGACGGACAACAGAGGAACCTCCGTTCGGCGATGCCTTCGCTGCGGATGCCGGAGCGGGGAACGCCGTACTCCGGTGGGTTCGATCCGTCCTCGCGGGACGGCGCCTTGGTGGGCGATGGGCTCAGTCGGGCCGTGCACGACGATGTGCGGATGCTCTTCGCGGCGCGTGCCGGGGATTCCCGCCATTGGGCGATCTCCGGCAGACAGGTCCTGCAGGACCCGATTGACGAAACATTTCGAAGTTGATTCGGGTGACATTCGACTGTTCA
Organism: Streptomyces sp. NPDC086080; assembly: GCF_044540255.1. Classification (NCBI taxonomy): domain Bacteria; kingdom Bacillati; phylum Actinomycetota; class Actinomycetes; order Kitasatosporales; family Streptomycetaceae; genus Streptomyces; species Streptomyces sp. NPDC086080. The sequence continues at coordinate 193,879 of NZ_JBITRU010000002.1, forward strand.
CCCGGTGTGCAGCATCATGGCAGTCCCCCCGATGCCGGTCAATGAAAAGTCAGATGTTTGGGCTTGCGTCAGATTTAGATGCAGGTCAGCGGGTTGGAGGTGTTGATGCAGGTGTCGCGCTGGAGGGTGAGGGGGGCGGCCGTCGCCCCGGACGCGTGCCCGGGTGAGGCGGTCATTCACAGGCCGTTGGGTTCGAAAGTTTCCCTGATTTCTCCGCATGTAAAAGCCGAGTAGTCCTCGGTCCATCGGGCCGCAGGCGCTCTCCGTCCGCCCGGGCCGGTCGGAGGCGGAGAAGCGCGGGAGACGGGGCCGCGCCCGGCCTGATCGGCATGGACGTCACCATGTACACGCCCGCCCGCCCGCACGACGCCCCAGAGGCGCCCCCGGCCTTCGGCCGAGGCCCGCAGCGACGTCGGGCGGGGCAGGACGTGCCGGATCACGGCCGGTCCCGTCGGTGGGCCCGGCGCGTCCGTCCTCCTGCCGCCGCCGGCTGCCGGCCAGGGACCACCCAGACGGGCGCCGCACCATCGCGGGGTTGGCGACCGAGGGCGCCCACAGCTGGATCCCGCCGGCCCTCTCGGACCTCAACGGCACGTTCGGGAAGGCGCGGGGCCGCGACACCGAGGTGGTCCAGGAGTCGACCGGGCAGTCGGTCGGGGCGCCGGCTCGGTGACCTCCGGGGCTGTGGGGCAGCGGTCGGTCATGCGCGTCGGCGTCGCTCACGGGGTCGGTGCTGTCGATGCCGGCCGGTGTCTGACGTCACGCCGCACCGCTCAGGCGAGTTCCGGCCGTGGTCCCCGTCGCCGGGCCGGCGTGGTCGCCGTCTCCCACCTCGCGCCGCAGGTGGCCGGCCGGGTGGCCGGCCGGTCGCCGCCGCGAGCCGGCCCGCGGGGACGCGGGCCGCCCGGTTCCGTGCCGCCGGGGACGCGGCCACGACATCGGTGCAGGACCCCTTGTGCAATTCCTGTGGAACCCTCAATCTTTCAGCTGACGCACCGACTTGGCCATTGTGCATTTGACATGATCTCGTCAGTGGCTGGTCTGTTCCGCCACCCGCGCGGCAGGTGCGTCGACCGCACCACCCCCCACAGCACACGCACCACCGACTGAGGAGGAACCCTCACATGGCAGTGATGCGTCATTCCCGGCGAAGACTGGCCACCCTCGGTGCCGCGGCCTCCGCGGCACTCGTCGCGGGCCTCGTCTCCGCCCTCCCCGCGGGCGCGGCCCCGGCCGCTCCCGAAGGCCGGGTCCAGTACGAGGGCGCCGCGAACGCGGTGGCCGGCAGCTACATCGTGACCCTGAAGGCGGACCAGGCCCGCTCCGGTACCGCAGAGGGCCGGGCCGTCGCCAAGAAGCACGGTGCGGAGATCGAGCGGACCTACACCAAGGCCCTGAACGGCTACGAGGTCGAGGCCTCCGAGGCCGAGGCGAAGCGTCTCGCCGCCGACCCGGCCGTGGCCTCGGTGATCCAGAACCGCACCTTCCATGTCACCGGCACCCAGCCGAACCCGCCCTCCTGGGGCCTGGACCGGATCGACCAGCGGAACCTGCCGCTCGACAACTCCTACACGTACCCGGATTCGGCCGGTGAGGGCGTGACGGCGTACGTCATCGACACCGGTGTCCGTATCACCCACAGTGACTTCGGCGGCCGGGCCTCCTACGGCTACGACGCCGTCGACAACGACAACACCGCCCAGGACGGCCACGGTCACGGCACCCATGTGGCCGGCACCGTCGCGGGCGGTTCCTACGGCGTGGCGAAGAAGGCGAAGGTCGTCGGCGTCCGGGTGCTGAACAACTCCGGCTCCGGTACCACCGCCCAGGTCGTCGCCGGTATCGACTGGGTGGCGCAGAACGCGGTCAAGCCGGCCGTCGCCAACATGTCCCTCGGCGGCGGCGCGGACAGTGCCCTCGACACGGCCGTCCGCAATGCCATCGCCTCCGGCGTCACCTTCGTCGTCGCGGCCGGCAACGAGTCCACCAACGCGAACACCAAGTCCCCGGCCCGCGTCACCGAGGCGATCACCGTCGGCGCGACCACGTCGAGTGACGCCCGCGCCAGCTACTCCAACTACGGTTCCGTGCTGGACCTGTTCGCGCCGGGCTCCTCCATCACCTCCGCGTGGCGCACCAGTGACACGGCGACCAACACCATCTCCGGTACGTCCATGGCGAGTCCGCACGTCGCGGGTGCCGCCGCCCTCCACCTGGCCGACAACCCCTCGGCCACCCCCGCCCAGGTCTCCTCCGCGCTGACCGCCGCCGCCACCACCGGCGTGGTGGGCAGCCCGGGCAGCGGATCGCCCAACCTGCTGCTGAACGTGGGCGAAGGGGGCACCACCCCGCCCCCGCCCCCGCCCGGTGACCGCTTCGAGAACACCACCGACTACACCATCCGTGACAACAGCACCGTGGAGTCCCCGGTGACCGTTTCCGGCGTCTCCGGCAACGCGCCTTCGAATCTGGCCGTCGAGGTCGACATCACCCACAGCTACATCGGCGACCTCCAGGTCCAGCTGATCGCCCCCGACGGCACGGCGTACACGCTGAAGTCGTACGGCACCGGCGGCAGTGCGAACGACATCGACACCACCTACACGGTCGACGCCTCCGCGGAGTCGGCGAACGGCACCTGGAAGCTGCGTGTCAGCGACAACGCCTGGTGGGACACCGGCCGTCTGAACGGCTGGGCCCTGCAGTTCTGACGTGACTCCGCCCGGAGCGACCGGGCAGCACTCCCGCCCCCTGGGGAAGCCCTCAGGGGGCGGGGCGTGTCCACCGCGGCCTACCATGCGCCTCGTGTCCATACCTCCGCCCTACGGGCCCTCGCACGACCACGGCCCGCAGGACCCTCAGGGTCCGTACGGTCAGTACCCCGCCGGCAGCCCCCAAGGTGCCCACCCGGCACCGCAGTTCCCCTACGGGGGACAGCCCGGGTTCGCGCCGTACGGGCTCTACGGGCCCTACGGACCGCGTCCGCCCGCCGCCGTCAACGGGGTCGCCATCGCCTCCCTGGTCCTCGGCGTGCTCTGCTTCCTGCCGGCCCTCGGTCTTGTGCTGGGGCTGATCGCCCTGCGGCAGATCAAACGGCGCGGAGAGCGAGGCCGGGGGATGGCCGTCGCGGGGTCCCTGCTGTCGTCGCTGGGGCTCGCGCTGTGGACGCTGATGCTCGCCACCGGGGCCGCCGCCGACTTCTGGGAGGGCGTGCGGGACGGAGCGCGCGCGGAGAGCGTTCTCGCCCTGCGCAAGGGTGACTGCTTCAACTCGCCCGGCGGTCTGGAGGGCTGGACCGACCGGACCGCCCAGGTGTCCTGCGCGCGGGAGCACGACGGAGAGGTCTTCGCCGTCGTCACCCTTCCCGGCGGCGCCTACCCGGGTGACGACTCGCTCAGCGGCACCGCCGACGAGCGGTGCTACGACCTCCAGGACGACTACGTCATGGACCGCTGGGCGCTGCCCGCCACCGCGGACGTGTACTACTTCGTGCCGACGAGGGAGAGCTGGAGCCTCGGCGACCGCGGGATCACCTGTGTCTTCGGCCACCGGGACGGGCGGTCCCGCCTGACCGGCTCGGTGCGCCGGGACGACACCACCCTCGACCCGCACCAGTTGGCCTATCTGGAGGCCGCCCGGGTCCTCAACACCGCCCTGGACGACGCCCCCGGCACCGAGTTCGCCGAGGACGACCTGCCGGCGCACACGGCATGGGCGGGCGAGGTCGCGGAGGCGGTCGCCGAACAGACCCGGATGCTGCGCGCGCACCGGTGGCCGGCCGGTGCGCACCGGCCGGTGAGCGAGCTCGCCGGCACCCTGGCCGAGGCGGAGAAGGAGTGGGCGAAGGCGGCCGGGGCGGACGACGCGGACACCTACTACGCGTACTCCGACCGGGGGCTGCGGCTCATCGACCCCCGGAGCTCGGTCACCGCACGCAAGGCTCTGGGCCTGAGCACCTCCATGCCCCGCTACGAGGAGGAGACGGGACGCGCACCCGAAAGCGGTGACATGAAGGTGTGAGAGGCGCCATAGCGGGGAGAAAGTGCCTGCGTAAAGCCCTCACCCGGGAAACGTCATCACATCGAGTGATTCTTTGGCCTTCGCTTGCCTCGCACAACCTACGGTTGCCACGCTGTTGCTGTCTGTACAAGCTGATGGGAGTGGCCCGTGACATTCGGTGAGCAGCCGGCGTACCTGCGCGTCGCGGGTGATCTCCGCAAGAAGATCGTCGACGGCCGTCTGCCTCCGCACACCCGGCTCCCCTCCCAGGCGAGGATCCGGGAGGAGTACGGCGTCTCGGACACGGTGGCGCTGGAGGCCCGCAAGGTGCTCATGGCCGAAGGACTCGTCGAGGGCCGCTCCGGCTCGGGGACGTATGTGCGGGAGCGTCCGGTGCCGCGGCGGGTCGCCCGTTCCGGGTTCCGCCCGGAGCGCGGGGCCACGCCCTTCCGTCAGGAGCAGGCCGACCTCTCCGTCCGCGGCACCTGGGAGTCGAGCAGCGAGCAGACGGACGCCGGTACGGCCATCGCCGGCCGGCTCGGCATCGAGCCCGGCGACCGCGTGATGCGCACCAAGTACCTCTTCAGAGAGGCCGGTGAGCCGATGATGCTCTCCACCTCCTGGGAGCCGCTCGCCCTCACCGGCCGGACGCCCGTGATGCTGCCCGAGGAGGGCCCGCTCGGCGGCATGGGTGTCGTCGAGCGCATGCGCGCCATCGACGTGATCGTGGACAACGTGACCGAGGAGGTCGGCGCCCGTCCCGGCCTCGCCGAGGAGTTGGTCCAGCTGGGCGGTGTCCCCGGGCATGTCGTTTTGGTGGTCCAGCGCACCTACTTCGCCTCGGGACGCCCGGTCGAGACCGCCGATGTGGTCATCCCCGCCGACCGCTACCGGGCCGCGTATCACCTCCCGGTGAAGTAGCGAGGTTCCGGCCTCACGCGCCGCCCCGGCGCCCTCGCCGCCCCGCGCCCGCTCCACCCGCCGCCCCGCCCCGGCGCCCTCGCCGCCCCGCGCCCGCTCCACCCGCCTCCCTCGGTCGCTCCATGCACCGTCCCCGCATTCCTCGCCCGCTCCACGCG